>DHGC01000033.1:17532-18230 GCA_002402585.1 Erysipelotrichaceae bacterium UBA4808 | reverse complement strand
TCAAACGGAGTTTTGAAGAAACCGGCGTCATGGAAAAAGTCGTCATGTTTCTTAATCTATCCAATGATCCAATCATTGAACGTATCTTGACACCACGTTGTGCTCTAACCGTAGCCGAATATCTTGCCTTTGAAGAAGATATGCATGTCTTGGTCATCATGACCGACGTGACGGCGTATTGTGAAGCTTTACGTGAGTTCAGCAGCAGTAAAGAAGAAATCCCTGGCCGTAAGGGTTATCCTGGTTATCTCTATTCCGATTTGGCTTCGTTGTACGAAAGAGCCGGTCTGGTTGAAGGAAAAGTGGGTTCTGTCACACAGATTCCAATCTTGACCATTCCCAATGATGACATCACCCATCCTGTATCGGACTTAACAGGTTATATCACCGAAGGGCAGATCGTACTTGATCGTAATCTACACCAAACCAACATCTATCCTCCCATCGGTATCCTTCCTTCCTTGAGTCGTTTGATGAAAGATGGCATTGGTGAAGGGTATACCCGTAAGGATCACGCTAGCTTGAGCACTCAGCTCTTTGCATGTTATGCGAAGGTTCAGGATGCACGTGCTTTGGCATCGGTTATTGGTGAAGAAGAATTATCAAACACCGATCGTAAGTTCATGGCGTTTGGTCGTTATTTTGAAAAGTATTACGTGGGTCAAGGTTTTGAGACCAATCGCAGTATGGAAGATACC
>DHGC01000033.1:15316-17471 GCA_002402585.1 Erysipelotrichaceae bacterium UBA4808 | reverse complement strand
CTTGAATCCGGACAACTCGACGAAATCTTTAGAAAGGCATAGGCATGGCAAATCTTAGACCGTCTCCCACAAAAGGAAATCTCATTCACAGTAAAAAGTCGCTTGAACTCGCGAAATTAGGGTATGACCTGATGGATCGTAAGCGGAACGTTTTAATTCGCGAAATGATGAACTTGGTTGACAAGGTCAAATATCTGCGTGACAACCTAACGGAAGCGTATGCGGAGGCTTATATCGCACTCCAACAAGCGAACATCTCCTTAGGGGTCGTGAGTGAGATTGCGAATGCGATTACCATCGAAGAAGGCATCAAGATCGTTTATCGAAGTGTCATGGGGGTTGAGATTCCCATAGTAAGTTTTGATGAGACGGATGTCGTCCTTGAGTATGGTTTTGAAGAATCCAACTCGCGTTTGGATGAAGCGACCATCAAATACATCATTGCAAAACGTTTGACGATTGTCTTGGCAGAAATTGATACATCGATTTATCGCTTGGCACGAGCCATTCAAAAAACACAAAAGCGTGCGAATGCATTACGCAATATCGTCATTCCAAATCTTGAGAGTGACATCAAATACATTGCGGAATCCTTGGAAGAAAAGGAACGCGAAGGCTTTATTCGTTTAAAAGTAATCAAAAATCAAAAAAATCAGTCAATTTGACTGTTTTTTTTAGGAACATTTAAAGTGAATACGTACAGTATAGTATGAAAAAATTCACGTTCAAAGAGTTGTGTATTTTAGCGAAGTTCCATTTGGAACATTATCGCAAATCACAAACAATTGAGAAACTTCAGGAATTTGGGTTGATGGTAAAGGAGACCACAGATAAGAACCTAGAAGATGCCTATTGTTTCACGATTGATTGTGCTTTAGAATTTCTAACGATCGAAGAAAAACGGATTCTGCAGGCGGATTATATCGATCAATTAGAGAAAAACTGGTGGATGGAGTATTATTCAAGAACCAGTTATTATCGCATCAAGGAGGCTGCGCTGAGACGCTTTATCAATTGTCTACACTTTGAAATAATGGTATGATATCCCTGTTAATTAGATTACTCTTTTAAGCCAACTAAGGAGGAAACACATGTTAAAAGGGATTGCGGCGAGCAGTGGTGTAGTAGTAGCGAAGGCATATAAACTGGTCCAACCAGTATTGAACATCTCACGTAGAAATGTGGAAGTGGAACCAGAATTGCTTAAGTTTGAAGAAGCGCTTGTCAAAACACGGAATGACATACAAACAATCAAAGAGAAAGCAGTCGGTCGTTTATCGGATGATGATTTGGCGATTTTCGATGCCCACTTGATGGTTACACAGGATCCTGAATTTACAGGTCAAATGATTGAAATGATCAAATCTGAAGGCATCAATGCCGAGTTCGCATGTCAAGAAGTCAGTGGCATGTTCATAAACATGTTTGAATCAATGGAAGATGCTTATTTTAGAGAACGTGCTGCGGATATCAAAGATGTCAGCTATCGTCTAAGTTGCCATATCATGGGATATGAACTTGCGAACCTCTCCTTGATACAAGAAGAAGTCGTAATCGTCGCACATGACTTGACGCCTTCGGATACTGCGCAATTGAATAAAGCCTTTACAAAGGGTTTTGCGACTGCGATTGGTGGCCGTACTTCACACAGTGCGATTATGGCGCGTAGTTTGGAAATTCCAGCTGTGGTTGGAATTACTGGCTTGTTGGACCATGTCAATCACGGGGATGTGATTGTGTTGGATGCCTTGGATGGGGTCGTTTTGATCAATCCAAGTGAAGATGAATTGAAACACTATAAAGCAAAAGCAGAACGTTATGCGGATCTTAAGAACAGTTTGAAAGTTTTGAAGGATGCGGAAAGTGTTACTTTGGATGGACACCATGTCGAGTTGGTTGGTAATATCGGTAATCCTGTGGATGCGGATAAAGTATTGGAAAATGGTGGTGAAGGGGTAGGGCTCTATCGTACGGAATTCTTGTATATGGATGCTCAAGCTTTACCAAGTGAAGAAGATCAATTTGTCGCTTATAAATCCGTATTGGAGAAAATGGGTTCCAGACCAACCGTTGTTCGTACGTTGGACATTGGTGGGGACAAAGAACTCAGTTACTTGCCTTTCCCACATGAAATGAATCCATTCTTAGGGTATCG
>DHGC01000033.1:15103-15303 GCA_002402585.1 Erysipelotrichaceae bacterium UBA4808 | reverse complement strand
TTGTTGAGATCGAGTGTTTTTGGTAAACTATGCATCATGTTTCCAATGATTGCGACCTTGGATGAATTTAGAACAGCGAAGAAGTTTGTTAAGGATACCGAAGCTGAGCTCTTGGCTGAGGGTCACGCGGTCTCAAAGGATTACCAATTGGGTATGATGGTTGAGATTCCTGCGGCTGCGATCCTTGCGGATCAATTTGC
>DHGC01000033.1:0-15027 GCA_002402585.1 Erysipelotrichaceae bacterium UBA4808 | reverse complement strand
TTGACCATCGATGGTGGCCATAAAGAAGGCAAATGGGTTGGCATGTGTGGTGAGATGGCTGGTGAAGAAATGGCTGCACCTTTGCTTTTGGGCTTAGGTTTGGATGAATTCTCCATGAGTGCCAGCAGTATCCTACAATCCCGTAAGATGATTCGTTCGTTGAAATACAGTGAAATGAAAGAAATGGCGGATAAAGCATTAAATATGAGCAATGAGGCAGAGGTTGTCGCATTGGTCAAGAAGACTTTAAAACTCGATTAATTACACAAAAGGTGGATGCTCCACCTTTTAAAATACGAAATTGAATAAGAACAAGTATAATAATGAACCCAATCCAATACTTAGCAAGGTGTTGTGAAACTTGGTATGGATTAAAGTTATAAAGCTTAGAGCAATGAGCTCACTCGCACCATAAGGTGCTTTGGTAAGCTGTATGTCTTTGAGTGCATACATCACCAAAAGACCTAAGGATGCAAAAGGCAATCGTTCAGATAGAAAGTTCAACAACTTTGGTTGAGCTTTTTGTTCAGGGAAGATTAGAAAGGGTAGCCAACGTGTCAATTGTGTCGCAATGACCATCATCAAGATTGTAATGAAGAGTTGTATCATACTCATCGGGATGACCTCCACCTTGTCTCAATCCCCATGGCAATCAAGATCAACACCATCGCAAGCAATAAGAATTGTGCTCTTCCAACAAGTAAGAAAGCGATAAGTGTACAGACAAAACCAATCACAAGGTACAAACGATGTGCTTTGATTTCCCATTGATTAAGAAATAGCACAAAGAATAATGCCGTTAACACGAACTCAAAGCCTTTGATGGTATCTGGAATCAAGAAAGACAATTGATGACCTAAGATTGAGGCAATGTTCCAATAGAGATAATTCAAAAGGGTCACATAAAAATAGAACAACTTCTTATTTACACCATCTTCAAGAATGATAGCCGCATTGATTGAAAAAGTCTCATCGGTCAAACCAAAAATAAGAAAGCTACGTTTCTTTCCACTCTTCGCATACTTATCAAGTATAGACATGCCATAGAAAAGATGACGGATATTAATAAGTAGAGAAACCAAAAATGTGGACAGTGGATTGAAAGTAGACACAAGTAGTGCAATCGCCGCAAACTGCATTGCACCTGCAAATACCGTAAGGCTTATCAAGGATGTCCAAAACAAAGAAAAACCTGTTTTATTCATAAGGACACCATAGCTAAAACCTAAAAACAAATAGCCTGTTAAGACAGGTAATGTATATGGAAATGCTTTCTTAAGCGTAACGAAATGCACGGACCCACCACCTTTTAGAGTTAAGTTTAACAAAAAAAAGAAGAACTTCAATCACTTTTGAAGTTCTTCACTGAGTTGTTGCGAACGATGAATTGTTTTTTGACACATATCCATTAAGATATCGTTTAATTTTGATGCTCGTAGAACGTTTAAACCTTCAATTGTGGTTCCACCTTTTGAGGCGACACGGTTCATCAAATCCTCTAAATCTGGATTGATCTTTGCCATCGAACTTGCCGCAATAAATGTATCTATGATCATTGATTTCGCTTGTGCTTCATTCAATCCCAATTCTTTCATTATTTGAATATAGCTTTCCATGATTTGATAAACAAAAGCGATACCTGAACCAGATGCGGCGATAAACAATTCAAATTGGTTTTCATCGATATCAATAAGACTTCCACACGGTTTAAATAATTCCTTAACTAAAATCAACTCAGAAGCATCGACATTTTGATTATTACAAACAGCAATCGATCCGATGCCTAATGCGATTGCGGTATTGGGCATGAAGCGAATCAGCTTTACTTCTGGAAACATCCATCGTTCAAGTTGACGCATGCTTAGACCTGCCGCCAGACTGATGACGATCGCATTCGATTTGATATCCATACGTGATGCTTCAAGTAGTTCAAACATCTGTTGGGGCTTGATTGCAAGAATTATGATGTCCGCATTCTGGATAGCCTTGTGGTTATCCAAGCTAGTGGTGATGTTTGGATAATCTAACATATCAAATTTAGCCTGACTGCGATTACTTACCCAGACTTCATGTTCAAAGAAAGAACGGTCCAGTCCTTTTAGAAAAGCTTGGGTCATATTACCTGCACCGATAAAACTGATCTTCATATCAATTCTCCTTGCCAGGATGCACTATGCATCTTACTTGAACTCTCATCGTAACTTCGCTATCCTAGGACACCTAGGAGGTCTTATGGAATTCACACTACAAACACCTACATTATTATTCTCAGCCATCTCGTTGTTGATGCTGGCCTACACCAATCGCTTCGTGGTCATCGCGAATCTGATTCGTGAGCTTTATGCCCTGCATACCAACCAACCCTCTGATATCACGTTCGCACAATTGGTCAATCTTCGCAAACGCATGCGCATCATACGCAATATGCAGGTTTTCGGTGGTCTGAGCTTTTTCTTCAGTGTCTTGAGCTTACTTCTCATTTTACTTGAACAAAGTCAATTTGCACAGACGATGTTTGCGTTCAGTGTGGTCTTGTTACTTGTTTCATTGGTTTTACTTTTAATGGAGCTTCAAATCTCTGTGACTGCACTGAATATCCAACTTAAAGATTTTGACCAGAAATAGAGCGTGCTCTGTACTTTTGCTGTGAGACCTAGACGCATGCGTGATTATGTATTAATGGATAGGCATTTTATTGAAATCTAAGTTTTCGAACTGTGTTATAATCGAATTTATTTAGAGGTTCACTTATGCGCAACGCCAAACAAACTAAAACACTGATCATCCTTGCTTTTTTTGCCGTTTATGTTTTCTGGGGTGGTACTTATCTTGGGATGAAATTTGCTTTGGAATCCTTTCCACCCTTTATCATGGCAGGGATACGGCATTTCACAGCAGGTGTGATTCTAACAAGCATTGCTTATTTCAAAAAGGAAACTTTTCCAAAGTTCAATGAGATTCGTAATGCGGCCATTGTTGGGACTTTATTACTTGTTGGAGGGAATGGCTTGGTCGCGTTTGCGGAGGTACGTGTTCCTTCATCCATCGCTAGCCTGATCATCGCAGCTGTTCCGATTTGGATCAGTTTATTGAATTGGGTAGGGAATGATCGTAAACGCCCAGGCATTTGGGAAACACTTGCGTTATCTTTAGGGATCTTAGGGATTGCATTGATGGCGTTTCAGGGTCAAGATACGAGCCAAAACATTGATTTGCTTGGCATCATCATTCTTTTGATCGCATCCTTGTCCTGGTCCTTTGGTTCGCTCTTCTCACGCAATCAGGCGATGCCTAAATCGTCTTTCTATAGTGTTTCTATACAGATGTTGACGGGTGGAATGTTATTGTTTATGCTTTCATTGAGTCTTCAAGAAGCTCAGACGGTAGCTTGGCTTGCCATTACACCCAAAGCGCTTTTGGCAATGTTCTATCTGATTTTCTTTGGATCGATCTTGGCATATACCGCATATATCTGGTTATTGAAACAAGTGAATCCAACACTCGCCTCAACCAATGCCTTTGTAAATCCTGTCGTAGCCTTGAGCTTGGGTTGGTTCTTTGCGAATGAACGCTTGAGCACGCAAGCACTCTTTGCATCGATTCTGATTGTTATTGCCGTCATCATCTTGACGTTTAAGAAAGGGAAGTAATATGAAAGAAATTTGTGTCGTAGTGGATATGATCAATGGCTTCATCAATGAAGGACCATTAGCGGATAAAAGCATTCAAGCAATTGTACCAGAGACCATCAAAGTCATCCAGAAACATATGGATGAGGGGAATGATGTCTTATCCTTTCAAGATACACATACCTTGGATTCATTGGAATTCAAATCCTATCCTCCGCATTGTTTAAAAGATACATCAGAGAGTGATCTGATTCCTGAACTGAAGGTGTTTGAAGATAGAATGATCAAGGTTGAAAAAGATACGACCAATGGTTTCTTCGCACCAGATTTTCAAAACTACCTCATAAATAATCCTGATTTAAAAGAAGTGACGGTTGTGGGCTGTTGTACAGATATTTGTGTCCTCCAATTCACACAAAGTCTTAAGACCTATACACAGACAATTGGGAAGGCTATGAATATCAAAGTTGTGCAAGCAGCGGTGGATACCTTTGGATCACCAAATCATGATAAAGAAACATTCCATACGCAAGCTTTAAGCTTGATGCAGAACGCAGGCATCGAATTGATTTGACACTTCGGTGTCTTTTTTAGGGCTTTAGGCTAAGGATTATGTGAATGCATTAAAAATGAATCGCGTTAATCATTCTTAATCATTCTTAACTTGAAACAACTTGTGAAGGTTATATAATAGTAAATGAATGAAAAACGAAATCATCAAGATCTCGCATCTTTCCAAATCCTATGGGAATGTAGAAGCGGTTAAAGACATTACATTGAATGTCTACGAAGGGGAGCTATTCGCTTTTCTGGGTCCCAATGGTGCTGGCAAGTCCACCACAATCAATATCATTAGTACACTTTTAAAAAAGGACAAGGGTGAAGTGGTTTTAAACCAACATACCTTGGATGAAGAGAATGATCTGATTCGCAACAACATCGGAATCGTATTCCAACAATCGTTTTTAGATGCGCTTTTAACTGTAAAAGAAAATCTTTATACCAGAGCGTGTTTCTATGATTTGGATGCGGCTACAATTGAGAAACGCATTCGTAATTTGAGTGAACAATTATCTTTACAAGAATTCTTGAATCGACCCTATGGCAAGCTTTCAGGTGGACAACGTAGACGTGCAGATATCGCACGTGCTTTGATCAATCATCCCAAGATTCTTTTCTTGGATGAACCCACGACTGGTTTGGATCCACAAACACGACACAATATATGGACCTACATCGAAGATCTTCGTATCAAGCATAAAATGACCATCTTCTTAACCACCCACTACATGGAAGAAGCGTCTAAATGTGATCGTGTATGCATCATCGATCATGGTCAGATCTTAGAAGTGAAAACGCCACGTGAATTAAGAATACAGTATGCGCCAACCTTATTGCGCATCAAGTCCCAATCACTTGAGGCTCAGGACATTGAAACTTTGGGCTATACCTTTCATGCGACCAATGATGGATTTGAAGTCATCTTAAAAGAAAGTAAAGAAGCTTTCAAATTACTGGATGAACATCGCAGTAAGATTGAGCAATTCGAAGTGGTCGAAGGGACAATGGACACGGTCTTCTTAGCATTAACAGGGCAAAACATCCGGGAGGATGATCATGCGTAAAATAATGGCACTAAGTGTCCGTAATCTTCGTCTCTTCTTAAGAGATAAAGCATTGGTATTCTTCTCGTTCTTATCCGTTATCATCATCTTAGGTTTGTATGTCTTGTTTTTAGGGGACATTCAAGTTCAAAACATTCGCTCCATGATTCAAATGGATATTCCAGAGATTGATGCCTTGGTTTACGCATGGATGTTGCCGGGATTGATTGCCGTTGCAAGCATCACTCTCTCCCTTGGAAACATGGGTCGTTTGGTGGATGATGCACAGGGTGAGAACCTCAATGATTTCTTAGTATCACCTCTAAAAAGAACACAATTGATTCTTTCGTATCTAATTTCAAGCATCATCATTACGAGTTTCATCAGTGTATGTATGTTCGCTCTAAGCATCGTGATTGTTAAGCTGAAGGGCGGTCCATGGTTGAATTTTGAGCAAATCCTTCAATCCTTAGGCATCATCGTCTTATTGATCATCTCCTCAGCTCTATTGAGTCTATACATTGCCTCTTGGGTTAAAACACAGAATACTTATGGTGTCGTCAACTCCATGGTAGGAACCTTCATTGGCTTTGTGACAGGCGCATACATGCCAATGGGCATCATGCCAGTCTTTGTCCAAAACTTGTTCAATATTCTTCCTGTTTCTCTTGGCGCAAGTTTATTAAGGCAAGTCTATTTAAGTCCAATCCTCGATACCGTATTTAAGAACGCACCAGGGGAGATGTTAAGTGAATATCGCTATTTTCAAGGGGTGGATTTGAAGGTGTTTGGAAGAATCTTAACACCTGAATTCATGTATATTGGAATCTTCGTCAGTATCATCTTACTCTTCCTTCTGAATTTCTTGCGATTCAAAAATTTATCCAAACGTGTATAAAGGCCAAATCAATTGGCCTTTTTCTTTAAAACACTGGAGAGTCTTCCTTCTGTATTATTTAGGATACGTTTGTAATTGGGTAGATGAAGATAAAGGCTTAAGAGACACATGAGAATACTGATTAACAAAGGTTTCAAACCGAGGTTTAAATATTGAGTTAGAAGAATCCAATAGAGGGTCAAGCCAATTGTTCCTAAAGCTACGCGATCCGTAATGTAAGTACCGAGAATGATGATGATCAGCCCAAGCAATCCATAGAAGAAATTGATTCCAAAGAGGACACCAATCAAAGATACGGTTCCTTTGCCTCCTTTGAAGTTCATATGATAAGGAAATACATGACCTAAAATGACGCTAAACCCATTAAGATAGAGCAGTGTCGGATTGGAACTCAATGTTATCGAGTAAAGTGACTTTATTAGTAATATTGATAAGATAGCTTTAAGGATGTCGATCAATGCGACAAGCAAGCCGTATTTTATCCCAAAGGACTCCACAACATTCGAAGCTCCCGCATTACCATACCCATAAGTTCGGATATCCGTTTTCTTAAAATATTTCGTGATGAGATACGTGGCTTGAATGTTTCCAAATAAATAACCAATCAAGCTAACAATAAAGATGTCTTGCATAAAATTATCATAGTACAGTGCTATTTATACTTGAATCGAAGTAGAACCCAAAGTGAAGCTAAACCCAATAATAAATAAATCGGTGTCAGTGCGTCCTAAACTCTGTGAGTACAAATAAGCGACGATACCTGAAGCCACAAAGACCAATGGATAAAGAACACAATTGGCCAAGATGATAGGCATCAATAAAATACAAACAGCTGTTTCTTGAATAAGAAGATGGCAGAAAGTAATAATGGTATGACTAAGAAATCAAATCTGTCGCAAAGATCACGCCTGTTATATAGCCTGTTTGAGTGATGGACAAGGGTACAGTCTGTGTGAATCAGTAACTGATGGATAAAGCGATCCAGGCTAAGCCATAAGTTTACTGGAGAAAATTAAGAATGAACGTGAGATCAATAAAGTTCTTTTTGATAGTGAAAGATATAGATTTGTCTTAATGCTTAAAGCCAAATCCACAAGACCAAAGATGAAACTAAGTAAACTTAGAATGAAGATTAAGATATGGAAAAAAACAAGACATTGAAAGTAACCCCATAGAGATAAAAGAAATAGTTGTACTCAAAGTACTTGTAGTCTAAGTAAGTCTTGTTTTAGATTCAAGAGCGCGTAAAGCAACAGTGGACATGCGACAAACAGTGTCACAAGGTCATTGCCTTTCCATACCGAAGCGATTAAGAGGTTATCACGATAAACGGGAAAGAAGCGCCAGCGATGCTCAGTCCGATACTTAGAATCAAAATGAGTGGTGATAAACGGCGGGTAAAGGGTATTTTATGATGATTGTTCATGCTATACTCCTGAATCCTCTGTTTCTCATTTTAAGCTAAACCATTAAAATGTACAGTGTTTATTTTAAAGTGAATTCAAAAGAATTGACAAGCCTTTAAAATAGGCATAGACTGTAGTAGTTTTGATACAAAACTATTTGTAATCAAAATTAAAAAGGAGCTCAATGGACCATCAAGAAGAACTCGTCGCACAACTCATCCAAACTTTTCAACACATTAAACGAGGGCATTCCAACATGCCCAAAATGCCCATTCGAAAGAGTGAGATGTTTACCTTGATGCAAATCAAGATAGCCTGTGAAATCAATCCCAAAGGTATCATTTTTCGTGACTTGGCAAACGTCTTGAATCTAGCACCACCTACCATTACCCCCTTGATCAATAACTTAGTTAAACAAGCGTATGTGGAACGCATGCGAAGTGAAGCCGATCGCCGCGTTGTATACATTCGTTTGACGGACAAAGGAATGAGGTTCTTGGACAAATCCGAGCTACATTTCAATGCCGGTGTGCTTGCTTTAGTCAAACATCTCGGTGAAGAAGATACAAAAGAATTGATTCGCATTGTAGGCAAAGCTTCAGCCTTTATGAATGAAGTGTGGATGAAAGAGAAGGATAACGCCTGTGATTAAACTACTATTCAAATATTTAAAACGTTTCTGGGTAAGTATTCTAATCGTCTTGGGACTCTTGTATTTCCAGACACGTGCAGATCTCAAATTACCAGAATTGATGTCGCAAATCGTCAACGTCGGAATCACGCGAGGTGGTGTCGAAGATGCGGCAATCGAAGTGATTCGTGAGGAACAGTTCGATAAGCTTTTACTCTTCATCAATGACGATGATCAAACTATTTTAAGAAATAACTATTTTCTGGTCACAGAAGAGAATGCGTCTTATCCAGAAATCCTTCAAGGTTTTGTGGAAGAAGGACTCTACTTATTGAATAAAGATGCGGATCGCGATCAAGTCGCAGCCATCATTGCGAAACCTTTACTCGTGACTTATGCAATCGATGAAGGACAGATCGATACTTCAATGTTTCAGTTACCACCGAATGTGACGATCTATCAAGCCTTGGCAAACATGGACGTAACGATTCGTCAGACGTTCTTAGCAAACATCGATCAACGCTTTGCTTCCATGAGTGAAGACATGCTCAATCAGAGTGCCAGTGTTGCGGTTCTGGCTGAATATAAAGCCATTGGCTTAGATACTGAGAAGATGCAGATCAATGCGATTGTTAAGATTGGTGTTGATATGTTGTTGTTTGCACTCATGAGTGCCGTGATCACCATTTTGGTTGGCCTATTATCTGCACGCATGGCCGCAAAAGTAACGCGTAATATTCGTCGTGATGTCTTTGGAAAAGTTGAAAGTTTCTCCAATGTGGAATTCGATCAATTCTCCACCGCATCCCTCATCACACGTACCGGGAATGACATCACCCAACTTCAAATGTTGATCGTAATGATGTTTAGAACCCTCTTCTACTCACCCATCCTAGCGTATGGAGCTGTCATGAATGTCATGAACTCCAATGCGGATATGACATGGATCATTGGCTTGGCTTTGGTGGTCATCCTAGGTTTGATTCTAGGCATGTTTGTTGTCGTACTACCAAAGTTCACTCAAATCCAAAAGATGATTGATAAAGTCAATCTTGTGGCACGTGAAAGTCTAACCGGTTTAATGGTTGTACGTGCCTTTAAAACAGAACGTCATGAAGAAAAACGTTTTGATGAAGCCAATAAAGATCTATCCAAGATAAATTTATTTGTCACCCGTACCATGGCCATCTTGATGCCCATCATGAACTTCATTTTTAGTGGCGTGACCTTGATGATCGTTTGGTTTGGTGCGAAACAAATTGATTTAGGGGCCTTGCAAGTTGGTGATATGATGGCCTTCATGCAATACTCCATGCAAATCATCATGTCTTTCATGATGATCGTAATGACTTTCATCATGATTCCACGTGCTTCTGTCTCTTCTAAGCGAATCAATGAAGTCTTGGATATGCCACTGACCATCGTGGATCCTAAAGAAACTCAAAGTTTCGACCCCAATCAAACAGGTGTCATTGAATTCAAAGATGTCTGTTTCAGTTATCCCAATGCGGATGATTGTGTTCTAAAGAACATCAACTTTACGGCTAAAAAGGGTGAAATCACGGCCATCATCGGATCAACCGGTTCGGGTAAATCAACCTTAATTAATTTGATTCCACGTTTCTATGATGTGACGCAAGGTTCATTGATGGTCAATGGGGTTGATGTACGTAAGGTTAAACAAGTCGATCTCCGTGATCGGATTGGTTATGTACCTCAGAAAGCAGTTCTTTTCACAGGAACCATTGAATCCAACCTGCGCTATGCCAAAGAAGATGCGAGTCAAGCTGATTTGGATAAAGCCATTGATGTCGCTCAAGCTCGAAGTATTGTGGAAGAGAAACCAGATCATTATCAAGAATCCATCAGCCAAGGTGGATCCAATGTATCGGGTGGTCAGAAACAACGTCTTTCCATTGCTAGAGCTTTGATCAAGAATCCAGATATTTTTATTTATGATGATTCATTCTCAGCCCTCGATTACAAGACGGATGCCTTATTGCGTCAAGCACTTCAACGTGAGTATGCCGATAAGACACTTATCATCGTGGCGCAACGTATTTCCACCATTCTCCATGCGGACCAAATCTTGGTCTTGAATGATGGTGAGATCGTGGGTTGTGGTACACACGACGAACTCATGCAGAACTGTGACGTCTATCAAGAAATCGCATTCTCACAAATGTCCAAGGAGGAACTTGCACATGTCTGAAAATAAACAATCTAAACCCCGTGCAGCTGGTCCCGGACATGGGGGTCCAATGGGCTCTATGATGCGAGGGGGTGAGAAGGCCAAGGACTTTAAAGGGTCGATGGCTAAACTCATCAAACGTTTATCGAAATACAATCTTGCTTTTATTATTGTCTTCTTTTTGGCGATTGTCAGTACAACCTTTACCATCTTTGGGCCGAAGATTCTCGGTCAAGCCACAACCAAATTATTTGAAGGGGTCATGCAAAAACTCCAACAAGTACCGAATGCAAGCATCGATTTTGATTACATAGGAAATATCATCTTCTGGTTGTTGTTGATGTATATTGCCGCCGCGTTCTTCTCTTTTGTCATGGGTTTCATCATGTCCAAAGTGGCGACACAGATTGGATATGAGCTCAGAAAAGACATCTCAACCAAGATCAATCGTCTCCCCTTGAGATTCTTTGATAAGACCCCGCATGGTGAAGTGTTAAGCCGCATCACCAATGATGTGGACACCATAACCAGTACACTCCAACAGAATCTAACTCAAATGATTACGTCTTTGACCTCGGTCATTGGGGTTGCGATTATGATGTTCACCATCAGTTGGCAGATGACCTTGGTCACCTTGATCATTCTTCCATTGTCCTTTGTGTTGATCATGATCATCGTCAAATTCTCGCAGAAGCAATTCCGACTTCAGGCTGCCGCACTCGGTAAGGTCAGCAGCCATGTGGAAGAAATGTATGGGGGGCATGTGATCATGAAAGCCTTCAATGGTGAAAAACAATCCCTCGAAGCCTTTGATGCCTATAACAATGAGCTGTATCAATCCGCCTGGAAAAGTCAATTCTTCTCCAGCATCATGATGCCTTTGATGCAGTTTGTAGGCAATCTGGGCTATGTGGCTGTAAGCATCCAAGGAGGCATCTTAGCCATCAACGGTGTCATCAGTGTTGGGGACATCCAAGCCTTCCTGCAATACGTACGTAACTTCACTCAACCGATTGCTCAAACTGCACAAATAAGCAATACGTTACAATCTACAGCTGCGGCTGCTGAACGTGTCTTTGCCTTCTTGGCTGAAGCAGAAGAAGTGGAAGACATCCAGAATCCTGTTTCCATCACCAACATTCAAGGTGATGTCAGTTTTGAAGATGTGGTCTTTGGCTATGATGAAGATAAACCTGTAATCAATGGCTTCAGTGCTAAGATCAAACCAGGTCAGAAAGTGGCAATCGTAGGACCTACGGGTGCGGGTAAGACCACGATGGTCAAACTCTTGATGCGTTTCTATGATGTCAATCAAGGTAAAATCAAAGTCGATGATCATGATTTGCGAAATTTCAAACGCAATGAGCTTAGAAGCTTGTTTGGAATGGTGCTTCAAGATACGTGGTTGTTCAATGGAACCATCGAAGACAACTTAAAATATGGTAAATTGGATGCGACACATGAAGAAGTCGAAGCAGCCAGTAAAGCAGCTTATGTGGATCATTTCATTCATACCCTACCGAATAACTATCAGTATGCTTTGAATGAAGAGGCAAGCAATATCTCACAAGGACAGAAACAGTTGTTGACAATCGCGCGTGCGTTCTTAGCCAATCCAAAGATTTTGATCTTGGATGAAGCAACTTCATCCGTAGATACCCGTACAGAAGTCTTGATTCAAAAAGCAATGGATAAACTGATGCACAATCGTACCAGTTTCATCATTGCCCACCGATTGAGTACCATCCGCAATGCCGATTTGATCCTGGTCATGAAAGATGGAAATATTGTTGAGCAGGGTACCCATCTTAGCCTGATGGATAAGGGTGGCTTCTATCAACAGCTCTATAATTCACAATTTGAAGCATAAAGTAAAAGAGCCCGATGAAGATATCTTCAATCGAGCTCTTTTTAAAACCATAAGGCATATGCACTCGTTAGGACGATGGGAATCGTAATCAGACACATCAGATTCGTAAAACTGATGATTTGAGCCCCGTACGCATAATCATGGCCGAAACGTTGGGAGAAAATAGCTAGGATTGTCGCACTTGGCGCACTGGAAGCGATAAGCAAGACCAATCTTACTTCAGGACGAATCATGGGCAATAAACTAAGAACAAGGAGTGCAATGATGGGTATCAGAATCAAACGATAGAACGCGATTTGATAGACATGTTTATTTTTAAAGATATCGATCAGCTTGCTCTTTGCAAGATAGGTGCCTAAGACAAGCATCGCAACGGGCGTATTGATAGAACCAATCGAAGTGAAGGATTGTTGAACGAAACCCGTTAATTTAAATGGACTTAAAAAAATAACGAAACCTAGAATCATGCCGATGAATGCGGGTGTTTTGAAGAAGGTATTGAACTTCATGGCAGTCTTGTCTCCAGTAATCAAATAAATACCGACTGTCCAAGACAAGAGGTTGAACGCAAGGATGTAGGTAGAAAGATAGATGACATATTGAATGCCCAACAAACCGGTGACCAAAGGGATGCCAAAGAAGCCGACATTGGAGAATGCGACGGCAAATTGCGCGATGCGATGTTCTTTACGATAAATGACACGTGCAATGATTAAGCCTAATAAAATTGAGGATAAAGCTAAGACAAAAGCAATCCCGATTTCTTTAAGGATATCGATACTGAACTGAATGTTGAAGGATGTGATGATGACAGCGGGTGTACAGACCTGAAGCAAAATGGTAGACATTTGCTGTGTACCACTTTCATTAAGGAGTCCCTTGCGATAGAGCACAAAACCTACCAACATCAAACTAAACATCATCAAGACCTGATTGAGTACCGTAATTCCGATTGCCATAGTCATCCTCCTTAAAACTTGAGTTATTATACCACAGCTATAATCATCAGCACTTTAGTTTTTGCTTCAAGTGACTGTGTTCATTCTGAGCATTTGACGTGTAATTCTAAAGCAAAGTGCTAAACTGAGCTAAACAGGAGGTCATACCATGTTTCATATTACCCAATCCACAAAGACATTTGAAGAAACCATCATCAATCTTACAAAGGCATTAACGGAACATCAATTTGGTGTTCTATCGACAATCCCCTTATCGGATAAGTTTGTCGCAAAAGGCTTACCGTTTGAAGGACGTATCACCATTTTAGATGTATGCAATCCTATCGAAGCCTATAAAGTGTACACCATCGATCCCTTGGCAGTGAATTTCTTACCTTGTAAGTTTATCGTTCGTGAAGACGATAAGGGTGTAAGTGTTGAGATGGTTCGTCCAACTGCATTGATAAAGTTAATGAACAATCCAGAACTAACAGCTTTCGCTCAAAAGATTGAAGATGTGTTGATTGAAGTCACCAAACAGTTGTAATAGAAGTGTCTAATCGCATAGACACTTTTTTAATTGCGCTTATTTCGAATCGTTCTATACTGTAGGTAGATAGAGGAGGATTTGATATGAGCATCCATTACGCATGCGCCCTTCCACATCCACCCCTGATGTTGCCAGAAATCGGACGTGGGGAAGAGCATAAAATACAACATACGATTGAAGCCTATCAAACCATCGCAAACGAGATCGCACGCATCAAGCCTGAAACCATTGTTTTGGTATCGCCCCATGCGCCGATGTTTCGAGATGGTTTTTTTCTTGCACAAGGAACAGAAGATGTTGGCGACATGAGTCGTTTCAATACGCCACAGTTGCGGTATGCCTACCCCATTGATGAGGAATTCAATGATGCACTCATCAAGCTTGATCCAGATGTCAGACCCAGTGTTATGGAATTGGACCATGGATCCATCGTTCCATTGGCACTCATCAAAGAAACCTATACGGATTTCAAGCTCGTACGTATCGGCATCTCCGGTCTCAATCGTGAACATCATCGTGAACTTGGCAAAGCGATTCAACGTAGTGCCAATCAATTGAAGCGTAAGACGGTATTCATTGCAAGTGGTGATTTATCGCATCGATTGAAAGCAGATGGTCCCTATGGATTTAATCCAGATGGACCTCGCTTTGATCAAAAAATCAAGCATATCTTAGCTTCGAACCACTTCGATGAATTATTTGATTTACCTTCCAATCAATGTCATGAGGCTGGTGAATGTGGGTATCGTTCACTGCTCGTCTTAGCAGGGGTCATGGATACATTGGAAATCAAATCTGAGGTATTGTCCTATGAAGCACCTTTCGGTGTCGGTTATCTATGTGCAAGCATCCATGTCTTGGATCCGCTTGTCGCATTGGCACGGAAAGCCATTGAGCACTACGTTAATGATCAGTCCATCATCGATGTAAGCATGGTGAAATCCATTGATTCCCACATGCAAGCCGCATGTTTCGTATCACTTCATAAACAGAATCAATTAAGAGGATGTATCGGGACGCTTCAACCAAACCAAAGTAATTTGATGCATGAGATCATTCACAATGCCATCTCAGCCTGTTCAAAGGATCCACGTTTCAATCCAGTCACTGAAGAAGAACTTGAAGATTTGGAAATCAGTGTTGATGTGTTAAACCCTGCGGAACCTGTAAATAAAAGTCAGTTGGATCCTAAACGCTATGGCGTCATCGTTCGTTCTTCATGGCGAACAGGTGTATTGCTTCCAGATTTAGATGGCATCAATTCAGTAGGTGAACAATTGAATATCGCTTTACGAAAAGCAGGCATTGAT
>DHGC01000003.1 GCA_002402585.1 Erysipelotrichaceae bacterium UBA4808 | reverse complement strand
GAATGTAGGTAATCAAATAATTATTGTTAAACAATAATAATGTGCTATACTTGAATCAAAATTATTGTAAAACAATAATCGGAGGTTGGATGAAAAAGAACACGATCGTCAAGTGGAGCTTCGTATTTGTTTTCTTGCTTGCTTGGTTCATCACAAGTGAATTCGTTCATCGTGATATTCAGTTTGAAAGCATTTGGTTGATTGGAAAACCTTTAGACTTTGGCCTGGATCAACTGGCGAATCTTTCACTTTCTTCAAGTGTGGGGAATTTTTTTGCTTGGTTGATTTATATCGCTGTGAGTTTTCTGCCTATTTTAAGCTTGAAATTATTGAAAACGAAATATAATGAGCATCGCTTAAGCTTTTGGATCGCGATCTTAATGGGCGCGTTTATAGCCTTATCCGTTTATGGGAGTTTGAATCACCTGTTCATATCACCCATTTCTGGAATTGATTTTGAACTACAAGTCCAAATGCACTCGACTTTGATTTCGATATCCTTGGTTTTGTTCATCGTACTGTTATTGATTTCACTCCATTGGCCGATTCAAAGTGAAGAACGCTTGATTCGTCTATTTCAAACCTTCCTTTGGTCGCTTGCATATCTTGGCTTAGCGTTAATAGGTGTTCTAAGTGCTTTGGTGTTGGATCCCACTTTCCAAGTATTTCAACCTGAGTGGTTCAATGCCTTGATTCAACTCTTTGCACAACTTTTACCGATGGTCTTGCTTATCCGACTTATACCAAACATCACTGAACTCATCGGTCGTTATGGGAAAGAAGGTTTCTCGACAGATCTCCATCCACTTTTAGAAAAGATTACAAGCAAGAATGGTCAAGCAGTCTATGGAATGTTCATCATTCCATTAGTTTATAACTTGTACCAATTGATCTTGTTTACGAATCAAAAGAGTGCTCACTTTACGTTCAGTTTTCCTTGGATTGAACTGATACTCTCCATAACGATCCTCTTTGTGATGCATTTGTTGAAACGTGCCATCAAGCTTCAAAGTGAGAACGAAGGATTTGTTTAATGGCAATCCGTGTTACCCTCGAAGATCAACTAAGGCGCAATCATATGACCTCGAAAGAGTTGTGCGAAAAAGTTGGCATTACCGAAGCAAATATGTCGCTGTTGAGAACGGGTTCCGTTAAAGGAATTCGTTTCAATACTTTGAATCGAATTTGTTATTTTCTGCATTGCAATGTGGAAGACATTCTGTCCTTTGATGGCAACTTGGAGGTTGATGATGAAGACTAAAATAATATCCGTTTTATGGATGCTTGTCTTAAGTGGCTGCACGCTGGCAAAGGCACCTGAAATGCTTGTGAAACAAGAATGTGAGATCATCGGTATCTATATCACGACAGAATCCATGTTAATTCAGGGGACTGTTTTGGATACAAGTGATCATACGCAGACGTACGCATTGATCAATAAACATGAGAAGAATGGGGCAAGCTATGTCGAAAGCATCGTCTCTGGTAAATTCTATGATAGTTTGATGGATGTTCATGTGACAGATGAGATGGTCAGGAACACATTTACGGCTAAAGTTCCGGTTTTGATGCAAGAATCTGGTGTTGTCATCAATCATTACGAAATTATTAAAACTGCGGATGAAACCTTTGTAATTGGCAACGCTATGAATGGAATCGGCTTGAATGGCGATGGGACGGCAAGTGTCAATTTTGGTTTTAGTAAAGATAGCGAAATCAATGGTCTGAAAACATCAGAGTCACTCAGTTTTGATTTAGAATATGTCCCAATAAATAGGTTGTTGAGTCTGAAGCTTATTGAGTTGAATGAAGATCATACTAAGCTTATGGAAACGGATATGATGGAGACAAGTGAAATCAATCTTCAAGAAACAACTCAATACATGCTTGTTGAAGAAGAACGCATGACCAGTGATGGTACGCTTATCCGTGATGTAACCGCATATGCTCGAAAACAGAGTGAAGTCATTGAACACATGATCATTCGTACACCTGAAAGTGAAGTGTTTGCTTCACCAGATACCTTACGTTTTATTCCGTAAACAAGTAAGAATGAACAAGATAAGCAAATTTCGAAGCGGTTTCTAGAATATAACATGCAAGATAGGAGAAGCACTATGGATATCAATATCTCAGTTAAAGACACACAACTTAGAACGGAAAGACTGTTGTTAAGACCCTTTGAAACAACGGATCTTGATGATCTCTATGCCTATGCATCGGTAGAGGGCGTCGGTGAGATGGCCGGTTGGCCTCACCACACTGATATCGAACTTACAAAAAAGATCCTTCAAGAATTTGTGGATAAAAAAGAGGTCTTTGCGATTGTTTGTCTGGAAACACAAAGGGTAATTGGTTCCTTGGGCATCCATCGGTCTTGGGCGAATGAAGACCCAGATTTAGAAGAGTTAAACGTAAAAGAAATTGGTTATGTCTTGGCGAAGTCATACTGGGGTCAAGGCTTGATGGCAGAGGCTGTTAATGCGGTACTTAGATATGGCTTTGAACATTGGAAACTTGATGCATTCACAGTTGGCCATTTCAAACACAATGCGCAATCACGACGTGTCATCGAAAAGTGTGGTTTTACCTTCTATAAAGAGGCTATCTATCAAGCGAAACAATTGAATCAGATATTTGAAGATCGAAAATACATTTGTTTTCGATTAGATGAGGACAAGTAGATGTACGGCGTTTGTGAACGGATTCAAATGATTCAAGAGCATACCAATCCTTATTTCGTCACAGAGCTGGAAACGGGTTACGTCGTAATGGGTGACCATCAACGGATCCATGGATATACCTTGTTTCTCTGCAAACACCATGTCTATGAACTTCATCAGTTGGATATGCCATTGCGCGTGAAACATCTCACAGAAATGAGTATCGTCAGTGAAGCGATTCACCGCGCGTTTCATGCGGATAAGATGAACATCGAATCCCTGGGCAATGGGGAGACACATCTTCATTGGCATCTCTTTCCGCGTAAGAATGGAGACACACATGAACCAGGTCCTGTGTGGTGGTTGCCTAAAGAAGAACTTTGGAATGATCGATTTCGGCCCACTAATGAAGAATTATCGAAGATGATTGAAACATTACGATCTGAACTTACAGATCTAATGCCAACAGTCTCTAACGGTTAGAGCGTAAAATCCATTAAGCTGTATGAATGTTTTATAATGGATAAAAGGAGATTTTTAGATGGACATCTTTCAAACATTTATCGATGAGATTCCCAATCTTGAACATCGTCAACGATTCAGTGAAGTCCTTGAGCATGTTTCTAAGACTTTCCCTCCATTGCAGAAATACTTCGCATGGAACCAACCGATGTTTACGATCATGGAACGTTCATCATAGCGTTTAGTGTCGCAAAGAAACACATGGCATTTTCACCAGAATGGCTGGGTACCCTCGTGGGCAATCAATGGTTTCTTAAATGGTGGCAAACGACAAGCATGGTCTGTGCATCCCATGGAACATGAACTTTCGGCTTTCTATGACATCACACATGGTTTGGGTTTGGCTCAACGGACACCACGTTTCTTGCGTTATTGTTTGAATGATCAAACAGTATCACGCTTTGTACGTTTTGGTGTGGAAGTCTTTGGGATTGATAAAACACTAAAACCTATGGAAATCGCAGAACGCAGTATCCAAAGCTTAGAAACATTCTTCTTTGAAACCTTAGGCTTACAGAAAACATTTACTGAGATTGGCATCGATCGCACCCACTTTAAGGCAATGGCGGACAGAGCGTGTCGTGGAAAAGAAATAAAAGGATTCATCACCTTGAAACCAGAAGATGTCGAGAAAATATTCGAAATGTGTTTATAAACAAGCGAAATAAAATCGCTTGTTTTTTTGTTA
>DHGC01000107.1:45056-45510 GCA_002402585.1 Erysipelotrichaceae bacterium UBA4808 | reverse complement strand
AATTTACTTTAATAATTCGCGATAATTTTTGTCGCAATTTTTTCAACAAACATTTGGTCATGTTCCACAAAAATCATTGTAGGTCGATAGTCAAGAATCAAATCTTCAATTTGTATACGCGAAAGCACATCAATGAAATTCAAAGGCTCATCCCATAGATACAGATGAGCAGACTGAGACAAAGATTTCGCAATCAATACTTTCTTCTTCTGTCCTTCACTGTAATTCTCCATGGGGATGTCAAACTGGTTTCGTTCAAAATCCATCTACCTCAAAATCGCCTTAAAGAGTGGTTCATCACAGTCTTCTGCTTCAATAAAATGATTCAATGAACCACTTAGAAAGCTTGCATCCTGTTCGACATTAGAGATTTTTAAATCTTTATTTAGATAGACTTGTCCTTTGCTTTGAATTATTCTACCCAGTAGAATATTCAGGATTGTGGATTTCCCCG
>DHGC01000107.1:31012-44868 GCA_002402585.1 Erysipelotrichaceae bacterium UBA4808 | reverse complement strand
TGCCCGATATAGCCGCGGTCAAAAGACTCACGAGCATTGACCTTGGTGTTGTGACTGCGATACTTTGACTTTTCCACATCATCGGACCATTCTGCTGTTCTAAGCATCGCTTCTTTCAAACGCTTAGCTTCTTTTCTGAGTTTCTCATTTTGTGATAATTCATATTGATCTTCGCGTTGCTTATTCTCCCACCAGGATGCGAAATTCCCTTTTTGAATTTCAATATCCGTCTTGTTTATCACTAAGATATGATCTACACAAGCATTAAGCAATGTCCGATCATGCGACACCAAGATGAATCCTTCTTTCATTTTGAGATAATTCGCGACCGCAACACGTGCCTCCGGGTCCAAATGATGGGTCGGCTCATCAATCAAAAGAAAAGCATGTGTCTTCAGAAATAATGCAGCAAGTAGCACTTTTGTTTGTTCACCCACACTCAAGCGATCAAACGTTTGATCCAAAACAGCCAAATTAACATTGAGTAGGTTAAGTTCACGATCAATCTTCCATTGTTCTGGATGATTGGACAAATCATCCAAAATCTTGCTTGTCAGTTCATGAGGATATTTTACTTCAAAAGGAAAGTACGCAAATTCAACTTTATGATAGATTTCACCCGTATATTCGAGTTCACCCAGTAGACAGCGAAGAAAGCTAGTCTTACCACGACCATTCCTTCCAATGAAACCCAATTTCCACTGACTGTCGATTTGAAATTGCACATGATCAAAGAGAGCCGATTGAGCTCCTTCATGGGTATATTAAAAATTATGAATCTGTATTTGTGACATATTGCCTCCGTTGTTTGATTAATTTTCACGGATTGAGTTACGCATCTTATCACATTCACTTTCATACTTATTTTACAGATTGTTACTAAATAAAGCAAAGGAGTCCATATGGGACTCCTTATTCAAATATGACATGTTCCTTCTTGAGTTGACTTCGCTTCATCAAAATCTTATAAACACCATATCCAATCAATGCACATACCAATAATGCAAGAATGCCAACCACGCGATTCATTGTCCGTGGAATCGACACATTCATAAGTCCTAATACCAACTCCATCACAAACAAGGGGACAAACAAGGCAAGCACACGATTCAGATGTTTTATTTTCGATTCACGATCCGAGAATAAATCAAATGCACCGAGTCGTTTGGCTTTACGAAAGTAGACCCAACGCATCATGGACCCAACCATCTCAGCACCTGTCTCTTCCACAAAACGGATATAGCTTTCACTCTCTGCATGTGTCGGCCAGTAATTAAGCAACTCGACCTTGTAGTTATACACTTCGGGATTGTCCATCTCAAAAGTATAGCGCATGAAGCCAACATCAATCAGTTGCATCCCTCGACTTGAACACTGCTTTAACCATTGTTCTTCTTGCTCAAATTGCCAAGGCCAGAAGAGTTTATAAACATTCTTTTTCATTACTCAAAGCCTCCATGATCATCGTTCCATTCTTAATCAGTTCGTCCAGACGTTTTATTTCACTGAGTAAGGCATTATACCCTAGATACGTAATTTTATAGTTCTTCTTACGCTCTTCACCTTGCATGGATAAAGCTTCAATCCAATCCTTCTCGAGTAATGTATTGAGCGCACCATACAAGGTCCCTGCAGCCAAGCGAACTCTTCCCCCGGACATCTCTTCCACCTTCTGCATGATGCCATAGCCATGCATGGGCTTAATAAGTGATAGTAAGATATAATACACAGCTTCAGTCAAAGCAGCTTGTTCCATATATCGTCTCCCGTTATATCGGTTAACTTTATAATAGAACGAAATAAGCGTTGTGTCAATAAAAAAACTCTATCCATGTTCAGGATAAAGTTCCAATACAGCTTCCCAAGATCGCTTGATCATGTGTCTCAACACATCTAAATCGATATCTTTCAATTGATTCACATAGATGCACAATTTACCACTTGTACATTTACCTAAACGTTTGAGCCATCGTTCTCTCTCTTCTTCAGGAAGGTAAAGATATATACTTAACTTCGCTTTGCGTGGTGAGAATGCCACAATCGATGAATCCCCTTCTAAACCCGATTCATACTTGTAATGATACTCCCCATAACCGATGATCGAATCCCCCCATAAGACTGAAGGATGACTCGTTACTTCTTCAAATAAGTCGATTAAGATCTTCCCATCAGCTTGACGTTTAGAATCTAAGGTCACTAGATAATCATCGAGCCTTGTGTCTTTTTTAGCGTATTGCATAAGATCTCCTTTTCATCATTAAAGCATTTCACATGACACAAAAAAAGGCTTATGCCTTTTCATGATTCCGTAAAACAGTATCAATCACCACATCGTAATGCGGAAAACGTTGATGAATCGCTGTTTTCAAGCTTCCTTTCAAATTATTCTGTTCTTGTTCCAAAAGAAGGTCGATGACCACCAGATCAAAAATCACCACAAAGATCCCTTTTGCCTGTGCAATCCGAAAATGATTGATCTGAATGTTCGGATCCACAGCTTCCACTATCGCTTTAATATCTTGCTCAACTCGAAGCGTCTTATTTTGATCGGTTGAAATCGGATCGACGTGGATTGTCATTATGATATCCATTGAAGTTTCTACCTTTTTTTCCAATGCATCGATGATTCGATGTGCCTCCACGATGTTTAAGGTATCCGAAAGTTCCACATGGACGGAACCCAAGATTCGTCCTGGGCCATAATCATGTACCTGCAAATCGTGTATTTCAAGAATATTAACATCATCATTTAAGATTTTTTCCAGTTCAATGATCACACTCGGTTCAGGATTGGAACCCAACAAGACCCCAACCATATCCTTCGCCACATCAAAGCCTGAATACATGATCATCAAGGCGATGATGATTCCCATGAAACCATCGATCGGTAAGGGGGTGATCAAAGCGATAAGCATGGAAAGAATGAGCAAGCTTGTGGCCACCACATCACTCAGACTATCAAAAGCTGTTGCCTTATTGATGCTTGAATTCAGATAAGTATGGAGATAACGATTGTACATAAACATCCACAACTTAATTAAAACCGTTAAACTCATAAGCAATAGAACCCAAGGATTGAAAGCAACGGGTTCAGGATTAATCACTCGTGCATATGATTGTTTAAACAATTCAAATCCAACCGTAAAAATAATGAACGCAACCCCTAATGAGCCAATGTATTCAAAACGACCATGCCCATGAGGATGCTCAGTGTCTGCTGGACGATTGGCAAGTTTAGCGGTTAAGATCGAAATGATGGATGAAGCGATATCAAACAGATTATTGAACGCATCGGATATGATTGCGATGCTATTGATCGTAAAGCCTAAAAAGAGTTTGATCACAAAGATCAAGGCATTGCAGAGAATCCCAATCATGCCACTTAGAGAAATAATTTTCTCACGAACACTTTTATTTTCAATCGCCTCACTGTTATGTACGAATTTTTTTATTAAGAATTTAATCACACACTGACCTCTTTATCATTATCTTTCATTACAACGCCTAACGTCAATGCGGCAGCTAACGCTAAACTCCCACCAAAAACAAACGGAGCTGAAGCGTCAATCACTGTCCACAAAACCCCTGCGATCATACTGGCAGGAAACAAAGTCAAACCAATGATCGTCCCATGGAGTCCTAACAGTGTTCCTCGAAATTCTTGTGGTGCGATTTCACTGATATACGCCCGTTCAACACCCGTAATCAAAGCGGTATAAACACCATACAAGATAAATAAGCCTACCATGACTTCGGATCGATTAACCAAGGCAAAACCAAAATACACAATCGCAAAAACCACATAAGCCGCAATCAAGACTGGTTTCCTTCCGATTTTATCGGATCGACGACCTGCAGGAATAGCGAAGATTGAAGCACTGATGTTATAAAGAAAATAAAGAAAGATGACATTGGCTTCTGAGAAACCAATATTCTTCGCTTTAAGCAATAAAAAGGTATTGGATGAATTCCCCAAGGTAAATAGAAAGACAACCAAGAGATACCATTTCAAAGATCTTGGTAATGCTTTAAAGTGTTTCCAAAAGGGTTCACGCTTCTTGATTTGGTGATGTTTCTGTTCCTTGATAAAGAAAAACATCAGCAAACTTAACCCTGCTGGAATCATCGATATAGAGAAGATGAAACGATAATTGGTACTCCCTTGATTATACCGAACCAAGAAATAAGCCATCAAAATCCCTAACGCAGACCCCGCCATATCCAACGCCTTATGCACACCAAACGCAGTACCCGTTCGATCCTTTTGAGCACTCTCCGCAACCATCACATCACGTGGCGTTGTACGAATGCCTTTACCCACACGATCGATGACACGCGCACCCAAGATGGCCAACCACGAATTCGCTAAAATCAAAGCAAGTTTATAAATCAAGCCTGTCGAGTAACCCAGAAATGCTATGGGTTTTTTCTTCTGTGTTCGATCGGTCAAATAACCACTGAAAACTTTTAAGAGACTCGCCAAACTCTCTGCAATCCCCTCAATAAAACCCACCAATATTGGTGTCGCTCCAAAGCGTGAACTTAAATAGAGTGGAATCAAGGGATAAACCATTTCTGAGCTGATGTCCGCAAAAAAGCTGACCAAGCCCAGCAAGATTACATTTAGCATGATGACCTCATATCTTAAACTTCAGTCTAGCACTTCTTCCACAGGCTCACAAGGGCAAAAAGTACAAAAAAAGCACATCCTATAGTTGTACTTACGTAAATAAATGGTGGAGCTGAAGGGACTCGAACCCTCGACCCCAACGCTGCCAGCGTTGTGCTCTTCCAGCTGAGCTACAGCCCCATTCTGGTCGGGACAACGTGATTTGAACACGCGACCTCTTGCTCCCGAAGCAAGCGCACTACCAAGCTGTGCTATGTCCCGTAATGGTGCGCCCGACAGGACTTGAACCTGCAGCCTTTTGAATCGGAATCAAATGCGCTATCCAATTGCGCCACGGGCACAAAACACAAATGGTGGACGCTAAGGGACTCGAACCCCTGACCCCCTGCACGTCAAGCAGGTGCTCTCCCAACTGAGCTAAGCGTCCAAAGTGTGCGTTTTTAGTTTATCACGCACAAACAAAGAATTCAAGTTCTAAACGAATCAAAGAAGGCAAACATTTCATCCAAGACGATCCGGGACTCTGGATAGATGGATTTAAGGTTAAACACATGCGGTAAGGCATGATTCTCATCAAAAATACGGACCTTTTTAGTAAGACCTAGAACTTCCATTTCCTCTACTAAACACTTTGTTTCTGGATAAGCTGAATCTGCCATTGAACTTACGATATACGATGGTGGTAAGCTGTCATTCAACAGTTTTGATACAGATGAAAATGGAAATAGAGGATGTTCCTCAAACTCTTTACGATCAAAAAGCGTCTCCATTAATACCCTACGCATTGGAATATCATACGGATCCCTGAGTAGTCGATCAAAATCATAAATACCACAACTCAAACCAATCGCCTTGATTTTGAGCAAAGTCGCCTTGACACCATACACCGTTTGAAGCTCTCGAGACCCATGAATCAATGCTGTCAAAGCCGTCAGATGAGCTCCCGCCGAATCCCCAAGGATGTACACATTATTCACGTCTAAGGCTTGCGCCTCGGCATTGGCTTCGAGCCAATGGAGGACTGCGAAGATATCTTCTAACATCGCTGGATAGGGATGATCAAAGCCCAAACGATAATTGACTGTTAGTACCGCATACCCATATTTAGCACATTCCATGCCATGGTAACGATAGTAACTATCCTTGTGGCCATAGACCCAAGCCCCTCCATGAATTTGAATCACAACAGGCAATATACCCACATGACCCTTTGGACGTGCGATATCAAGCCGATGCATCGGTTCATTATCATCAATATATGCAATATCCAAATCCAGATCCACACCCTCCGGCATGGTGGCACTCTGATAGTAAGCCTCATCCATATCCCCGATTTGTTTCCAAATCAAACGAAGTTTTTTATTAGCATTTTTCATACTTTAAGTATACCAAAAATAAAAGAAGCCGAAGCTTCCTATTAATGTAATTCTTTGCGTAGATTCACAAGTAGTTCTTCTGAGGTTAACGAACTACACGCTGTAGCCTTTGCACAACCGATGCAGCCAATGCCATAACAACTCGCCTTTGCTTTCTTACGCTCTAAAAAGATATAGCGGAAGATGACGCCAATGATGATAACGAGAATAAAGATTACAATAAAATCACCCATCCGATCAACCTTTCTTAGCACTTGAAGCATCCTTAGTATAAAAAAACAACACTGTGAATGCAAGTGTTGTTATTTCTTGGACTTCTCGATGAGGACATGAATGCCCCAACTCAAGACATAAACGATTAAGAACCCAAGAGCTAGAATTTCCATAATCAGATAACCCAGAGCTGCCCAGCCTGTACTGTCCACAAAGGATGCATAGGTCACACCGATGATCCCTAAGATATTCAAGATAACTGGCAACCACAAACCATGAATACGTTTAAAGTTGAACCGTTTTGCCAAGACCACAACCAAGGCATAATACACCAATCCCAATAAGGGAATGACATAGATCCACATTATCTGAGTTCCTGATCCTTTGAAGCGACGTAGATCTTATACCAATCTTCATGCTTCAACTCCACATCCAAGGCTTTAACCGCATTCTTAACACGATCGATCTTGCCACTACCACAAATCGGCATCATTCGTACTGGATGTTTAAGCAACCAAGCATAGGTCAAGACATCTGTCTCAACACCATAATCCTTGGATAAATCTTCCAACACTCTACGTACATTGGTCGAACGTTCATCACTACCCGTAAAGATCTGTCCACCTGCTAATGGCGACCAAATCATTGGAGGCACATCCACGGATTGAAGATAATCCATATTCCCATTATTGAAGTGTTCAAAGCATAACGGTGATACTTCGATTTGATTGGTAACCAATTGACCGCCCGTAGCTTTATGCAAGGCATCAAACTTAAACGGATCAAAGTTAGACACACCAAACGATTTAATCAAACCCATCGCTTTAAGATCATTCAAAGCACGCGCAACTTCCTTATGGTTGATCAAGGGATCTTCACGATGAATCAAGAACACATCCAAATACTCACAATGCATCAAATCAATACTCTTCTTACACGATGCGACGACTTTATCATAGGTCGTATCATAGTGACCGATTGAATACGGACGTTTGTCCGATTTCATGTTGATGCCGGTCTTGGTGATGATTTCTATCTTGGAGCGTAATTCCGGTTCCAATTTCAAGGCTTCACCAAACATCGCTTCTGCTTCGTAATTCCCATAAATTTCAGCGGTATCAAAACTGGTGACACCTAAATCGATGCATTGATGAACAAATTCAAGCAATGCTTCAGGTGTCATCTTCCATGATTTGAGACGCCATAGACCTTGGATGATGCGAGACAAGGCCACCTCATTATTAAGTTGTATCTTTTCCATACTTTTAGTTTAACATATCTCATACACATGCACACTTAAACCACATTACACGCTTGTTTAGATTACTTAAGAAAACCCCTTTTCAGTGGGTTTTGTTGTTAATGATTATTTTAAACGATATATAATTACAGAATAGAAATCGATATCTAGTTATGATTGTTTAGATGAAGCTTAGTGAAGGGAACGATAAGATCCAACTGATCTTTTATCTTAAACTTCTCAATTTCGACATCATACTTATTCTGTATGCGAAGCCAATACCCTTCACTAAGTCCAAAGTACTTACATAAACGTAAATCCGTATCCGCCGTAATTGCTCGTTTCCCCGCCACGATCTGACCAATACGTTGAGCGGAAACCTTAATATCTTTCGCTAAGCGATATTTACTCAAACCCATTGGAATCATAAATTCTTCTAACAATAACTCACCAGGTGTTACTGGATTAAGTTTCTTCATATTCATGTTCTACCTTTCTTAGTGGTAATCGCAAATCTCCACTTCTTCTGGTCCTTTTATCGTCCAGAAAAAGCAAATAGAATACTGATCATTTATTCGAATCGAATACTGTCCTTCTCGATTTCCTCTTAACTTTTCAAGTCGATTCCCAGGTGGTACCCTCAAATCTTCTAAAGTCATAGCGACATCCAGTTGAGTCAACTTTCTTAAGGCAATTCGTTCAAATGAATGAAATCGCCTCACAAACTCTCTTTGAGCTAAACGTTCAGTGTCTTTGTCCGCAAAGGAAATGATCATAACCATATATTAACGCATAACGACATTATTGTATAGCGTTATTATGTTAAATCCATTGCTTAAATAGAAAAAAGTATACATTCTTTGTGAATGTATACTTTGATGCTTAAAGGGATTCGATTTGTTCTAAGAAACGTTCAATCGGTTGATTACCGACCAATTCCAAGGAGTCATTGATGATGATCTTTGGAACTCCAGAAACGTTGAACTTCGTTGAAAGATCATAGAAAGTTTGGGCTTCAACCATTTCACCCACAACGTTCTTATTCAACATTGCAATCTTATGTGCTTTTTGAACAGCACCTGGGCAATGTGGACAAGATAAGGTAACGAAGACCTTGATGTTTACAGGCTTATCGATCTTTTGGATACGTTCCAAGATCTCAGCAGGAATTTCACTTTCTGCACCGGACATTTCAATCAATGCCGAAATAAAGCTGTTGATTTCATGACCTGCAGGGATCCCATTGAACTTAACACCTTGGTATTCGCCTTTCGCATTGAGTAATACAAAGCTTGGGGCTAAGGTGATGTCATATTGCTTTGCTTCTTCTGAATTTAAATCGTATTGCTTAACGCTCAGTTTGTCACTAAGTTCCGCAACTTCAGTCAATAAGCCTTGTGTTGCTTCACAGCTCTCACAGTCATTTTCACTGGTGAAGAGAACCATCGTCACATTTTCCTTCAATTCATTGAAGACTTCACGCAATTGATCTTGCACTTCTTTGTTTAATAATTTTTCCATTTTCTTTCTCCTTTAATGGGTATTGATGTATTCGTTAGCTGCCAGTGCTGCCTTCGCACCTTCTGCGGTTGCCACGATGATTTGCTTATACGGTGTGTTCGTCACATCCCCAGCGGCATAGAGGCCTGGGAGCGACGTTTCTTGTTTATGGGTCACGATGATTTCTTGATTGGTGTTGAGTTCCACAAGATCTTTAACCAATCCAGAACTCGGTATGTTCCCAATTTCAATGAAGATGCCATCGGCCTCAATACTGAATTCTTCATTTGTCTTTTTATCCAAAGCTTTGATGCCACGCATCTTGGTGTCCCCATAAATCTCTAGGATTTGGGATTCCAAATGGATGGTGATATTGGCTTGTATCATCATTTTATCAATGAGCACCTGATCGGCTCTGAATTGACTTCGATGCACAATCGTCACATGCTTCGCAATCTTTGCGACATCAATGGCTGCTTCAACGGCCGAGTTCCCACCACCTGCAATGATAACATCCTTACCCTTAAAGAGCGGCGCATCACAAATAGCACAATAGGCTACACCGGCATTCGCGAAGGCATCTTCACCTTTGACGCCAAGTTTACGTGGATTTGAACCTGTTGCGACGAGGACGGTTTTTGTCGTTAAGACATCCCCATTTTCCATTGTGAGCTCGAAGAGATCGCCAACTTTTTGAATGTTCTCAATCACTTGATCATTGACTTCCTTAATATCGATTGATTGAATGTGCTTAATGAAATGTTCACTAAGTTCTTCACCCGATAATTCCATAAAACCCAGATAATTGTCCACAGATGATGTATTCAGGAGTTGTCCTCCTGGTTTTTTAGCGACGACCAAAGTCTTTAATCCTTTACGTTTCGCATAGAGGGCCGCATTGTAAGCTGCCGGTCCACCACCGATCGCCACAAAGTCATAGAGGATACTGGTATCGACTTTCGCTTTATTTAAACCACTAAAACTGAAATTGAGTGACATATGAACCTCCTTACGAATTCAAGTATAAGGGGACACTACTTGAATATCAAGTCTTTTGCATTAATTATTGATAATCTTGGATACGGATGATTCGGAGAGTTTGAAAACTTCACCCAGTTTCGCTAAGCTACAGTCCATTTCTTGTCGAAAGTATTTGATGCATGCATTACGTAAGTCTTTCTTCTTTAAGATTTCCTCGAAACTAATTTGATGCTTACGAAGATAGGCATCGAGCCTCTCATAGAAATCCGTGTCAGGTTTAACTTCATACTCCTTTTTTAGATTCAAGAACTGAACATTGGCATAAGGCTTGATCCAATCATATTTCAGCAAGGTGTCCGAAAACATGCAGCACCCTACATAATCATCCTTACCTTCACGTAGACTCTGAATGACTGAGCGTACTTCAGATTCGTCCATCAGAGCTTTGGTTTTAAAGCGTTGTGTGAAGAGTTTCTGTTCACTTCTTCGATGTAAAGCATAACTGATGGTTAAGGATTGAATGATTTTAGAGATGTTCGCTCCATTGGTATCGATGACGATTTGAAACGCATCTTCATCGAAACAACAGAATGCCAATACAACACAATTGAAATTACTTTGGACTTTCTTGAGTAAGTCTAAAAAGACATCCCGATCATAATCATCACGATACATGCGTAAGTTGGATTTCTGTGTCACAAGGACCAGATTGGATTGTAAACTCTGTCGTGCTTTACGTGGCATGTTTCAAGTTATGTCCCTTCCTATTTCTTTAAAAAATGCATTTCTGCATTAATTCACAATTTCATATGGCCAATCAATGATGCCACCAAAATCATAAACATTCGTATACCCTAAATCCACAAGCTTCTTAGCAGCTTGAGCACTTCGATTTCCACTGCGGCAATAAACCAAGATCGTCGCATCTTTATCAACCAATTCCATTGGCTCACCATCAATCGATTCATTAGGAATCAAAATTGCATTGGGAATAAAACCTTCATCGTATTCCGCTTGCGTCCGAACATCCACAATAATTACTTCTTGCGTGTCCATCATTTCTTTAGCTTTTGCTGCACTGATTTTTGTCACACTGGCTCCATTAGCACATGCGCTTAACAAGACTAAGCCCATGATCGGTATGAGTAATTTTTTCATAAATCCTCCGCTTCATGATTAGCATAAAGAAGCTGAAGATTGGATTCAAGCAATATGCTTATTCCAGTATATGGACGCAATCGCTTTGACCCATTTCCACATCCACATCCACACAGTCAAGTTTGAACATCGCTTGATTGGTAAAGATAACGGGCATGATTGGTAAGACATTACCCGCTTTGAATTTGTCTAAATCTGCTTTAATCAATAATTGTCCTTGCTCAACTTCATCGCCCATGTTCACATGAATCTCAAAGGGTTCATTATGTAAGCGAATCGCATTCAAACCAATGTGAATCAAGATGTCGACACCTTGGTCCCCTCTTAGGCCTAAGGCATGGCCACCAGGGAAAATCGCTGTGATTCTACCCTTGAATGGTGCTACAATCTCACCCGTAAAGAGTTCAATCGCAAAGCCATCCCCTAATAAGTATTTACTGAACATGTCATCTGGGACATGTTCCAAGGAAATTAGGTGTCCTTTAGATGGCATGATGAAACTTGGAATTTGCATAGTCCTATTTTACCATAAACTCAATTATTTGTTTGAAGCTTCAAATAGATTGGGCTAATGAGCTTCTCTTGAAGCATGAATTCGACATAATGACGTGTGCGTTGAGGTTCACTCTTGCTCATCCATTGAAGAACACCTTCACTCGCTAGGAAACGTTCACGTTCACTGGCTATATGTCCTGGGAAATAGTATGCATTGACTTCGGACATGCTAGACGCCAAAAGTTCATTCATTTCCGCATCATACAAGGCAAGCTCTGTAAGTGTTTCGAGTGTGCGTCCATAAGAAAGAGCTTTGAATGAATCCCGTGCATAATCTCTAAAGTTTAAAAGATTTAGATCCGTCTTTTCATTCTCTACAGCCCAAGCCTGGACATCGACCTGACGCGTATTGTACTCAAAGCCCTTGTCTTTTTGATACGTCACCCATCCATATTGGATCGGACTGATGCTGATTGAACTCGTAACCACATCATAAATTGGTTTCTCAGTTTCAGAATGCACGATCCCTTGGGCATGGATATGACCACTGAAATTCAAGCGTACATCGAACTGATCATAAAGTTCCACAACTTCTTCATAATTGTTTAAAGTATTGCCAATATAGTTGCTTGGGCTATGGATCAAAAGATTGTGGTGCATGACACTGAAGACTTCAACACCTGCTTCTTGAGCTTTAACAAGAATGGATTCGATCCATTCCAAGGATGCCTCTGTGATTTCTCCACTTCCTGTTGGCATTCCAATTCGATATCGATTGGAATCGATCATTAAGGCCCACAAATCTGCTGAAAGCTCACTGACATAACTCAAACCATTTGGATCTCTTTCCAAAGCATCCGCATATCCAAATTCTTTATAAAACCGTTCAAAATCTTTTGCCACAATCGTATCTGTCGTAACCCATTTGTCATTTTCTAGTGAACGCGCTAGAAAATTTTCAATATCATGATTTCCAGGTACGACAAGAACACGAATGCCCTCGTTCTCGACCGCCTTCAATTTTTTCGAGAGAACTTCATGACTTTTTTTCTCACCATTGTGTGTCAAGTCACCACTGATGATGAGCACATCTGGTTTTTCTACACTTAATTGAGCGCCAAAGGCATCCATGATCTCAGAAGTATAGAACACCAAGCGTCCATCGCCACTGACATAAGCATCCATGGTTTCTGGATCATAATCAAAAAGTTGATCCGATAACAAATGCAAATCCGTCGCAATCGCAATCTTTATTTCGCTGTTTGAAGGTAAAACATTTATTTGTACTTGGCAAGCACTTAGTGTGATTACCAAGAAAAACATCAAGCATACTTTGCGCATACGTTTCCTCAGTGGTCACATTATATCGAATGAAGACTACAATTACGAGCACTATTATAAAAACTTCATCGTTGATGATTGAATACACTTCAAACTGAAGTACATCAATTGGTCTTGACCAAATTAAAAGCACCGATCTCCCGGTGCTTTATGCTAAACGATTCTAGTTACCTTTTCCGCCAGAGTTCTCGTTCGCCTTTGGGGCTGTGTCTGAATTACCACGGGTTTCAGTGTTTTCCACACCCTCACCACTGCCAGCATCTGGATTGCCTGAATCAGAATTTCCAGAATCTTCATTTCCAGCTTCTTCAGGTTGTTTCGATGCTACTTTGATTTCTGCTTGGATTTGTAACATTTCTTCCAAACCAGCATTTTCTAATTGTTGACGATATTCCGTCGCATCGACGCCATTGGATTCTAATTTGACCAACGCTTTTTCAATACGTTCACGAAGCTTTAGTTCATTTTCTTCTGTAATCTGAACACGGTTCTTGACAGCTTCTTTGTATTCAGGATTGGAGAAGAATTCACCAGCCTTCATGTAAGTGCCGTCATCTTGTAAGACATAGCCGTTGATGACATAAAGTCCAACCGGGATATCTTTACCGTTTGCTTCAAACTTTTCACGCTGTGTCGCTTTGATGGACACGATGTTTAGAGACTGAAGATATTCACTGTCTTTGATTTGATCTTGAATGCGATCTTGAATGCGATCATGGTCTTCTTCTTTATCTTCTAAAGAAATCGAAGTAACAACAACAAAGTCTTCTTCCAAGTCTTCGACATCAATAAAGCCCGCTTCACCTGCACGTTGTATGATTAAATCAACCGCATCTTCAACTTTCATGCCAATCAAGTCATCAACTTCAATGGCTTCCGCATCTTCATTAACCGCTTCAATTTTTACGACATTATCCAATGC
>DHGC01000107.1:17128-30960 GCA_002402585.1 Erysipelotrichaceae bacterium UBA4808 | reverse complement strand
TGCCAACACTAATGCGAAACTTAAAGCGAATAAACCTAATACTTTTTTCATATTTCTTCCTCCTTGAGGACGCTGAGCCGTCAAGCCTTCACGATCTGCCTGCATTGTGATGCGACTTAAAAGCTTATCTTCATTAAATGCATGCATTTCGATACTTTTTTTAATCTTATTCATTGCTTAACCGTCCTTTCACCCTCTACGAGTACGATCCTAACTAATTCGACGAAAACTTATTTAAATTTTTCTCTTAATTGTTCAATTATCTTAGCAGCTCTACTTTTGATTGTGCTTTCCGGCATGTCCAGTTTCTCAGACAACTCCCGATAATTCAGTCCAAAGCGATAATAACCCAACATGATGTGCTGATCCGTCTCATCTAAGTTCATTATTTCTGTAAAGATCTGATCAAGTGTTGCTTTATCTAAGACATTGTGTTCCAATTGGAGCGGATCTTCAGTTTGATCAACGATGTGTCCATCATCTTCAATCGACACAAAACTTGCTTTATCCTTATAATAGTGACTCAACTTATTATTTGCGATTTGAATCAGATACGCCTGAACATTTTCAATCGCTTTATCTTGAGCCTGGATATAGCGGTAGTAATCCAAATACACTTCTTGTACGATATCTTCCGCATCGCTCATTTTTGCAACCTTAAAATACACATGTTTACTCAATGTGTTGAATGTCGCACGGTAAATGGTTTCAAAGTCGCTGTGTTTGTTCATCGTCTCTTTTCATTATAGAGTGCTCTCACAATAAAATGGACGAAAAAAAAGACAGATTTTTCTGCCTTTTGTCTATCTTCGTTTTTAAATCAGTACAATCAACATAAACACAACCAATGTCCCGAGCATTAAACCACCAAAGATTAAGCCTGACACACGTTCCATGGTGCTATTGACCTTGTTTCATTAACTCGATAACTTCTTCTTTTGTAGGGAGTGCTTCTTGAGCACCAATCTTGGTTGTAGTCAATGCCCCCGTCGCATTGGCAAATACCAAAGCCTCTTTAAGGGGAACACCATTTGCCAATTGAGCTGCCAAGGCACCACTGAAGGAATCTCCAGCAGCCGTTGTGTCAATCGCATTCACTTTGAATGTTCCGATGCGTCCTTCTTCACTTGCGTTCTTCATATAACACCCGTTGGATCCCAAGGTGATGATGACATTCTTGACACCCAGATTCATAAGACTTACAGCGCCACGTGTTGAATCAAAGGATTGCGTGATGCGTAAGAGTTCTGTTTCATTAGGCGTGATGTAAGTGACTTTCGATAATAAATCCGCATCCAAAGCTTGCGCAGGCGCTGGATTCAAGAACACAGGCACATTTGCCGCATACGCCATGTCCGTCACAAAACGTACGGTTTCCATCGGAATTTCCAACTGCATCATAACCATGTCCGCTGCTTCAATCACATCTTTGTATTTTGCGACATGCGCAGCTGTCAATTGATGATTCGCGCCTGGAAAGACAACGATGGTGTTCTTGCCTTGTTCTGCCACATTGATTAATGCATTCCCGGTTGGTGTTTCGGTAAACTCAATACATGAGACATCGATGCCCTTTGATTGCATTTTCTTATACAAGGCATGACCTGCTGGATCATTGCCCAACATCCCAATCATGGTGACTTGATCACTGAAGATGGCTGCAGCCATTGCTTGGTTGGCACCTTTACCTCCACCAGACATTTTAAAATTTTTAGCCAATAAGGTTTCGCCAGGATGCGGTAACTCCGCCAACATCGCAGTGTAATCCATATTGATGCTTCCTACGACTACAATCTTACCCATATTTCTTCCTCCTATAGACAAGCAAAGGTATCCTTTGCGAGTTGTTTAATGCTCAACTTCTTATCCACTCTTAAATAAGTATCCAAACGATCCTTGATTGGTTTCTTAAACTTCGTTGGAATCTTCTTAGACCCATGCATTGCGCCAAGCGCTGCTAATATTTGTGCCGCATTGCAGTCTACATCTTGACCACACATGGCAATGATATGTAAGGTCTCTGTAAAATCATTTTTACCATACCAAAGCGCTACAATTTCAGCCATGATATTTGGGTATGCATGAATCCAATTGTATTCTTTGAAGACTGTCTCACAGACCGACCAAGCCTCTTCCCATGTATCATGGGTTTGGCATTGAATCAAAGCCGTATTGGCGAAATAATAATACTCACTGTCCTTTGGAATGCTCGTCAAAGACTCCGTAACCAAAGTCTTTGTATCATTGACCACAAAACTCAATGCCACAAGCACCGCATTGAAGACTTCTCCCAAGATGCCATTATTATCATGCGATATTTGAGCATCAAGCCATGCTAGGCGCGCTGCTTCACGTGCATCACCCGGTGCCAACATACCGCAAATCGCGCCACGCATTTGCGCCCCGATCCAATCGCTATAAGGATTATTGAAGCGACCACTCTCTGGTGGGAAAATGCCTTGTCGTAAATTTCTGAGTGCGATGTCTTCCGCAGACCATGCCATGGGGATATAGGCCAACCATTTCAAAGCAATGTCTTCACTTTTGAGTGATCTTCCCTTTTCTTGAAATGCTTTTAAGAAAGCTAATTCAAAGGTGATATCATCATTATAGGTATTCGGTTTACGAACGTAGTCATACACATCGCCAAACGTTGCTTTAATGTTCTTCGTTGTATAGCCTTCGATCGCTGTCCCAATGGCACCCCCAATGATTTGTGCCAACCAAGCCGCATAAATCTTATCGAGTAAGACATCATCTTTAGCCACTTCTACTTTAGGCATGTATTGTACTTTTGAGCAACAATGCTGATAATCATGATAGGACATATACCGCCAGTAGAAAGAAGCTTGATTGACCTTGGCATGATGGATGCTACGCCATAAAAGCCCACTCACTTCATTGAGTTTAAGCATGTCATTCGCTTGAAGTGCTTTTAAGCCTTCTTGAATCAAACGATCCCCGTCCTCGACAAAACATCCTTTATTTTCTAAGGACTGAACAGCCGCAACCATCAAAGACTCCGGTGCATATGAACCCGGCACATGACTTTCCCACATCAGTTTGAGATAGTCATCTGTATTCTTTTCTAAGACTTGTGCAAAATCCCAAGTCTGTTCATCCTCACTAAGAATACGCGGAATCGCTGTATCCATTTTATGTCGTTCAATTTCCCATGCTTTCATTAGAAATGTACCTTTGCCTTTCCTTTACCGCGTTCAAGTAAGTCTTGGACTTGTGCATTCACTTCTTGAATGAGAAGTGTTTCATCTAAGATCAGACGTTGGTCCTTCTTCACCCACGCTCCACTAATCATCACATCTTTGATATTGGTTTCATTTGCACTGTAAATGATACTCGCAAGTGGATTGTATACAGGCATGGTATTTACTTTATTCAGATCCCAGAAGATCAGATCCGCACTGTAACCTTCCTTAAGTTTTCCACTGTTGAAAGGCAGCGCTTCATGTCCTTTCATCAATAATCTCCAGAGTTGTTCCAACTTGGCTTGACGTGCATCCTTATGCACATCCTTGAGTAGTAAACCGAGTAAGCGGACTTGTTCAAGCGGATTCAGGGTATTGCTTGAGGCGGCCCCATCCGTACCGATCGCATAATGGGTATCATCGATCAAGTCAGGCATGTATCCCAAGCCCATGGCCAACTTGAGATAGGTTTTTGGACTTAGGGAAATGATGGAATCTTCTTGTAAGAGCGGATACTCTTCGGGTGTGATGTATAAACCATGGCCAATAATACATGGCACATCCAAACAGCCACTCTCATGAACGATCTCAAGGGGTTTCTTACCATAGTTCTGAATGCTTTCATCCACTTGGCTCTGTGTTTCAGAGACATGGATGTGTAGACCACAGCCTAATGCTTTGGCATGTGTCGCAATTTCCTTGAGTGTTTCAGGACTGCAGGTATACGGAGAATGTGGACCCAGACGGAGATGAATGGAAGACTTGTTGTTAGTTTTGATCAAATCAATCGAATCATTTAATTCATCTTTATAGTTTGGCGCAAAGCCAAACAAGGTGATCGCCAAATCGGTCTTGATACGCATCTCTTCTGCCGCACGGAGGATGGCTTTCGGTGAGAAGTAATGGTCCGCATACGCAGTAACCCCATTGTTTAACATCTCTGCCATTGCTAAACGCGTACCCAGATACACATCACGCTCTTCCATCTTGCTTTCATATGGCCATATTTCTTCATTGAACCAAGCGTCAATGCTTACATCTTCCGCAATGCCTTTGAAAATGTTCATAGCCGCATGTGTATGTAGATTCACAAAGCCTGGGCTTACAATTAAACCACTGCAGTCGAAACCCTCAAGTTTATCGCTTGTGATGCGCGTGAGAATGCCGTTTTCAATCACGATGGATTGATTTGGATGAAGTATTCCTACTTCATCCAAAAGTGTACAGTGGTTAAATGTAATTTTATTATTGTTCATAGACGCGCAACCGTTCTTGGATTGCTTGATGGAATCGTTCACGATTGACTTCAAAGGTCACAAAGGCATTCTTAGGTAATTTATGGGTATCGTAATAATCGACGACCGTCTTGCCATAGGTACGATCCCCTTTGGTTTCGATATCCACATGACACATCCGTCCACTAAGCAAATCATCATACAAAAGTACCATCAATGCCATGGCATCGTGAATGTAAGCCCAAGGCTTGTATCCAGGTCCTTCACTGTTAACCATATCCAAGAGAATGTGTTCAATGATCTTTGTTTTATCATTGTGTTTGGTAAATAGGGATAGAACTTCATCTTTACTCAATCCGTCTGCCATTGTCACATCCAAGCCAACCATAACTAAGTCAATGCCCGATTCAAAGACAACTTTCGCTGCTTCAGGATCCGCAAAGATATTAAACTCCGCAGCTGGAGTGATGTTTCCATTATGATGGCCACCCCCCATGATGACGATCTTCTTTACATGTTCCTTGAGATCTGGATGAATCAAGATGGCATGGGCGATATTGGTCAATGGACCCACCGCCACAATAACCAATTCACCTTTTAGCTTAACAGCCGTGTCATAGATAAACTGAATCGCATTGTTTTGTGATGCTCTCTTCGGTTCAGGCAAAACCAAGGTTTTCAATCCACTTTCACCATGGACATAGCCTGCTGTGACTTGTTCACGAACAAGGGGGAGTGCTGCACCTTTGACAACTGGCACATCACTTCCAATGACTTCCACTAATTGAAGTGCATTGCGTGTGACCTTATCGAGCGTCTGATTACCAGCAACCGTCACAAGTCCTTTGACATCAAATTCCGAACTTGCAAGTGCGATGAAAATCGCAATCGCATCATCCAAACCTGGATCACAATCCAGAATGATCGGTGTTTTAAGCATATTGATTCACCAAGTCAACCAAGAGATCCACAAAGGCTTGGCGATCCAAGTCTAAGAGAACTTTGGTGTTTGCTTTCTTTTTAGTGCGATTGAATTGATCCACAACCGTACTTCCCGTTGTGAATTCACCCTTCGTCTCGATCTCGACATAGTAATCATGTCCAATAAAGATTTCGGGTTTTAATAAATAAGCAACGGCACAGGCATCGTGTAATGGAGCACCATGATAACCCATGGACTTATGGAATTTCATAAAGAAATCCAAAAGTTCCGCAACCATGGTTGAAACTTTTTTACCAATTGCACGAATACGTTCCACATCTTCTTCATAAATCAAAGCTTTATGCGTCACATCCAAGCCCGCCATGATGATGGGGATACCTGAACTGAAAACAATGTCCGCAGCTTCAGGATCAACCAAGATATTGAATTCGGCACTGGATGTCCAATTACCACCCACCATGGATCCACCCATAATGGCGATTTGTTTGATGTTTGCCTTACACTCTGGGTAAATGGTTAAGAACGTCCCAACATTGGTCAAAGGCCCCGTCGCAATCAAGGTGACAGGCTCTGGGCTTTGATCACAGATCTCTTTCATCAACGCGATCGCATGCATGGGTTCAACCGGAAGATCAGATTCCGGTAGAACAGGACCATCTAAGCCCGTTTCACCATGAACTTGAGGTGCGACCTCTAGCTCACGAAGCATCGGTTTATCGGATCCAGCCGCAATCCGTGCTGTCTTACCTGCAAAACTAAGTACTTTACGTGCATTGTTCAGTGTTTTGACAAGGGTTTGGTTCCCCCCCGTAATCGTTACACCTTTGATGTCAAAAGCATCCGATGCGAAAGCCATTAACAGCGCAATCGCATCATCATGCCCAGGATCACAATCCATGATGATTGGAATCATGCTTTTACCTCTTCTTGAATCTTTTGGTTCTTCTTCTTAGCAATTTGACGTTGACGGTATTGAGCATAAAGGACTAAACCGATGATGGTCGAAATGTAAGGAACCATATTAATGAACTGCGAAGGAATACCACGGGATTGGAGTTGATACCCTAAAGACTCCATAAAACCAAAGAGCAAAGAAGCAATGCTGGTACCGACGGGATTGGCTTGTCCCATTGCAGCCGCCGCAAGTGCGATATACCCACGACCCGCAACCATGTTTGTCGTAAAGACTTTCAAATAAGCCATCGACATGTACATGCCCCCAAAGCTCGCAATCACACCACTTAATAACAATGCATAGAGTTGAACACGCTTGACATCAATCCCAACCGAAGAAGCCGCATCTGGGTTTTCCCCAACGGCACGTAAACGTAAACCAAAGGTTGTTTTATATAGCAAGAAATACACCAAGAAAACCATCATGATGGCAAGATAGGTCAAAAGATTATGGCCTGACAACATCTGTCCAACAACTGGAATATCTTGAATGAAAGGAATATTGACGGATGGGAATTGAAGTGATCGAACCGAATTGGTTGCGCCCTTATCCCCCGTAATGGCAAACATTACAAAGACAGTGCCCCCTACGGTAAGTAGATTCAAGGCAATCCCACCGAGAATGATATCGGTCTTTAAATACAAAGCAAAGTACGCTAACAAGAAGGCAATGAAGACACCCCCAGCAATACCCCCTAAAGCACCCAACCAAATGTTCTGGGTGAAACCACTAACTAAAACACCTGTTAGTGCAGACGTAAGCATGATCCCTTCAAGTGCAATGTTTACGACACCCGCTTTATTACAGATGACCGCAGCCATCGCTGCCAAAAGGATTGGTGTGGTGACACGAATGACGGTAAACAAGAATTCAGGTGTTAAAAGATTAATCATGAGATGTCGCCTCCTTAACAACCATTTTCTGACGATAATGCTTCAAGAACGCATTTGCAGCGATCATGATGATAATGAAACCTTGAATGATCGAAATCATTTCATAACTGACATCCGAGTTAACCGACATCGTATCGGCCCCTACACGAATATAAGCCAACAAGATGGCCGCAACCGGGACGAAAATTGGATTCTGCTTCCCAAGTACTGCGACAATGACACCATCAAACGCATAGGTTGGCATCATTTGCCATCTAAAACGATCATACATTCCTAATACTTCCACAGCACCACCCATTCCCGCTAAGAACCCCCCAATAAATTGAGAATAGAGAATAACCGCTGCCGTCGAAATACCGGAGTACTTCGCAAAATTCATGTTCATCCCAGTCATGCGCAATGCATAACCCCATTTGGTCTTGGCTAAGAACAACCAAATCACGATGACCATGAAGATAACGATGAAAATACCGAAATGAATGCGTGTTCCTTTAATCAAGGTTGGTAAAAGCGCCGTCTCAGGAAACTTAAACGAAGCCAAAGTTCCAGCATCGGGATCACGGAAGTGATTCATGATGAGATAGAGACCAAGATTCAATGCGACGAAATTGAGCATCAACGATGAAACCAATTCCGATGCATTCCACTTAAGCTTGATGATGGCGGGAATCGAGGTGATCAATCCACCCACAACTCCTGCAAACAACAAAGCCACTAAAGGATGGATTCCTGTAGGTAAAGGCATGGTCAAACCAACGATGGCCGCAACCGTACCCCCCATAAACAAAGCCCCTGATGAACCCATGTTGAACTGATTCGCTGAAAACATAACAGACACCGATAAACCTAAGAACGTTAATGGAATTGCAGTTTCAACAACATTCCCAATCTTTCTAAACTTTGAAATCGGACCTAAAAATAAATGACGTAAAGCTTCAAAGGGTTCTTTACTTACCAATAAAATCAAACCAAAGGCAACCAATAAAGCGATGATGATTGCGACGCTAAAGCGCAGTGTCTCAAACTTTGAATCAACAGATTGTTTCTTTAACCATTGTTTAAGCATACACACATCTCCTTATCTCGGCTTCACTTTGTGCTTTCAAGCCCAACATATATAAACCAAGTTCTGTTTCAGTAAGCACAGACGCATCTTCAAAATAGGCCACAATCTTACCATTATAGAAAACCAAGAGACTATCACTCAGATCCATAACTTCCGTCAAATCCGCAGATACTAAGAGAACTGCACAACCTTTATCGCGTAATTCAATCAACTTCTTATGGATGAATTGGGCTGCCCCAACATCAATACCACGCGTAGGTTGGTCTGCAATAATGACTTTCGGATTATTTGAAAATTCACGCGCAACAACAACCTTTTGGATATTTCCACCCGATAACATTTTGACAGGCGTCTTTTCAGACCCCGTCTTAACACGATAATCTACGACCTTTTCCTTCGCCCAAGCATTGATCTGCTTAAGCTTCAAGAATGGGCCATTCAAAAATTCTGGTTTATCGAAATAGATCGACATGAGATTTTCCTCAATGCTGGCATATTCCGCAACCCCTAAGGTCATACGATCCTCAGGAATATGCGATAAACCTAGATCACGAATCTTGCGAATCGAATAACGCTGGATATTTTCCCCATTGATCGTAATCGTACCAAGACTGGCTTGTTGAAGGCCTGTCAAGACATCAACCAACTCACGTTGACCATTGCCTTCGACACCAACGACACCCAGTATTTCACCTCGACGAATGGAGAAGTTCACATCATCCAAGAGTTTACGTTTATGCTCATTGACCAAAGTGACTTGTGCAACTTGAACAGCCACATCTTTTGGTTCAGCCTTAGACTTATCCAGATCCCAGACAATTTCACGTCCCACCATCAAATTCGATATATCTTCCTTTGATACTTTATCTGTATCATAGGTCCCAACATCCTTACCTGCACGCATGATGGTGATGCGATCGGTGATTTCCTTAACTTCATTGAGCTTATGCGAAATAAAGACAATCGTATGTCCCTTATCCTTAAGCAACATCAATTCTTTAAATAATTCACTGGTTTCTTGTGGTGTTAAAACTGCGGTTGGCTCATCTAGAATCAAAACCTTAGCCCCATGAAACAAAGCCTTCAAAATTTCAATTTTCTGTTTTGTCCCAACACTGCAATCTTCAACCTTAGCTTTTGGATCAATTTCAAAATGATATCGCTTAGCGATTTCCGCCGTATCTGCAATCGCTTTTTGAATATCCAGCAAACCACCTGCCTTTTTAGGTTCATCACCTAAGACGACATTTTCCGCAACCGTCAATGAAGGCACCAACATAAAATGCTGATGCACCATCCCAATTCCATGTTTAATGGCTTCTTGAGGATTGGCGAACTTAACTTCTTGACCATTGAGAACAATACTCCCCTCGGTAGGCTGCTCGATTCCAAAAAGAATCTTCATCAATGTCGACTTCCCCGCGCCATTCTCACCAACCAAAGCGTGGATTTCCCCTTCAACGATGCTGAAATTTACTTTCTGATTCGCAACGATACCATTGGGATAGACTTTTAAGATGTCTACCATTTTTACAATTTCTTGCATAACTTTACCCTCTTTATTAAAGAAAATACGTAGAAACAGGGTTCTACGTATTTTTACGAAACAACGATCTAAATATTTTGTAAAATACGCTGTTTCTGATTAAGGTTGAACGGATGCTTTGATCGCATCGAGATCTTCAGTACTCATGCCCATTGCGGAACCAACAACGATCTTGCCGGAGCGAATGTCCGCTTCGATGGTTTCAAGTTCAGCTCTGAGTTCAGCACTAACCATCGTTTCATACCATTGGTTCTTCGCAATACCTACGGATTCAGCTTCGAAACCTAAAGTTTCATTGGTACCCCAAGGAACTTTGTCTTCCAATGCCAAATCAATTGCACGCTTTAAGGAAGCCCCAACATCTTTAAGAACGGATGTAGGAATAACATTTGCAGTCGCTGTGTTACCCGCTTCAGCCAATAAAGCTGCTTGGTCAGAGTCAACACCGATACCATAGAAACCAGCTTCAGCAGCTGCTTCCAAGACACCCATACCTGCATTACCAGCAACCTGGAAGATGATGTCAGCTTTGTTTGAGTTGAATTGAGCCAAAGCTAATTCTTTACCCTTAGCTGAATCTACGAAACTATCAATATATGAAATCGCTACTTTAATGTCTGGATTTGCTAATTTAGCCCCTTCGATGTATCCAACGAAGAAGTCATTGATGACAGGAATATTCATCCCACCAACACCGCCGATAACGCCAGTCTTGGTCATTTTAGCTGCTAAGTAACCAGCAATATATGAACCTTCATTTTGTTTGTATTGAATCGAGTAAACATTGGAATTCTTGCCATCTTCAAATGGTACGGTTGTATCAAAGATGATGAACTTAGTGTCAGGATACAATTCTGCAGCTTCCTGAACGTTTGTTTCCATCTGCCATGTACCAACAACGATGATATCATAATCGCCATCAGCCAAATCAAGTAGACCAGGTTGCCATTTCGTGTCATCCGATCCGCCTTCTACGATCTTCACTTCAATGCCGTGTTCTGCGACAGCCGCATCCAAACCAACTTTAGCGGAGTCAAAGAATGACTTGTCCCCTAAGTTACCATTGATGTAAAGCGCAACCTTCATTTTTTCTTCTGCTGGTTCTGGATCTTCTTCAGGTGCAGTTGAACATGCGGTCAATGCGCCAACGGTAAGGAAGGCGATTAACAAATATTTTAACAACTTCTTCAAAACGTGTTCCTCCTTGTCTTGTTAGACAGTTTTAATGTGCTCTTGAAAGAGCTTTCATTGTAGATGCATTATAACGAATTTATAGGGAATTCGTCAACTTAAACCCCTCATATTTCATCTTTAAAGGTGAATTATGTGAGAATGCGCATGCGAACCTTTTCTAAAAACTGTAGCCGCTCAATTTCACTACCACTCGCAATGTGTTCGCAATTCAACCAAATTTTATCCGATGTGATACCACAAATTTCAAATGTCGTCTCAAGCAGACTTGTTTCAATGGGATTACCAACTTTTTCACGCATAAATTCTGTCTCTACTTCAGATGTGGTTAAGATCGTTGTCTTCTTGATATGCCCGAGTTTGCCTACTAAACCATCCTCTGTTTCATCAAAGGCAAAGCTAGGTAAGAAGACCTTATCCAAGAACCCTTTGAGCAGTGCAGGCGCTTCATACCACCATATCGGAAAGATGATGACGAGTTCATCACAATCACTCAATATCCCTTGATATTCACGTACTTTAGGATCACTGGTCTCACCACGCATGTATAAACGTAAATCTTCAGTGCTTAAGACAGGGTTGAACCCTTCATCGCTTAAATCAATCACAACAGGCACTTTTTCCTTTTGTTTGAAGCTCTCCACAACGACATCTTTGACATGGTGATTGAAGCTTTTGCAATAAGGGTGTGCGAGCAAGATAACTGGTTTCACATAGCCTCCTTTTCTATAATCATACAATAATTCATGTTAGAATGGGTTAAAAGAGGATATAAACATGACACAATGGTCATCAATCTTACAGGCTTCAAAGCCTTCTTTAATGAAGATGGAGAATGAGCTTTTTAATACACCTGAATTAGGCTTTAAAGAACAGAAAACCAGAGAAATCATTCTTAAATATTTAAATGAACATCATCTTGATATCACTGAAGATTATGGGATCTCTGGATTTAGAGTAACCATTGGTTCAGGTAAACCTCATGTCGCGCTGATTGCGGAAATGGATGCCTTGATCGTACATAAACATCCCAATGCTGGGCCCGATGGGGCTGCACATGCGTGTGGTCATCATCTACAAACAACGATCTTGAGCCATGTCTTAAGCCTTTTCAATGAACATGAAACGTTTAATGGTTCCTTAAGTTTGTATTGCATTGCGGCGGAAGAATTCGTAGATTTAGATTTTCGTTTGCAACTTCAGTCAGAAGGCAAAATCAAGCTCTTATCCGGCAAGCAAAACTTGATTCTCATGCACGCATTTGAGGATGCGGATGCGTTCCTTTCTGTACACACGATGGGTGAAACTTCCGTGCCCAGCATGGAAATCAATGCCTCACTCAGTGGCTTCATCTACAAGAAACTCAATTTCTATGGACAAGCTGCGCATGCGGCAGTCATGCCCCATAAAGGTATCAATGCGCTCAATGCCCAGTTGCTCACCCAGCAAGCTTTTGCTTATTTAAGGGAAACATTCTTAGAAGAGGATCGTATTCGTCTACATCTGATCACGACCCATGGTGGTGAGAGTGTGAATTCTGTCCCCGCTCATACCATTTTGGAGGGTTATGTCCGCTCCATCAATCCAGATACCCTTATCAGCTTAAATGCACGTTTGAATGAAACCGCAAAGCATTGCGCACAAGCGATGGAAGCCCGTGTTGAAATTGAAGATCGTACGGGATACATGCCTTTGCTTCAATCAAGAGCACTCAATGATTTATTGCTTCCACACATCAAATCAATCGTAGATGAGAAAAACATCATTGACCACCAGAAGTCTTTTGCGGCAGGCGATATGGGAGATCTGTCTTTATTCAAGCCAACCATTCAATTGGGCTTCTCAGGATGTAAAGGTTTGGTTCATGGTATGGACTTTAGAATGGACAATGCGGATGAAGCTTTGATTGATCCTGCATATGTCTTGCTAAGCACTTTGAGTGATATTTATCGTGATCCAAGTACGTTCAATTCAATTGTAAGTTCATATCCATCGAAGATGACTTGTGAAGAATACGAAATAATGCATGCTTTATAATACATAAAGAACTATTTATATCTTGCCTTGTATAAATTTATATCATTTTGCTCTATAATAAACATATGAACTATATTTATCTGAATAAAGAGCTTAGAATGCCACTCTATAAGCAGATTCACCAAAGCATCCGCAATGCCATTTTGAATGGTGAACTCGAAAACAACGCCGCCTTACCCTACGAAGAGGAAATCGCTGAGTTTTACAATGTCAGTAGGATCGCGGTACGAATGGCGTATGAGGCTTTGGCCAATGAAGGCTTGATTGTACGCATTAAACGCCGTGGTACCTTCGTATCCAAACGACCCATCTTGACCTATGATGATCACGAGATCGCTTATCTCAAGCGCATGTTGGAAGGTAGAGGTTACACCTACAGTCAACGTAATCTCTTGGTTGAAACAATCCAAGCCGATAACAATCAATATCCCGATGTCCTTAAGCACTATGGAAAAGCTGTCTTACGTATCACCCAGTCGATCCAAATCAATCACATGCCTTTTGCCTTAGTTGAATACTTCATCCCGCAAAGTGTCAATTTGTATCAAGCTGAAACCATCATCAACAGTGATGATAGTTTGTTGGCAATTGATAAGATCTTACAACTTAAGATTGCGAAAATCGACGCTTTTTATCGCGGTGAGAAAGTAAGAGACATTTACGCAAAATCGTTGGGCTTGACCCAAGATGCATCGGTCTTTCATTATTTTATTAGTTATAAAGATAAAGACGACAAGCTCAAGCTTTTCAGTTCTGTTGT
>DHGC01000107.1:9422-17122 GCA_002402585.1 Erysipelotrichaceae bacterium UBA4808 | reverse complement strand
ATACATTCAGATTGATAAGCGTCGCAATCAAAGCATCCAGGAACAACTTAAACATGAGCTCTATTCTGTAATCATGGTTCGTACTTTACCCGATGATTATGTCATGCCAAGTGTTAAAGATCTAGCAAAGGTTCTGGATGTGCATAGTGAAGATGTACAGTATGCTTATGATGCTTTGGTTACTGAAAAATTCCTGATTCTTGGATCTAAAGGCTATTCGATTCGTCAGAGCATCTTACCGGTTAATCATGGCATATCCCTTAAAGCTTTGATCGATGGTATCACCAATATCGGTCTCACACCTATCATTCAGGATATCGAGCAAAACATTGTCGAGCTTAGTGATCTCAAGAAAGTGGATCATCGTTTTGATGAGGATGACAAACTGGTTAAATTTTCGCGACTCTATCTGGGCAATGAGCATAAAATCGCTTTTCTCGATAACTCTTTGTCAATTAAGTATTTCCCTGGCATGGAGAATATCAATTTTACAAACTTCCAGATCTATCCTTATATCTTTGAGAAATATCCAGATTCCTATGATATCAAACGACAATTCACGATTGAGTCGATTAATAAGGATATTGCAAGCATCTTAGATTTAGCTGAGGGCAGTCCAGCGATTCACATTATTTCGCAGATTTACAATGAAAAAGGATCGCAAGTGGAATATTCCAATATTTGGGTCAGTGCTCATTTCTTTAAGTTCAAAGTCAGTGCTGATTTTAGTTTATAATTTCGCCCAATTGTTTTGCTTATCCAGCTCCTTTAACAGAAGGAGCTTTTTTATTATAAATATTGGGTGTGTGGTAAAGAAAAAGGAGAACGATGATGTGGCTTCAAAAAGAACGAAAAACGATTATCGCTTACGGGAAGAAGATGCTCAGTGCTGGTCTAACACGAGAGACAGGCGGAAATCTAAGTATTTATGATCGTAATTTGGAACTTATGGCCATCACACCTTCTGGAACTCCTTATGAAGAGATTGAACCTGAAGACATCATGATCATGAAACTGGATGGGACAATCGTAGAAGGAAATAAGACACCTTCCTCGGAACATGCCATACACGAGATTGTCTATCGGACACGTAAAGATGTTGGGGCGATGCTACATGTGCACTCAACTTTTGCGGTGACTTTGGCGTGTTTGAATGAGGATTTGCCTGCAGTGGATTATATGGTGGCTTATGCGAGAGGTCGCAGTGTTAAATGTGCTCCTTATGCTTCGTTTGGAACAGCGGATTTAGCAATCAACGCATTGAAGACAATGGGAAATCAAAATGCAGTTCTTTTAGCCAATCACGGTACGAATGTGGTTGGGCCTGATCTCCCTAAAGCGTTTGCGATTGCGGAACAATTAGAGTTCTGTGCTAAGTTGTATGTTAGAGCGAGATCGATTGGTACACCGATCATTCTTCCGGATGATGAAATGGATCATCTGGTGGAGCGATTTATTCGAGCGGGAATTAATGATTTAAAATGGAAAATTCACACTATCAATGGACTTTTTATCGAACTACGAACTGATCAAGCATAATCAATTGACCAATATGCTCGACTCGGATCATCATAAATTTACGAATGCACTTCATTTAAATACAGCGAACAATATGCATTTTGGTTTCAAAACACTCTATCGATTCTATCGTGGTATATCCTCGAAATATCTAAATTGGCATCTTTCACTCTATGTTTATGCATCGATTCATCGAAATAGATATCCAGGAGAAACTGATGGTATTTCTCCAGAAAATGAAGGGATTCATGATTTCACTGAAAAACAAAAGTGTGAAGAAAAAAATCTACTTATGGCTTAAATTCTCAAAACTATAGGCCATGATTTACTGAATTACACCTTTTTATATTTCGTTATGTTTACAAGCATGAATATTTAGACCCAGATTTCTTTTCGTGGGATTATCTGCGGTAAGTACGAAAATCTGCAATCTGGATATGATTCAAAACAAGCCATTCTTTTAGTCTTCTCGATGTTAGGAATTCGGTCTCTTTTGGACGCACCAAGGTGAACGTGGAATTATTCAATAAGTATTGGTCGATATAGCCAGGATGAAAGACAAAAAGGGCGCAGTCCTGATTAAGAACTTGTGCTTTATCTTCTAGGATGTGGTGATATGGATCATACATTCCGCCTTCTCCCAGCTTTGCAAGAATACCCAAAGTAATCCCATTATCGTCTAACCATGCTTTGTCGAAAGGATTACAATAAAACAAGCCGTTGTGCTCTGCTACGTTTTTCAATGCTGTAAAGTAATTTTTACTGAAAACGGCATGCCCTTCAAAATAATCCGGCATTTTCCCACAGATTGCCTTGAAACGCGACAATTGTGCTTCAATCTCGATTTCTGCCTCTCCAATATCGATCGTATCTACTTTTCTGCCATTAATGGTTTTACTGTTATGGAAAAACCCCTCTTCACTGACCAAGCTGGGTATTCTTTTCGGGTCCGACAGTGGTTTTCCAACACTAATGTTGGTGTGCTGGCCTAAAGCGATATCGAGATTCTTTATAAGTTTAAACCCATGCTCAGCCGCATCCATACCCGGCATAAGCCCAACATTGCGGATTGGTCCATCGAGTATTGACTTAAGAATGCCTAGATTAACAGCCTCACTGAACCCTAAATCGTCAGCTCTAAAAAGTATTTTCATGTTATCTCCCTTAAACCTAGATTTGCTAGGATGATTTTTTCCATTGTCTTACCAGTAGCATCTTGATAAGCAAAGATTGGACAGATTAAGAACGGACATTCTCGGTGGTAGTTCCGATTTTTGAAATAATCTGGAGTGTAGTAGCTCAGTTGTGGTTCGATCAGTATACACGCCACTTCCAAACTGTGCATGTAATCATCAACTGAAACAGGTTCAATGTTCCATTTATGATTTTGTGCTATTGTTTTAAAAGACTTACTGCGCATAAAGTCATGAGTTAAGTAGCCTACACGTTCATACAGAAACACAATTTTGCAAGGTTGAGTAGGCGGTTCAAGATTTAAGGCAACCATACATTGGCTCATGAGTTTCTTGGTTTCACCATTCAAGTAGTCATTCGCATCTATCACAAATAGTGGGATTCCATAACGTTTACAGATCTTCTCGAGCTTTGGCTGCATGAACTTCACATGCGGTGCTAAGATGACTAAATCGTTCTCGAGGACCTTGATTGGTGCACTGTTCATGTCACAACAAGAAAATGAGAATTCATTGTTCAAATCGGCATCTTTTAAAAGACGCGCTATGATGCTTGTCGATATCCCAGCTCCGCATACCAAGAGTACATTTCTTTTCAAAGCGCACCCTCTATTTTCTTAATCATCTGGATAAACTGTATGTAGTCTGGATTGTTGATCAGTTTCCATTGGAGCGATTCATCCGACAACAAGGATGAGATAACCCCATAGAAATGGTTCAGCTCTTTGTCAGGATGCTCTTCGACCAAAGATAACAGTATAATCCTGATTTTACCATTCAACCACTGGATGGGTTGGCGTAAGATGGCGATAGCAACGAATGTAGCGGAAGTTCCGGATTGAGTAGCATGAGGAAACGCAATTAAGTCGTTGTATTCAGTACTGCTAATTTCTTCTCTTTCCCAGATCCTAGTTTCGAAATCTTCAGGCAGTTCGAAGTATTTACGACACTGCTCAACCATTGAATGGATGATCTCGTTTTTTGAGTCAAGTTGGATGTCGGTAAAGAACAACTCTTCCGGAAAGTAACTGCTGATTTCTTTCCTAGTTAGGTTAGTTAGATTCTGTTTAATATGTTGGGCATCATTGCGGTTTAAAAGCATATCAATGATAAAAACAGGGGACTTGACTTCCTTACCAAGTTCAACCGTAGAGAATACGCAGTCATAATTGACAAGTGAGTCAATAACTAGTTCCTGCAGTGAAACAACGTCCAAATCATCGATATACGCTTCGAAATTGCTGCGAAAGAAATGCTCTATCAATCTAGAAGTGCTATTACCACCGGTGCATATAAGCAATATCTTATTTTTATGTCTGTTGGTTTTGCTTTGTTCTATAGAAAGATTGATGTGGAGCGCTATATAAGCGATTTCATCTTCAGGTAGATTGCACATATATGCTTCATTAATGACTGTCGCAACTTTGATAGCTAGATCATAGGCTTCCAAGAGTTTAGTCTTAATTTCAGACAACAACGGATTCTTTAGAAAAAGCATGTATTGGATACGTTTGAGCAATGGTAGCATGTGCTGGGCTAATGCTAGCCGTAAATTCAGATCCTGTGAAAAATGGTAGATGGATTGCTCTTCTAGTACTTTAAGGATTTCCTCAATAAAATAGAAAGCATCCTTATCCAAATATATGGACGCATGTAAGTTAGCGTTCATTCCTGAAAGATGCATTGTGAGAAAGGCAACTTCCTGAGGAAAAAATCTAACTCCATGAATCTTATTTAGAAGAAACATGATCTGCTTCGCGATTGGATGTTCATATTCATGCTCGATCAGCGACAGTCTTTCGGGTGCAAAAGAAACAAGACAATCGTTTTCAATCCGTTGGCATTGGATGGCTATCTGTTTTACCAAGTCATTAAGGGCATCATCGGATATAAGATAGTCTGTGTTGACGAAACAAGAAGTCACGATGTCCTTGATGGACCCAAACTCATCTGAAGGTAATCGAGATTTATTCTTCTCGAATATTTGCTTAGAAATCGCTCTACGGATATCCAATTCATCGCCGAAAATCCGAATACCATGATGCGGCTTGACTTCGAGTCCCAGATTATGGGCTTTCAGATATCTTCTCAGATTATTCAAGGATTGCTTAAGCTGGGTCCTCGATAGGTAAAGCTGATCACACAGATCGTCGATCTTTATGTAGTTTTTTTGATTTGCAAGAATAGATATGATTCTCGTTACCCGATTTTCATCGGTGATTGCGTTTTCAGCCTCCCACTTATCAATTTCAGACTGCAAGGTCTTTAGATCTTTTGTCGTCAAGCGATAGCCGAAGTTTGTTCCTGATTCGATTTGAGCTCCAAACTGGATAATCTCGTCATTGATTAATCGTATGATCTTCCGCACACTACGCGAGCTTTTATGAACCAAAAAAGCGAGTTCTTCTCCTAAGATAGCATCTCGTTTGCTTAACTCGATCAGGATTCGCTTAGCATCTCTTTCCATGTTTTAGTAACCAAAATTATAACACAAGAAGCAGCCAATCAACTTGGCTGCTTCTTGCGTTGAAATATTTACTTCGCGTTCTCTTCTTTGTAGGCAATAGTATCCTGGACTTTGAAAAAAGGTAGATACAGAAGAGCCGAGAGAATAATCATCAGGATTTGCCATATTACTCCGGAAACACCCACGATTAACCAGGCATCGAAGATAAGGGGTGTACCAGTGGCACCCATCGCAACCCGTGCCAAACCAACAATGCCCATTTTCATGACGAAGTACGTTAAGACAGCGATAATCTGAGGAACCACAAAGAACGGAATTGCCATGATCGGATTGAGAATCAAAGGCAAACCGAAGACAATTGGTTCATTTATGGAGAACAAAGAAGGAAGGATAGCAATCTTACTCAAAACCTTATATCGTTCACTTTTAGAGAAGAACAGCATGTCAATAGCTAGTCCGATTGTATTACCAATACCCCCAAGCATTAGGAAAAACAGAAATCCAACAGTCAAGATATTCGGCATCGGTTGAGAAGCCCCAAAAGCTGCTTGGTTTTCGATACCCGCACCGAAGAACAACATGATCATGAACGGAATCGTGACAGCACCACCATGTAAGCCAAAGAACCACAAGATATTCGCGAAGAACAATAGAACGCAGAAAGTTAAGAGGCTTCCGGACATTGAAGCCAACGGTGTCTCAAGAATTGAATAGAACCAAGGTGTAAAGGATTGACCCGTCAGTGATGAGAATACCGCAGAAATAGCTATATAGACAAAAGTCAAGACAGTTCCGGGAACCAAAGCTGCAAAAGATTTGGAAATAGTTGGCGGTACCCCGTCAGGCATCTTAATTGTGAAATTCTTTTTGATGAAAAGCGTATAGATATAACCGGTCAAAAGCCCAATCAACAAGGCCGAAAATAAGCCTTTAGATCCAAGGAAATCAAAACTGATATAGGAAACTGCACCGGCTTCTGTTGTGACTGAAGCCAGAGGTGTAAGAATCAAGAGGCCGAGTATAGAGATCAAGCCCGCCGGAATAGCGTCACCTTCCATCCCCTCATTCTTAACATAGGAATATGCAGATGTGAATGCGATGTAGAGGGCAATCAGGTCAGTGGTAAATTTACCCGGCAAGGCAAGGAACACATTAAGACCTGAAGAAGCCAGGAACGCTTGATAACCCCCGATATTCATTGTATTCAAAAGCGAGAAAATGGCGCCGATGATGATAATTGGCAGAATTAGGTTGAACGAGCTTGAAACAACTTTAAGCAAACGGTTGGAACTGACTTTTGACGCAACAGGCATCAATGCCGATTCAAGTTTAGACATCCATTTATCCATAGTAAATCACCTTTCCGTCTTTTTGACTTCTTGATTTTAACATGACCTTTGTCAAAGTTAAGGTCGGTAATTTTCCTTATGTATAGGAAATATAGGCATAAACAATTCAAAACTATTATTTTTGTGGGTATGTATTAGTTAGTCATATAAACGAAGAATTGTTAGAATCAAGATTTTATTTAAAACCGGAACCACATTTCTCCATCTCTTTCATAATTAGTGCAAGAAAATGACCGAGTTAAGTCAAGGAATATTCTAAACGGAGCGGGATTTCTGTATAGGCAGTTCTTAGTACAATCCCTTCCTCTTCGAGCATTTTTAGGTTCTCTGTTAGTACTTTCTGACTGTTGCCGTCAAAAGAGTTCTTGATATCATTGAAATGATGCGTCCGCGCACTCAGATTTCGGATAATCAACAACTTCCATTTATTTCCGATAATCTGGAATGCAATCGATATGGGCTGTTTTTGGAGATTTCAGTTCGATTGCTCACCATTAGTAGAACAGGGCTTTCTTCGAAACATCTATCAATTATCCATACATCTTTCTAAAGTTAATTCCCACTTAATCTCAAATTGGACATCGTTTCGATAGCTCAATACTTATCACTATATATTGATAAACCATTAATTCTGAATAGGGCAAATTTGTGGATTTCCATCTACGCCCAATGGTGTAGCACATTGTAATGGAAAACATGCGAATATATCTTTCGAATCTTTAAGCCAAAATCTTAGTTTGGTGATTTAAAAAAGATGTTTGCCAAAGATATTTGATCTTTAACTAGAACCTTGATTCGATATTTACTAATTTAACGAATATAAAGAATCACTGGATAAATCTTTTTTGATTGAATTATTTGTATCTGTTTCTTGAGTGAAATTATATTGTTTGGTTCTGAATTTGGTTCGATTAAGATGTAACTATTATCCAATAAAATGAGTTCATAAAAACGGTATGATTCTTAATAGATGATTGGCAGGTCTAAAAACCAATCCTTTTTTGATTGATGAGACACATCCATTAATCTTAATCTAGCATTGTGATGTTAGATTACAATATATGGCATTATATTAAAAGGCGCGATAGTTTGACACTTCCAAAATGATATTTTTTATTCATATGGACTTCTCCTTGTTTTAAGTTTAACAAGAATCTTTAAAATGCGCGAAAG
>DHGC01000107.1:1244-9411 GCA_002402585.1 Erysipelotrichaceae bacterium UBA4808 | reverse complement strand
TTAAACCGTATCGTCGTCCCAACATCCACCTGACTGTCCACTTCTAATCGGATATGATGGTTCGCTGCAATCTTCGACACGATTAACAAACCTAACCCATTCCCATTTGGATTGTTTTGGCTGTCTTTCTTATACCGTTGAAACAATTCCTTTTGTTTGAGTTCATTCATCCCGATGCCATGATCCACAACCTCTATCACAACCATTTCAGCTTCTTGCTTCGCAATGAGTTCGATATCAGAGTGTTCCGTTGAGAACTTAGACGCATTGTCAAGCGCTGCGATGAACATCTGTTTCAAACGTTGTGCATCCCCATTGAACGACCAAGAACCCGGTTCAATCTGTAGATGCAGGGTTTGTTGTTTTTGATCAAGGAGTGCGCGTGCACTTCTTACCACATCATCTAAGACATCATGCAGTTCAATTGATCGTTTGTCCAACTTGAAATCTGGATCTTCCAGCTTGGATAGATCGAGAAGATCCTGTATCAATCTTTGCATACCCAAGGTTTCATGGATAATTTGCTCACTGATTTTAGGACTATCCTCTATCGGATAAACTTGATCCTTGACACCTTCCGCAAGACCACGAATAATCGTAACTGGCGTCCGTAATTCGTGCGTGATATCCGCAATGAAGTTTTGACGCATCTTCTCTAAGTTTGCACTTTGCTTAGACGCATCATCTAAACGCTTCGCTAAACTGTTGATATTGTTCGAGAGTTGACCAATTTCATCTTTCTGATTGGTTTCTAAATAGACTTCATAATTCCCCATGGCTAAGGTATTCACCGCTTCATTGGCGCGATTCAGTGGTTTAACAAATTTCAAAGATAGAAAATACCCCAATAGGATTGCCAGGACAACCCCAATCCCCAGTGATAAAATCAGGATGCGGATCGTACTGGATGTCAAGGCATTGATTGATGTGACAGAAGCAGATATAAACAACGCTGCCACAACCCGATCATTCACTTCAATCGGTGTCCCAACCGTAACGGTCTCGGTATTGAAGACACCACGGATGCGATCACTGACGAGTTGTTCACCCGTTAAAACTTGACCAAGCAAGTCTTGCGTACCTTTGCTTAATGCATGATAATCTCGCATCATGTTCATCCCCATACGTGATTCCGTTATGGTGGTGATGACGCCTTCACTGCTTACGACCCAGACTTGCAGATCTTCAAGATTGACACGACTGAGCAACGTGTTCAAGACCGTTCGATCGATGGTGAGTTGCGCATTGTTTTCAATCGCATCCGCTATCTTGGTGGATTGATCTAAAAGGAGTTGTTCCACCTCTGTGCGGGTTGTGCGACGAACAGTGATGCCAAAAAGACCTCCAATGACGAAGGCAAAGACGACGATGACCAAGATGAAGTATAGGATCAGTTTACGTGTGATGCCTTGTTTCATGGCTTGACCTCGAGGGGTTCAAACTTATATCCAATGCCCCATACGGTTTTTAAATCCCAGTGGGCATGTTCATAGTGTTCAAGTTTACTGCGAAGACGGGTCATGTGTGAATCTACCGTACGACTGTCTCCATAGTAGTCATAGCCCCAGACTTGATTCAAGAGTTGGTCACGGGAGTATGCAATATTGGGATGACTGGCTAAGGTAAATAACAACTCAATCTCTTTACGGGTCAGAGAAACTTCGTGTCCATTGATTTCCACACGATAAGCACGCATGTCAACGACGAGATTGTCAAAGTTCAGGATATGTTTGGTGCTTTCGGGTTCCAAACGACGAAGGACCGCTTTGATGCGTGCCATGACTTCGAGGGGTGAAAAGGGTTTGACGATATAATCATCGGCTCCAATGTCCAATCCCAATATTTTCTCGTGATCTTCACCACGTGCGGTGATCATGATAATCGGAACGTTATTTTCTTTACGGATTTCTTTGCATACAGAAAAACCATCCAGCTTAGGCATCATTACATCTAAAAGAATAAGGTCAATGTCTGCAGACATTTTATTAAGGACGTCAAAGCCATCCACGGCTAAAATCGTCTCAAAGCCTTCTTTTTTGCAATAGCTATTTAGGATCGATGTGATTTGGGGATTATCATCCGCTATCAAAATTGTTGGATTTGTTTTCATAGTTGTATTATAGAACACAAATCATGTCAAAAGTGTGTCAGATTAGGACTCTGATACAATCAACTTTGGATTACTCTCATTTTGCTTCGCCCCACCCGAGTATTTTTTGACCAATGGCATGTGCTACCACCTCAACTACATTTTGATCTATACATACACCTTCCGCATCTGCGACACAAGCAGCTTGAGCATGTAGACGCTTGGATAAGCATAACGATCGTTAGAATATAGGGTAATGTTGGATGCTTAAAGTTGTTCCTCATAATAATCTACGTGTTGTTTATATGAACTCCTTAGTTGTTATTCAAAATTACCGCGCGATCATCGAGCGTTTATTTTCAATGCTATAATTTAGATATGGAGGAAAAGATGAATACATTACCAAGAAATTTCTTGTGGGGTGGCGCAACGGCCGCAAACCAATATGAGGGTGGATACAATGAAGGTGGAAGAGGACTTTCTACCAGTGATTTCATGACAGACGGAACCCATACGGAGCCACGTCGTATATCCGTTTTATTGAAGGATGGGACAAAAGCATTCTACAAGCGCAACGAATCCTTACCAGAGGATTCTGTGGGAATCATTGATGAAAATATCTATTATCCAAGTCATCGTGCAGTGGATTTCTATCACCACTACAAAGAAGATATTGCCTTGTTTGCGGAGATGGGATTTAAAACCTATCGTTTATCCCTCAGTTGGTCACGTATTTTCCCGAATGGTGGCTTAGAAGATGAGGCTGTCAATGAGGAAGGTGTAAAATTCTACGAAAACATCTTTCTGGAGCGTAAGAAATATAAGATTGAACCTTTAGTTACAATCTATCATTTTGAGATGCCAACCTATCTCGCCAATCACTATGATGGTTGGTATGGACGTGAAACCTTAACCTGTTACATGCGTCTTTGTGAAGTCGTTTTTAATCGATATAAAAATTTTGTCAAGTATTGGATTCCTGTCAATGAGATCAATGTCTTAGATGGCTATGGTATGTTGGGCTGTCGCAGTACGGATGCGAATGTGCGTTACCAAGCGCTTCATCATTTGATGGTTGCGAATGCCTTGGCGAATAAATTGGCGCATGAGATCAACCCAGAAAACAAGATGGGAACGATGTTGGCCTTAAGTGGTTTGTATCCTGCGGATTGTCATCCGGATAATGTTTTGGGGACTTTACAGTTTAGAAGACGTGCTCTGTTCTTCTCTGATGTGATGATGCGTGGTTACTATCCATCCTATGCCAAGACGATGTTGAAAGATCTCGGTGTTAAGATTCAAAAAGCACCTTTGGATGACACAATTCTGCGTGAAAATCCTTCGGATTACCTCGCTTTCAGTTACTATCGCACAACAGTGTATCATACCGGACTTGTACAAAGAACCAATACCGGTGGCCAGATGGGAGACAAGAATCCCTTCCTCAAAGAAACCCCTTGGGGTTGGCCAATCGATCCAGTGGGCTTACGAACCGTCTTGAATGAGTTGTATGACCGTTACCAGAAACCACTCTTCATCGTGGAGAATGGCATGGGTATGGATGATGTGGTAGAAGAAGATGGATCGATCAACGATGATTATCGGATCGATTATCTGAGAGACCATGTCAATGAAATGAAAAAGCGGTGTGTTTGGATGGCGTTGACTTGATGGGGTATACCCCTTGGGGCTGCTTTGATCTTGTGTCGGCAGGTACAGGTGAGATGAAGAAGCGCTATGGTTTCATCTATGTGGATATGGATGATAAAGGTAAAGGATCCCTCAAGCGTCTCAAGAAGAAATCATTCTATTGGTATAAGAAGGTCATTGCTTCGAATGGCGAAGATCTAGCGTAGTAAAAGCGATGCTCGTATGGTCATCGCTTTCTTTGTACATTATCTAAATAAATATTTATATTTTCGCATTTGCTCAAACAACACGTTGAGGACACGTTGCTTTACTTGCATCGGATAATCATTACTTTCGAATACGATTCTTTCAATATCTTTCTTTGTGAATGTGAATTTGAGATGGCTTCCGTATACTTTTTCAACTGTATCAAGTTGTTCATCAAAGTTTTGAGTGAATGTTTTCGACTTTACTTTTTTCCTAAGCGAATAGACATCTTCGTTCAAAGGATAATCCAAACGAGTATCAGACAATAAGGTAGCCCCGTTGTCGAATAGTGGACAAAGATGATACCTTCCTGTGTCATCTAACAAAACTGCTATATTATGTGTGTGTCGATCTTCGTTAAGGAAAAATGCATCAATCGTTAAGAGTTGGCTCATATATTGACCAAAGTTATGAAGTTGTGTGAGTCGTATCGTTTGTTCAACGATGAATCGAATGCGATTTTCGAGTGACTCCATTGCATCGATACTTTGGTTCAACCCATATCCAAAGTGACTTTTAAACAAACATTCAAGCGTTATGAGTTGCCACCCTTCTGGTAAAAAAATGCGACTTTTGCATGCTGAAAACGTTTGTTTTTCATATACGACTTGATCCAAATCATATGAAACAAACTCTGTTTTGATTAAGTTTGAATATGTAAGTAGTTGTGATACCACATACTCCGCAAAAGCTTCATACCCTGCATAGTCAGCTTTATACCAAACATCATCGATGAACCACTTCATTTGATTGCCTTTAGAAGATGTCCACTCATTCCGTCTTTCGTTTTGTTTCGTTACATCAATCATGGACTATTTTCCTCTCGATTTTAAGCCAAAATTGATCTTCAGCCATACGTCCGTTCGTCTTCTCCACAATCATGAGTGGATCATAAAATGGTAAATCAAGTGCACTTGTAGACTTGATCAAATGTTCGTTAATATTTGCCTTTGTATGATTTTCATACGTAGTGCAAAGTGTAGATCCTTTACTGTTACGATGATTTTCTACATAAAGTTGAGTCAATATCTCGATCATTTACTGCTTACATCAATTAATTAATAAATATCTGAGCTTCAAATCCTGTTTCAATTCCTTCTGACATTTTTGTCCTTGTCCTTTATGGTCGATGTTTCACTTTTAATTTTAGGACTGATTCCATTTTTGTTTGCGCATTAGAAGCTAAAGCTCCTAACAAAAAAACCTTCACCACACGTGAAGGTCAACACCTTAAATTGTAGATTTATAGCATTTCTCCATTCGATGCCACAGCATTTTTATACCAAGCATACGAATCTTTTAGAATACGTTTCCCACTGCCTTCCAAGCGATTGTTCAAGTCCACATAGATGAAACCATAACGTTTCTCCATCTCGCTGGAAGAACAGGATACGATATCAATGGGTCCCCAAGGATAATACCCACGGATATCCACACCATCTAGGACGGCTTCTTTGATTGCTAAAACATGGTTTCTAAGATAATCGATACGATAGTCATCCTGAATCGTCCCATCCTCATTCAAGACATCGTATTGCCCAAATCCATTCTCTGTGATGTAGATGGGCATTTGATAGCGGTCGTAGTATTGATTCAAAGTCGTACGCAAGCCGAGAGGGTCAATGGACCATCCCCATGGATTCGTCTTTAAGAGTGCATTACGTTTCACAGGGCTTCCGTTCATATACCCTTCATCGTCGGTGATGCTGGAATAGTAATACGAGAGTGAGCAGAAATCGGCCGTATGTTTAAGTGCTTCCTCATCCGCTTCAGAGACTTGGATATTCATTCCCATGTCTTTAAAGAATCGCCATGCATAGCCAGGAATCTTACCTCTTAGCAAAACATCCCCATAGAAGTATTCCATTTGATTGTGTTTCATGGTTGCGAAAACATCTTCAGGCTTACACGATGCTGGGTAAGTAATGTAGTCACAAAACATCATCCCCACTTTATTGTCTGGATCGATCTCATGGGCTAGCTTGGTTGCTTTGGCACACGCAATCATTTCGTAGAGAACGGCTTGGTATTTGGCTTCTTCTAGATTCTCGACCTTATCAGCCAGGATACCCAAGTGATTGTACGATTCGTGTCCAATCAAATTGATCTGATTGACAGGTATCCAGAGTTTAACCTTGCCTTTGTATCGTTTGAACAAGACTTCACAGTAGTTTACGAAGAAATCAATCAATTTAGGATTAGCCCAACCATTGTATTTCAAGCTGAGATTCAAAGGCATTTCATAATGAGAGATGGTGATCATTGACTCCATATTCAATTCAAGCAGAGTATCAATCAAATCATCGTAGTACTTCAAGCCCTCTTCATTCGGCTCTAAATCATCCCCATTGGGAAAGATGCGTGACCAGTTGATGGAGGTACGAAACGAGTTCATTCCTGTTCCCTTCAATAAGGCTAAATCTTCTTTATAGCTATGATAGAAATCAATACCTCTACGTTTGGGATAATTGCCTTTGTGATTGTTTAAATGACGCATCACTTCATCTGTGGTCATCTCCGCATTGGATCGCTTTTCAGGGGGCAGATCCCCTCTGAACTCGTTGATGTCGGCTAAGCATAGCCCCTTTCCACCTTCAAGATAAGCGCCTTCCGCTTGATTGGCCGCAATGGCTCCACCCCATAGAAAGTCTTTTGGAAATGCTGTATTGTTCATGTTGGACCTCGTGTTCTTTATTAAAGCTTAGCACAAGTTAAGAATGGATTTAGCCATCAGGTAACATTTGGTTTGCCTATAACAAATGAAATGTTACAAATATAAGTATTGTTACTTGATCATCAACATCTCAATAATTAGAGTTACCACTTCAAACACCCAATTGGCACTACATGGATCCCATCTTCACGCGTATATGCAAAATCGGTCGCACTTAAGATCATTAGGAAACTCGGTTCCATCATTTTGTCTGTGTTGATTCTATCCTTTAGTTTAATCAAATTCTCTGCTGCCGAGTCAAATTCAGATGCTCCCATTTTTACTTCAATTGCACCCCAGCGGCCATCACGTAATACGACAACAGCATCACATTCTAAATTTGTCTTGTCTCGATAATGGTATATTTTTCCATCAAGATAATCAGCGTATACTCTTAAATCACGAATGCATAAGGATTCAAATAAGTATCCAAATGTATTAAAGTCTTTCAAAAGCTTCACACCACTTATACCTAATGAAGCACACGCAATCGATGGATCAACAAAATGACGTTTTGGACTCGTTCTTAAAGGTGTTTTCGATCGAATCGAAGGATTCCATGCTTCGAGATCCTCAGTTACGAAAATCCTTTGCAATGCATTTAGGTAATTCGTAATGGTTGGGGTCGATGCGATTCCGTTTTCGCCCCCTTGCATATCTCTTCGAAGCGTTTCCATGGAAGCCTCCGTTGATATATTTCTAGAAATGGAGCGTAGTAGTGCACTTGCTTTCTGTGGATCTTTTGCAACGCCATCTACACTTGATACATCCATTTCAACAACCGCATCTACGTAGTCAATGACACGTTTTTCATACACAGCACGATCTGTCCCTAATGAAGCTGGCCACCCCCCTCTAACAATGCATTCAGCCAATGCTTCAATGCTTAATTTAGCAATTCCTTTAACTTCTTCGCAACCATCAAATATTTGTTTCAGACTCACTTGTCCATTCGAATCATTCGACTCAAAAAGGCTCATTGTACGCATTCTTATACGTGATATGCGACCCGTTCCGGTGTGCGAGATTTTCTCATCCAAAATGGGTACCGCAGATCCCGTAAGAATAAATTGGCTCGGTTCGTTCCTCTGATCGACTTCATGCCGAACTGCATCCCACAATATGGGTGCTAGTTGCCACTCATCAATGAGCCGAGGTGTTTCACCTTGAAGAAGGAGTGATGGTTTGGTATTTGCAATTTGTAGATAATTCGTTCTTTGGTCAGGGTCTTGCATGTATATTGCAGTCTTGGCCTTATGAAATGCTGTGCTTGTTTTTCCACACCACTTTGGTCCTTCAATCAACACAGCCCCGGATGCCTTTAAAGACCTTTCTAGTAATTCATCCGCAATTCTTGGTAAATATTTACGCATCGCCATACCTCACTTTACATCGTTATTATATATCATTTTATGATTTGGCTCAATTCTATTTTATGATTTGGCTCGGTTTTACTTTATGATTTGGCT
>DHGC01000107.1:0-1174 GCA_002402585.1 Erysipelotrichaceae bacterium UBA4808 | reverse complement strand
TTATCCAAACCATAATACGCTTCCGCAACGCTACAGGCCATACAGGCAATGGTATCACTATCCCCACCAATGGAAATTGATGTTCGGACGCAATCTTCAAAATCTGAAGAATTTATAAAACAGATCAACGCATCCGGTACACTACCTTGGCAGGTCTCATCAAAGATGTTGGTTTTCTGTAACTCTTCAATGGATGAGCTCAGATTGTATCCGAATTGTGTCGTGATGCGCTTTCCAATACTTTGCTTATCGACGTCCTTACGTGCCAAGTAAATCGCCAAGGCAATCACTTGTGCACCTTTGATGCCTTCTGGATGGTTGTGTGTCACTTCAGCAGAACGTTTTGCCTCTAACAATACTTCTTCTTCAGTATCAAAAAGATAAGCCACAGGTGACACACGCATCGCCGATCCATTTCCAAAGGAATCATACGGTTCTAAGCTGTCACTCAAGCCCCATTGATAGAAACGACCTCCAAAGCCACAATTCGAATCCACATAATCACGGAAATACTGCTTATACATTTTTGCATAACCGATTTCCGGGTGCAGGATGGCGTCCATCGTCGCAACCATCAATACACTGTCATCGGTGAAATGCATCCCGGGATGATCGATACTGATATCTTTATGTCGTACATTATGAAATTCATAGATACTACCGATGATGTCTCCTATGATGGCTCCGTACATAGTGTATCCCCCTATGGTCACATCTTAGCACTTTGTATTGATTATATTTAATAATCTGGTGTTACCTTACTCTAAAACGCTTAGATAGCTTAACACAAACTATTTACATCTATTGAATATTATCAATTGATAGTTTATGATAATTATACATATGGGAGGGGCAATCTTGAATGCGAATAAAAGGATTGATTCAATAGAAGTTGTTCGCCGCTTTCTCGATGATGTCAAACATCTATTAATGAGTCCTGAATTCGATCGTCATCAAGATTTCTACATCAAACTAATTAAGCACAATGAAGATCCACTGGATCCATTTACTACTCAAAATACAGTGATTGAACTCGAATTTGATTCTGCTGATGTGATCGACGTGATCTTATCACTTGAATTAGATCATTATCTTGAAACAGTGATTGATGACAAACCAAACGAGACGCTTCCATTTTTCGCTTTTATTAAAACGATTGAACAGAGAGAAGTTT
>DHGC01000108.1 GCA_002402585.1 Erysipelotrichaceae bacterium UBA4808 | reverse complement strand
AATCAAAGCGTCGGGGACCATTTGAATAAAGAAGAGAAAGCCTTTGTGACATCCTTTTATCGTCACATACCAGAGAGTTTTCTTCCCATGTTTTCATCTATTTTAATCGCAATCAACTTGACTGAAGGGCGGATTGAATTAAGTGCATTTATGCTAGGCATGCTTCCCATGATCATTGTGATGATGGGGCTTGGTCATCTATTCTACCTCAGACGTATTCCTAAGTTCATTGAAGGAACACAGCCACCACTCAAAGAAAGTCTGATTAAGTTGTTTAAAGGGAGCTGGCCAATTGCGTTGATGATCATCTGGATTCTTGCCTTTAAGCGACCTGTTTATGAAGCCGCATTGCTTTCAATCATCGTATTTATTGGGGTTGGGAAGTTCACTCTTCCAGAACTCAAAAAAACAGTCTTCACGGCCTTTGAAAAGAACTTGATGTTGAGTACTTTCTTTATCATGATCTTCAAAGATGTGCTACTTGCAACACACGTCATCGAGAGCCTTCCTAGTTTATTTGCCAATCTACCGATATCAGATGCCCTGATCTTTGCGCTGATCTTCTTTGTGGGAACTTTGGTGGGTGGATCACAAGCCATTACGGTCATCGCATTACCTTTGGTGTTCTTAACGATCCCCGAAGCTGGACTTTCAATCTTCATCTTGGTCATGGGGATGGCATTCATTGCGAATCAACTTACACCAACCCATGTCTGTCTGCCCATCACAGCGGAGTACTTCAAGATTGATTTCTCTGCTTTGGTTAAGCAATCCTTGCCTACAGTAGGCGCTTATATTGTCATCTTATATGCTTATTATGAACTTCTAAATGTCTTCATATAAAAAGCTTGGTTACCCAAGCTTAGAGAAGAATTCCAATCAACGCTCCTGCTAAAATCAGCCAAGTTGCGTTGATTTTTGTTTTAATCAGAAGGATTGCACTGATCAAGAAGATCAAGATACTTTCCCAACCCAATAAGGTGCCCATCCCCAATTTAATGGTAACAGAAGCCATCAAGGCAATGGATGCGGCGTTGACCCCATCTAAGAGAATCGATAATCCTTTGTTCTGACGGAGTTTCTCAAACCAAGGAAAGACAATGGCAACCAAGAGAAATGAAGGTAAGAAGATACCGATGGTAGCTCCAATCGCACCTGGAAAGCCAGCGATAACATATCCGACGAAGGTTGCGGTGGTAAAGACAGGACCTGGGGTGAACTGTCCTACGGCAACCGCATCCAATAAAGTTTGGTTGGTGATTGCACCATAGCGCAGTACAAACTCAGTTTCTAGAAATGAAAGCAAGACATAACCACTTCCATATAGGACAGAACCAATCTTTAAGAAAACTAAGAAGACCATCATTGTAGACATCGGTTCGACCATGAATACTTTTCCCTTTGGGAATTTCTTGAGAATGAAGTAGAAGGAAGAACCGAGCAGAATTAGTGGGATCTCACTCAAACCAAAGAAGGACATGGCCAAAACGGTAAAGAATATCAGAGTTTTCTCAAAAGAAGAAAGTATTGATTTAGATAAGCGATATAACGCCTGAATAACAATGGCCAAAATCACAGGTTTGACCCCATCGAACAAGCCTGCCACCACAGGAATTGTTCCATAGCTGACATAGATGAAGGCAAAGACCAAAACAATGAAGACGGCAGGCAAGATGAAGCTTGTGCCAGCGATGATCAAACCAGGGATACCACCACGATGATAGCCCATAAGAATGGCCATTTCCGTTGAATTAGGACCTGGAATCAAACTCGTGAAGCCATACATGTCAATGAAGCGTTCTTTGCTCAACCATTTACGTTTGGTGACGATTTCATCTTCCATCATCGCCACATGGGCTGCAGGTCCGCCAAAGGCGAAGATGCCAAGTTTGGCAAAGACTTTGAAGATTTCGAGCTTCTTATTTTCCATTAGGGATCTCCTTGTCGGGTTTAAATCATTTTTTTATTCTGTATTGTGTTTCCTAACATTTCGCTGATCACTACCGTATTTCAGAAATAATGCCAGACCGAGAAAGCCAAAAGCAGATGCACTTAGAAAGTTGACTTGAGGGGAGATGTTCCAAAGGGTAGCACTGAAGAGTGCCGCAATGGATACCACCACATCCCGCATCATGTAATAGCTTCCATAAGCAGAGGCTTTGATATCTGGATCTGCCAAACGTACAATCAAAGCCTTCCGAGTTGGTTCACCGAACTCCTTCAAACCACGGACCACGAATGCAATGACCAAGATCCAAAATGAAGTGGAAACACTAAGAATAAGTGGGAAAATCGCAAAGAAGAAGAAAGTGATGGCGACAAGCGTCTTATGTCGCACATGTTCAGATAAAAAAGCGACAGGGATGTAGATAAACATGGCTGTAAGCATTTCAATCAAGGTTAATAAGCTGAACGTCACAGCGCTTTGATTGAGGTTGTTCATGACATAGACCACAACAAACGCATAGGGGATTTGCTCCGCAAAGCGAATCAAGATATCACTGACAAGCAGGATACGTAGCTGTTTGGGCATGCGAGTGAAACCTGCTTTAAGATCAATGGGAGAGCGTTCTGTTGGTTCAGCCACAAAACGGCGAATAAAGTAGATGGCAATCAAGGCGAAAACGAGCGCAACGATGAATGCAATGCGTGCACCGATGATGATTCCATAGGCTTGAATGATCATACCTCCCAATAAGGGTCCTACTGCCATGGGAATACGTCGCACCAAGGAATGCATGGATACTCCCATCGTATGTTTATTTTCTTTAAGAGTCGAAGCAATCAATGAAAGAATGGCCGGAAGCGACAAAGCTGTCCATGAGATGAAGAAGATGGAACCAATCAAAACTGCTTGCCAACTGGGAAAGAAAATAACGATCAGGTAACCCAAGATGGATAAGAAACTTACGGATATCAATGTATTCTTGTATCCAAAGCGATCCGACAACAAGCCTCCAACATAGGCGTAGATCGCACTGAGAAAGTTATCAAGGGCATTGAGCGCCCCAACCGCATAGGTCGATCCACCAATCGCAAGCAGATAGATTGGAAGAAAACGTTCTCCCATCTTCTCGCCCATGCCGATAAAGACAACCATGATGAGCATGGAGATTATGGAAGGATTGAAACCAAAGCGTTCCTTTAAAGATTCTTTACTTTGATGCATGGATTTCACCTGTCAGTTCGCGGATATAATGTTGGAGTTCAAGCAAACTTTCATTCCCCAAAGGCGTTGTCCGATAGAGGATACGTCGTTTACCTTCAAAGATCTGCTCTTCACTCACAAGAAGACCATCTTTCTCAAGGCTATGCAGGAGGGGATATAAGGTGCCATAAGACACATCATATCCATGATGTTTGAGTTCCTCCATCATCCAAGAACCATAGATGGCTTCTTTCTGTGCATGGTGCAAGATGTGTAGACTCATAAATGCATTAAAGAGTTTGCGTTTAAGGGGAGTGTTCATAATATCGCCTTTCGATATCGAATAATGATATTATAGTAGAGAACGGAGTGCATTGCAAGTGATTTGATTGATGTAAAATATGAAGCATTGAGTATAATGAATCTGCGAAGAAACGGTTGTTAATCTTTGGTCTCTTGATCCTTCTGCGGTTTAGGCAGATATCTTTTACATTTATGATGAGTTTCAATTCATGATCCTAACGAGTCTAGCTTTTGCGTTATTGACTTATTCTTATGAGCGCAGTAAATACATTAACTAAGTTTGAGTTTAATCGTAGGTACATGGGCAGTTGAACAAGTCGCACATCATGCGGGATATTCATTAAGGGCATATGGTTTGATTGGTTAGGTGATTACATTGACCACGCATGCACTCCTTCACATCCTACGCCTTGCGTGGATTGAAACATATAAGCATCATTTGATCATTATCACATGGAAAGGTCTTCTTGCCTGGTTTTCGCCACAAATCACTAAAATGATCTGGGCAGGTCCCAGACCTTATGTCGTCTTTAGTGGTGAACAATTTCAAGTATGGCATGTGAATTTTTATCTAACTTTTGATACTGCCTACAAATCATTTCTTTCCGATCACAGTACTGTTGCGGCATCACTCGTGTCGCTCAGCGTATTCATATCAGAAATGGAAGAAATCAGGTTGTTATGCTTGAATTGAGCATTTTGATTCTTGTCCTGTTCATGATGATTTCAAGAATGATTCGAGGAGATCACCATTTAAGTGATATGTTGTTTGGACCGCAATGTCTTAGGGGCTATTCGAGACAATAAAGTCGAAAATAAAAAAACGAAAGTGTGATTCTCGCTTCTTCTACTCACGTCCATCTCAACCATTGATTACCTTCTTGTTATAACTCGCTAACTGCAGATAAATGCAATCCAGAATGAACATGAGTGAAACGGGATAGGCGAGGTTATCATAAGCTTGATCAATCTCATCGATACCCCAGTGAATAAAATAATTCGCTAAGTGATGAAGTTCATTTTCAGGCAAACCGATATAGACCATATTGAAGTTCTTTAAATGTAGATAACGTGCGGCTTCAAGAATAGCTTCGTTTGAGCCAGAGTGTGATAAAACAAAGGATAGGACGCGATTGTTCTTATTGTCGGCTAAAGAGCTGATGTAGTGTTTGTTTATTCCGAGTTGGACTTGCGCATGATAACCAAGGTTGGAGTAACGAACACACGCAGCTTGTGCGATGCCATAGTTGATGCCTGTTGCGTAGAAATCGATTGTTGTGGCATTTCTAAATTGATTTATGATGTGATGAAAGTTGAGTTTTTCAATTCGATCTGCAGAGTTTTTCGTAATTTGCGCATAACGTTGAGGCAACAGACGCAACACATCGGTTAAGGAGCTTTGATTTGTGATCTGATCCTTGTCACTTGATTTAACTTGTGCATATTCTTCGATAAACTGCATCCTAAAATCGGGGTACCCTGTGGTACCTATTTTCTTGCAGAAGCGAACAATACTTGGCGATGAGGTGTACATCAAAACAGCCAGCTCCTTAGCCGAATTCTGAACAACGTGTTCAGGATTTTCAAGGATGTATTGGGCAATCTGCTTTTCAATTTCGGTGAAATTTAAAGTTTCTTTGATTCGTCGAATGATCATAAGTGATTATATATTAGCACATCTGAAATCGAATTTCATAAAAGGCGTTGAAAGGTGCACAAATTCGGAAACCGCTTACATTTCACATGTGTTTTATTGTGCATAAATCTGCTTATTGTTAGGATAGGGACATAACAAAGGAGAACCAATATGCTAACAGTTGCATACATTGGGTTTGGTAATAGTGTTATACGCTACCACTTACCCTTCATTCGTGACCATAAGAACGTAAAAGTGAAATCAGTTTACAGGCGCGAAGTTGATCGTCAACTTCCAGGTGAAATGGAACGTGAGGCTTGTTACCCAGATATTCTCTTTACTTCAGATTTGAATGATATCTTGAATGATCCAGAAATAAATCTTGTTTCCATCAATACGATGCAGGATACGCATGCGTATTATGCTAAAGCATGTATCAATGCTGGAAAACATATACTCGTAGAGAAACCATTTGCGATGAATGTGAAAGAAGCAAAAGAAGTGTATGATCTAGGTCGAGAAAAAGGGGTTCTCGTTACATGTAACAATAACCGTCGTTATGATGCGGACTTCCTAACTTTAAAGAAGATTATTGATGCTGGAACGCTCGGTGATCTGGTCGAAATCCAATCGCATTACCATTATTTTAGACCAGTTTATTCTACAGGGAGAGGTCGTGGTATGGTTGAAGGCTTGGCTATTCATCCAATCGATCAAATGGTTTCGCTATTGGGAAAACCGGATCGTATCCATTTTGAAGTGAGACCCTTCTTTAGTGAAGGAGGCGATGACTATATCGATATTGATTTCTTCTATGGAAAAATGAAATTCACTGTTAAATGCAGTGTTTGTGCTAAAATCGACTACCCTAAATTCATTGCACATGGGTCAAAAGGCAGTTTCATCAAGAACAGCCAAGGTCACTTGTCCGCTCACAAAATGCCAGAACCGCTTATTGTATCGTTTGAACCAGAAGCTGAAAGCAACTGGGGAACATTATCGTACATTACGGATGAAGGACAAGATGTATCAGAAAAAGTTCAAACTGAAATAACGAACTATGCCGCGATTTACGATAACTTGGATGAAGTTATCAATAATGGAGCAGAATTGATCGTTAAAGAAGAACAAGTTCTCCTCGTGTTGCAGATTGTTGAGGATGCCTTAGCGAGCATCGACGCATAGGATGCGCTTAGCTACAATCGGAAGTGGCGTAATCGTCGAACAATTCCTTGATGCTTGCCAAAAAGTAGAGGGTGTTGAATTAATCGCGGTTTACTCCCGTACCTTAGAAAAAGGACAAAATCTTGCCTCTAAATTCGGGGTTAAGAAAGTTTATACAGACCTTACGGAAATGTTGAAGGATGATGCGATTGATACGATCTATGTCGCTTCTCCAAACAGTTTACATTTCGAGCAAACAAAACAAATATTGGAAGCTAAGAAGAATGCGATCGTAGAAAAGCCATTTACCAGTCATGACCGTGAAAGTAAGATCTTGATTGATCTTGCGGACAAGAATACGTGCTATCTTTTTGAGGCCATGTCGATCCATGATATGCCCAATCTCGTAGTGCTCAAAGAAAAAATGAAATTGATTGAGCCAATCAAATGGGTAGAACTTTCCATGGCTCAATATTCGAGCAAGTTCAGTGCCTTCAAGGCTGGAGAATTGCCCAATGTATTTAATCCAGCCTACTCTGGGGGTGCGCTTATGGATCTGAATATCTATCATTTGAACTTTATTCTGGACTGCTTTGGTGAACCAATTTCGATGAGATATGAACCGCAACTTCATCCCAATGGAATTGATACCTCAGGTTTACTCATATTGGATTACCCAAACTGCAAAGTGACTTCTGTCGCAACCAAAGACAGCTATGGAAGACCCAGTGGTGTCTTCCACGGTGAAAAGGGCATGATTAAATTCACGGATGGCATCAATGGATTGCGTTCCTTCACATTGTGTCAAGGTAGAGATAAGGAAGTGGTCAATGTTCAAACAGTGGATAATCGATTGGTCTATGAAGTGCAAGCATTTGAGCGCATCATTTCGACAAAGAATTTATTTGAAATGAAAGAACGATTAGCGTTTACACATAAAGTCATGGTTTATCTAACTCAGTTGCGAAGTGACTCAGGTTTGGAATTCTCAGCAGATATAAAGTAGGTTTATTCACCTCAACCCTAATATGGGGGAATGGGTCGATGTGTGATATACAAGCACAAATCTTAAAAGGAGGAAATAACGTGCAAGAAAATCGTAGTATCTTTGATAAAATCAATGATTTGACGATGAAAGTAGCGGAACCGATGGCCAATTTTGCGGCCATTCCATGGGTTGCGTCACTTCAAGAGGGGATGATCGGTATCATGCCGGTTGTCATCATTGGCTCATTGTTCTTGGTTTTATCCGCATTAGGCTTACCATGGATTTCTACAGGTGCGGTTGAAGCTACACCATTACTACCATTCTTAACACCATATGCAGACAAACTCTTGGTCTTCTTCAACTTGACGATGAATTTCTTGGGTCTATATGCAGCAATCACAATTGCGATGGCGTATGGAAGAAAACTAGACATCCCAGAAAGAAGTACAGCTTTGCTTGGTTTGGTTACTTTCTTATTGATGACCGTAAATAGCACAAGCTTGGCGGGAACCGTAAAGGATGCGGCTGGAGCAGATATTGCGTTCTCGATTGGAGGAATTTCGATTGGATCGTTTGGCGCATCTGGTTTATTCACAGCGATATTGGTAGGTTTATTATCGGTTCGGCTCTATAAACTCGTCATTGACTCAGGTGTCGTAATCAAAATGCCTGAAGGTGTCCCACCTGCAATCGCAGCTTCCTTCACATCATTGATTCCTTATGCGGTTGTCTTTATGACAGCTTGGATCATTCGCACATTATTAGGATTTGACCTCGTTTCATGGTTAACAACATTGATTGCGCCGTTGTTCAATGCGGCTGATAACGTGTTTGTTTATACAGTTACACAGTTCTTGCAGAATCTATTCTGGGCAGCTGGGATTCACGGGGATAACATGTTGAGTCCAATTACGAGTCCTTTCACAACAATGACGATTGCAGCCAATGCAGAAGCAATGTCTGCTGGATTAGCTCTACCTTATGTTTGGACCCAACAACTCAGTCGTATGCATGGTTGGACAATCACGGTATGGCCACTCTTCATCTTTATGTTTTTCTCGAAAGTGCCTGGACACAAAACCTTATTCTGGACAGCACTTCCAGCGGGTATCTTTACAATTATTGAGCCCGTTATGTTTGGTTTACCACTTGCATTGAATCCTATTCTTCTCATTCCTTTCTTATTATCTACAGTCGTTGGGGCTGCGTTTACCTACATCGTTGCAGCGCTTGGGCTTGTAAGTAAGTTCTTTGCGGCATTACCTTGGGCGACCCCACCATTCATCTTAGGCCCAGCGGCATCAGGCGACTGGAAGTGGATTATCATCATCGCAATTAACGTAGCATTGGGTTACTTTATCTACTTGCCATTCTGGCGTATGTATGAAAAAGCTCAGCTTGCTAAGATTGAAGCAAATAAAGAAGAGATTAAAGAAGCATAATGTCTATAAGGGAGACTCTGGTCTCCTTTTTTTATGGGATTTTGATAGAATACAGGTATGCAAATCAAACGTACACCAACCATCGATCAATTCATGAAGCGATGCCTAAATAATCTGAACAATGAAACTAAGAATGAATTCTTGGGTTTGAATATTGAAGCACTTGATCATGATCGACTCAAGCGAAGCATGGCAAAAGCAGGCTTTCAAGAATTCCAAGGTCCTAAAGTTCAGTGGCCATCCCTCTATTTAAATACTCAAGAATACATTAAAAATCCATACACCGCTCATATCCGATTCGATGACCTTTCGCAAACCGCATTCAAATACACACAAGAAACCATTTATCCACATGAGCTGTTCAGTGTATCCAGTATTGTTGATGATCAAAATCGTGAACTCAATGACTGGATGATGTTAAGGGCGATGGATGAAGCCTATCAGGCAACCTTCTTATGGCAAGATGATGAGGTGTGGATGTTGGATGCCCCTTCAGAAATGAATACTATTTTACCCTATGCACAAAAAGCCGAAGGGAAGGTCTTGACCTTTGGTTTGGGCATTGGTTTTTATGTCTTTATGGCGCTATTGAATGAGAATGTGGAAAGTGTCACGATTGTGGAGCGATCATCAGAAGTGATTCATCTATTTAATTCAGTACTACGTCCACAATTCCCAAGTGATAAAGCCATTCATATCATCCAAGGTGATGCCTTTGACTATTTCAACGAAGATACCTTGAGTCAATATGACAGTGTCTTTGTTGATATCTGGCAATCTAACGAAGATGGCTTAGAATTGATTGAAAAACTACTTGAGCAATATCTTCCACCTTTTAATAAAGTTGATTTCTGGATAGAATCCTCTTGTATGGAAATCATGCATGCCTTGGTGTACATGGTAATAAAAGGAATGATAGAAAACAAAGCCTATAATAATAAAGATCCGATGTTTAATCGGATCGTACGCAAAATCAAACATTATTTGAAACAAATTGATGAAGAAGTGAACGATGTCAATCGTTTGAAAGCGTTGATGTATGATCCTAAAACATTAAGGATGATTCTGAGCATTAAACAAGAGGACTTTAATATACACAATTCATAAAACAAGTGATGTTCTTTTGCAAGCCAGCTATTCATTCTTATAAGGTATTTGGAAATAGTCCAAATACTTTTTAAAATGATCTTGAGCATTTAAGCATGTGTCCATTAAGTAGCTATTTTCCTTATCCCAATACTTAAGCCCTTTATAATAATAGAGTTTTAGCTCTTCTGTGATGATAAAGGGTACAATATTATATCTTAGACATTCTTTAAGAAGAATTAACCGTGCGACTCGACCCTTCCCCTCTTGAAAAGGATGAATTCGCTCAAATCGCACATGAAAATCGATAAGATCTTGCATCGTTTTCTTCTCAATCGAATTATATTTCGTAAGAAACGTAAACATTTTACTCGCCACAAGCGTGGGCTTGGTCGTTTCAAGCCCCCCAACTTCATTTGGAAGCTTCTTATAATCGCCAAGTGCAAACCATTCGTTTCGACAATCACTTGTACTTGATTTCAAAGTACGATGGAGTTTCTTAATTAAGCTTTGATTTAATGGATGACGTGCTGCTTCAATCACCATATCGATGCACTTAAAGTGATTGATTGTTTCCAATACATCATCCACTCGAATCACGTCACTAGAGGCACCAATTGTGTTGGTTTCAAAAATACAGCGTGTTTGCTCATCGGATAATTGACTGCCTTCAATATGATTGGTGTTGTAGGTCAGTTCGATTTGAAGTTTATGATCAATCCCGCCAGAAAGCTTACTTTCTTGCTCGCGTTTCAAATATTCCAACAATGTGAAGGGTTTATGTTTTGCTTTATTCTTTCGCACTGTTTTTCAACATTTGCGGGAATGTTCCAGGTTTTCCCAGTGATAAAGGCATTTGGAATACGTCCGAGTGCACAATAATTACGAATTGATCGCTCTGAGATCTTCCATATCTTAGCTATTTCGCAAACAGACAGGTTAATAGGGTATATATCATTTACGCTATATTTCACAATTATGACAATACTGTACTCTAACAGTTCATGCATTCCTTATGTCATAATAAAACTGTGAAAGAACACTACCATAGCTTCATTCCTAAACTCTTCAAGGCATCTGCCATGACATTGGGCTCGAATATCTTTTATGTGCAAGATCAAAACCAGATAACTGCATGTCTTCGCAGCCATGAGATGGTGCATATTGAACAATATCAAAAAGATGGTTTCTTTGGGTTTCTCTTCAGATATTTAATGACATATCTCAAATTTAGAATCCAAGGGAAATCCCATATCATCGCTTATTATTCCATCCCCTATGAACAAGAAGCGTATGCCAAAGAGCGACAAGCTTAATATCAAATTAACGCAATCTATGGCATAATAAGAACGGTTAGAAAAGAGGGATTCCATGGTCATCCATGTTTATAAAAATCGAATGAAGAAACGATATGCTATTTTGTTTGTGGCATTTTTGTTTGCGCTCAGTGCATGTGCGAAAGTTGACCCTGAAGTCATTGAAAACGAAGCTGAGGATGAGCCGATTGTGGAACTTGATCCCAAAGAACGCATTGATTTAAGCTTGAAACCGAACGAAGCTGGACAGATCATGGTTCTGATGTACCACAACATTGGTCCGGAAGAGAAGACTTGGGTCAGAACAGCTGAGAACTTCCGTAAGGATCTTGAGTATCTCTATGAAAAAGGTTATCGTCCGATACGTTTGAGTGATTATGTCAAAGGACACATCACCACGGAAGCGGGAAAGACACCTATTGTCTTGACCTTTGATGATGCGAATTTGAATAACTTCAACTATCTTGAAGATGGATCCATTGATCCAGACAGTGCGGTTGGGATCTTGGTTGAGTTTAATGAAACCCATCCCGATTTTCCACTGCATGCGACCTTCTTCTCCAATGGCGTCAATCCATTTCGTCAAAGTGAATTGATTCAAAAGAAAATCGACTTCTTGCTTGCGAATGGATTGGATATCGGAAATCATTCCAAAGAACACATGCATTTCAAGGATGCGACCCAAGCAGACCTGGAATATCAATTGGGTGCACAAGTTCAATACCTCCAGAAATATGTGCCCAATGATTATGCCATCAATACCTTAGCCTTGCCGTATGGTTCAAGGCCTAAAGATAAGAACTTAGAAATTTTCCTTCAAAAGGGAAGTTATGAAGATGTTTCTTATGAAAATGTTGCTATCCTTAATGTGGGTTGGATGCCAGCCTTAAGTCCTTTCCACAAGGCCTTCAATCCCTTATCCATTCCACGTGTTCGTGCGAGCGAAACGGATGTGGATGATGTCGGCTTCATGAATTATCTATTGGATTACGAGGTCAATCCACAGAAACGTTATATCAGTGATGGTGAACCCACCCTCATTACCATACCCTCTACTGTTGCGGATAAACTGAACACATCCTTTCCGCTAGAAATCTACACCTATGAATAAACGCAAATTCCTTCTCATCTTAATGCTTAGCTTTGGTCTTGTTTTAGGTGCGTGTTCAAAAGATGAACCTACAAACGAGAATCCGCCCGTTGAAGAGAATCCGAATCAAGAAGAATTGGATCGCTTGGAAAGAGAACGCTTGATTGAAGAGCGACGTGTCCTTGAAGAAGAGCGCAAAGTTGCGCTTGGCGAATTCTATGTACCCTTACCAGACCTGGATGATCCTGTAGAACCGTATACCGTTAAGGCAAAAGCTTTATACATGACATCCAATGTGGCAGGGTTTAATTTCGATGAAGAGGACATCCAATACTATGCCAATTATATCCTTGCGTTAAGCGGCCAATCCGGTCAGCCGGTCGATGAAAGTCGTTTGGACGATGTGAACAAGCTTGAGAAGATTCTTGGCATCATCGAAGCAACGGAAGTCAATTCGGTTGTCATCGATGTTAAGAATGATTTGGGTTTGGTCGCATGGCAAAGTGATATTGAAATTGTTAACACCGTTGGTTCCAATTGGAACACACCAATGAAGAACTTTAGTGTGTTGATGGATTATTTAAAGTCCAAAGAAATTTATACCATCGCACGCATTGTGGCCTTTAAAGATCCTTACTTTGCCGAAAATAATCCGGATCATTCCATCCAACTCAGTGCAGGTGGGGTCTATAAGGATAAGGCAGGCTTTGCTTGGGTCAATCCATTTGATGAGTATGTTTGGAAATATGTCGTCGCCATCTCGCAGGAAGCTGCTTTACGTGGTTTTGATGAGATTCAATATGATTACATTCGTTTCCCAGACAATGCGAAACATTACAATGAGATCACGACTTTCCCAGGTCGTAATGGGCGTGATAAAGATGAAGCCATTGAAGACTTCCTGATTTATGCACAGGAAGCACTGAAGCCTTATCATGTGCATGTGTCTGCGGATGTCTTTGGAGTTATTACCCATTCTTGGGACGATAAGCCAGAGGATATTGGACAAACCTGGCGCAAGATTACCAATAATACGGAATACATCAGTCCAATGGTCTACCCGAGTCATTATGGTCGTGGTTATTATGGCTTTGATGTCCCAGACCAACATCCTTATGAAGTCATTCAAATCGCATCCAGAGAGGCCATTGAGCGCAATGCGGCACAGAAGAATCCAGCGATCATTCGTCACTGGTACCAAGGCTTTACCGCCACATGGGTCAAAGGTTATATCCCTTATGAAGAAGAATCGATCCAGAAACAAATCATTGCGGGTGTTGAATTGGGTTTAGATGAATACATCATTTGGAACTCTGGCAATACGTATTATCCTTTAAGTTTCTTCTATCACGACAAAGTGAATCCTAATCTACGCCAACAAGGTTTTGATATCTTGGGTAGAAGTGCAGAAGAAGCATTGACACGCTACTTGGATGCACAACGATTCAAGCGGACCAATCATCTCTACTTATTGACTCCGTTGGATGCTCGAGCTGAAGATTATGATGACTTTGTCTTGGATTATCAAGCGAAGGGGATTCAGTTGATGAGCTATACCATTCAGAGTGTCAACGCACAGGAAGATGGTTCGAGTATTGCGTCCGTTAAGGTCAAGTACCAAACGGATACACAAGAAGCCGTGATGGAAGATGCGAAGTTCACCATCATCCTTGAGAATGATGTGTATAAGATAGTCGAAGCTGAACTCAACTTTACCGATAAAACGAACTAAAAAAAGAACTTTATGTGTACGGGATACACATAGAGTTCTTATCTATGCTGATGATCGTCAGTGTGTCCATCACTGAAACATTATCTAAGGTAAGCTTTATGACCTAATGCACACGCACCAAGCAATCCAGCCTCATCGCCTAAGCCTGGAGCAGTGATGTAGTGTTCATCCATTGTAAGAATGGAAGGATGTGCGATATAGCCATTGAGACGTTCTTTCACAACCAAACGAATCATGGGGAACAGTTGCGTTTGATGCATGACACCGCCACCCAAGAGAATACGCTCTGGTGATAACACACAAATCAGTGTGCTTAAAGCTTCACCAATCAAACGTGCCTCTTCTTTCCAAGCGGGATGATCGCTGCCGAGTTCGCTCGCTTTCATCCCCCAGCGCTTTTCAAGTGCTGGTCCACTGGCCAAGCCTTCCCAACAATTGTGATGATAAGGACAAACACCATCCGAAATACTGAGCGAGGCAAGGTGCATGTGTCCCATCTCAGGGTGAACCAAACCATGGAGACATTGTTTGTTGGATACAAAGCCACCTCCGATACCGGTCCCAATCGTAATGTATAAACAGGAAGCCACATCCTGTGCTCTACCCCAAAGACTTTCCCCAAGGGCAGCCCCATTCACATCGGTATCAAATCCAATCGGTCCATCAAAGACTTCACGCATGGAGCCTAAGATATTGACATACAACCAATTCGATTTTGGCGTTGTAGTGATGTATCCATAATGCTCGCTTTTTACATTAAGATCAATTGGTCCAAACGAAGCGATACCCAATGCGTCTGGTTTATGCTTGATGATAAATGCTTGGCACTGCTTCAATGTTTCTTCTGGTGTCGTGGTTGGAAAGCTGATTTGTTCGCTAAGGTTTCCATTTTCATCGGAAATTCCACAAACAAACTTTGTTCCACCGGCTTCAATTCCGCATAGTTTCATGATGATGTCCTCTTAAGTTTAGTTTAGCATAAGTCACTGGAATTGACCGAAAATCATAAGTAACGTACACTTAAATAAAGTGAGGAAGATCCAATGGAAAAAATTGTTCAATTCAATGATGTTCAGATCATGACCGAAAGTTTTGGTGATCCCAAAAATCCTTGTCTACTTTTGATCATGGGTTCCGCAAGCTCCCTACTGTGGTGGGATGAAGCTTTATGTCAGATGTTTGTGGAAAAGGGATTCTTTGTGATTCGCTATGACAATCGTGATACCGGGGTATCCACCTGTTATCCTGTTGGAAGACCTGCTTATGATTTTGAAACCTTGAGTGATGATGCGATGCATATTTTAGACGCGTATCAGATTGATAAAGCTGTTATTTTTGGAATGTCCATGGGTGCGATGCTTGGACAGATGATCGTGCATCGACATCCTGAACGCGTCAAAGCCTTGGTGCTTTATGCAGGGATGTACTTTGGGGAAGGCGCTGAAGCACTACCTGTCTTTAGCGATGAAGTCAAAGCGTTCTTTGATCACTATGGTGATTACCAGCCTGAGGGTTTTCGAGCTCAAGTGGATTACGCTTTTAAGCAGTGGCAAGCCACCCATCAGAGTGAAAGACAATACGACCTTGATTCTGTTTATCGCATGATTGAGAAGGATGTGGAAAGAGCAACGGACTACAATGCAAAGCTTAATCATGCTTTTGCGAAAGTCAGTACGGATGTTTTAAGCAAACCCGAAACAATTCAAGTACCTACACTCATCCTCCATGGGACGCTTGATAATGTGATCCCCATCATACATGGGGAGTACTTGGCAAAAATGATACCATATGCACGTTTCGTCAAACTCGAGGGTGCAGGTCATGAACTTCATCCCGATGACTATGCAACAATCGTTCAAGAAACAGGATATTTATTGGACTAAAAAAGCTTGGCGAACCAAGCTTTGCTTATTATTTGCTTTCTCTTCTGAAACACATGAACCAATCCAAGCAGTATTGATCATCAACTTTGCTTTCCATACGTTCTTTTGCGACACCGCATGAACCAGCAGTAGGAACGATGACATCTTCACCGGGTCTCCAGTCGGCAGGGGTTGCACATGCATCTTTATCGGCTTTTTGAAGTGCTAAGATAATGCGTTTGATTTCATCAAAGTTTCGTCCTGTGGATAGTGGATAGTATAGAATAGTACGAATAATACCCTTTGGATCAATAACGAAGACAGCACGAACCGCTTGAGTTGTGGATTGTGAAGGTTGAATCATGCCATAAAGCTTCGATACATCCATCTTGATGTCTTCAATCAAGGGGAATTTGACTTCCACATTCTTGAAATTCTTCCATTCGATCTCTTGAATACGACGCAACCAAGCGATGTGTGCATACAAGGAATCTACGGATAAACCAACAAGTTCAGTATTCAAAGCTTTGAATTCATCCGCCATGGAGGCAAAAGTCATGAATTCAGTTGTACAAACTGGTGTGAAGTCAGCAGGGTGCGAGAACAAAATAACCCATTTGCCTTCATAATCGGATGGAAAATTGATATCTCCCTGTGTTGTTTTCGCAGTAAAGGCCGGAGCTGCGTCCCCAATAAGTGGCATGCGATAGACTATGTTTTCTTCCATTGTATTTATAAATCTCCTTTATGATAACAATTATCATTATTAATATAATAGAGCACTTGTTAAAAAAATGCAATGCTATACAAACGAACAAATTTGTTCTATAATGTAGCGCGTATAGGAGGCGATATGATGAAAAATACTCGTCAAAAAGAAATCATTCTTGATGCGGTCAATCACTTAAAAGATCATCCAACAGCGGACGAAATATATCTTTACTTAAAGAAGGATAATCCAAAATTGAGCTTAGCGACCGTCTACCGCAATTTGAACCAATTTGCCACAGAAGGACGTATCCGTAAGGTATCTGTTCCGGGTGATAGTGAACGTTATGATGCGTTGATGGATAACCATGAACACTTTTATTGTGAAAGTTGTGGAACCATCCTTGATATTCACATCAACGGTTTAGAAGAACATTTATTGAATCATCCCACAATGATGGTAGACGATTACAAATTGATGTTGTTTGGCAAATGTGAACAATGTCGTACACACTAACAGGTCCAAGTCGATCTGTTTTTTGTGTCTATTTGTTCAATTCGTTTGTCGTAATCAACAGATGTTGGCACACGACTTTTAATTGAGAAATAATTGTGATTAGATAAAGTATAGAGGTAGCACTATGATCATTCAAAGCACACGTGTTTATTTAGAAGAACTTTGGGTCAGTGCCCAATTGGAAATCGAAGATGGAAAGATCATCACGATCTGGCCATACAATACTAAAGAAGTAGACAAGGATTATGGCGATCATCGCATTCTACCAGGCTTCATCGATACGCATTGTCATGGGGCTTTTGCCTTTGATACCAACGATGCGGACGAAGAAGGTTTGGTTCGATGGCTGAAACAGATCCCTCAAGAAGGCGTCACTTCCTTGTGTCCAACCACCATCACACAGAGTGAAGAAGTATTGACAAAGGCTTTACAGAAAGTCGCGGAAGTTGCAGAAAAGAAACCTGATGGTGCTCAGATTGTGGGGATTCACTTGGAAGGTCCTTATCTGTGTACGCTCTATAAAGGTGCACAACCTGAGAAATACATCATCATGCCAGATATTGAACAATTCAAACGTTATTATGATGCGTCCAAGGGTTTACTTAAAATCATGACGATGGCTGTTGAAAATGATAAGAACTATACATTTATCAAGGAAGTCAAGAAGATGGGTGTATCCATCAATATTGGTCATTCAGCCGCAACCTACGCCGAAAGTCTATTTGCTTTAGCCAATGGGGCCAATGGCTTCACACATACCTTCAATGGCATGAGCCCATTCAACCATCGTGAACCCAATCTAGCAGGAGCAGCGATGCAGATTCGCGATGGTTATTCAGAGATCATCACCGATGGCATCCATGTCAGCTGGCCGGTTGTGAATCTTCTGTTTAGGACAAAAGGTAAAGACCATGTGGTCATGATTACCGATGCCTTGCAAGCCAAGGGTGTTGGGGAAGGTCGCTATGTCTTTGGTGGTCAAGAAATCGACATCAAAGCCAATGGCGGTGCCTACTTGGCCAATTCAAACAGCTTAGCGGGTAGCACCTTGCGCTTCAATCAGAGTTTAAAGAATGTAATCGAGCTTGCGGGCGTGGAAGAAGTCAGTGCCATCAATGCCTGTACGATCAATCCTGCCAAGGTCTTGCATATCGAACATGTCAAAGGTCGCTTAAGAAGTGGTTATGATGCGGATATCGTTGTCTTGGATCGTGATTACGAAGTACTTGAGACCTATGTTTTAGGCCAAAGTGTGTATCAAAAGTAAAAATCAAGCTTCAGACTTGAGCATTAATGCTTGGAATTATTAGGGTATTAAATTTTTAATTAAGGGCGCAAGATGAATTTGATTTGCGCTCTTTTAAAGCGTTGGATGATTTGTCGCTCTTCGGAGAGCTTATAGGATTTAATGAAGATGTTTGAAAATGTTTCCCAAATAAACAACCAACCGCCGACAAAGAGTCCATCTTTAATGATTTGCGAAATAAAACTGGATGCTTCATCAAACACGGTATAGAAGACAATGAAGAAGAAAACTCCAATTGAAAAGTAACGTAAGGTTTCTTTAAGGTCTTTGATTCTCTGACGCTTGATTTTTCTTAGCATGTAGTCAAACTGATGATTCAGAGCACTAATCAACACTTTTTCTTTTTGTTCATTCTGCAAAGACTGAGGAATCGAAAATTCAAAAATAACATCCATATGCGAAGGAATGTCCTCAATTGAATCCCAAATAAAATCTAAGAATTCGTCTTCGATATCCCTCATCTTAAATGGAGAGGAATCCCAGTCATCAAAAACATCATCGTACTTATCTAAAGAAATCTGAATGATGACACGACCGGATTCTTGATCTCTTCGATAACTATTGAGGGGAATACTCTTCTTTGTTAGGTGTTTAATAATCGATAAATTCATAATTGAATTATAGCATATCCAATAAGAAGAACGATTTCCTAATGGATGGGTACCAACGTAAAAAAAAGATCGCAATTGCGATCGAATAGGATCTTAACAAAGAGATCTTTATGTGGGTAACGTTTATCGCAACTTCTTTACTAACAAGATGAGATTTTGAATACCAGAAATTACGGTGATGCCAATCATAGCAACCAAGACTGCAAGACTGGGTCCGGTATTGTTCTGGTCCAAGATGGTCCAAGCAAGCAAGCCTGCGACTGCGAAATAAGCAATTGTCTTGATTAAAAGGAGCGAGGTCTTTTGTTCATTCATGGCTTTTGAACGTGCATTTTGATGGGGTGTGAAAGGTGAAATCTTTCTATACTTCATGAGCATCTTTTGGCGATAGAAATATTCAAGGGACACAAACAACAAGGCACTGACAGAAAAGGCATAAACAGGTGTTCCTTGAAACAAGGTATACAGGACGACACCAACGGCAATTGCGATCCAATGACGATACGCCACGACCTCTGCCATCTTGATATCTTTTTCAGGGATGAAATAAGCAGTACGTGATTTTGAATGATAGAAATAGGGACGATGATCTTTGTCATAATAAATGCCTAAGATACGACGTTCAGGTGCAGTGTTTTTCATACTTTCATTATAACGAAGAAATGGGTCAAGCCAAGATAGTATTGTAAAAAATGGTGATAAGGATAAAGAATGAAACTAAAAAGATAAACACTAAGCGAGTGGGCTTGACTATAATGAAGATGAAGAAAGTGGGTGACCCTTATGATACTCCAATTGAATGAAAACGATCTACGTAAACAAAACGCCTATGAAACAGCGCGTGAAATAACGCACCAACCCTCCATGTGGCTAAAGACATGGACCTTGATCAATAAGCAGAAAGGTGCCTTGAAATCATTTTTAAAAGGTTTGGGTGAGGATTGTGACATTGTGTTCCTTGGGGCTGGAACCAGCGAATATGTCGGAAATGTCTTGGAGCCTTACTTTAACAAAGATTTCAATTTCAATTTACGCAGTGTTCCATCAACAGATATGATTACAGAACCCGATCGTTATGTTCATCCCACACGTCCGACCCTATGCATCTCCTATGGTCGAAGTGGGAACTCTCCTGAATCGGTAGGATCGGTACATGCAGCGAACACTGTGAACAAAAATCTTTATCATTTGTTCATTACCTGTAATAAAAACGGTGCTTTGGCTGAGCTTGCCAAGACACAGAAAAATACATACGCCTTGATTTTACCCGATGAGACCAATGATCTTGGTTTTGCGATGACATCCAGTTTCACCAGCATGTATCTGTCAACGGTATTGGTGTTTAAGTTGGATAGTTTGGACGAAACTAAAGAAGATGTGGAGAAATTAGCGAAGGCAGTGGAATATCTCATTGAACATGAGTCTGCTGGCTTGTTAGACTTTGTGAACAATTTTAAGTTTGAACGCATCATCTATTTAGGCTCCAACCTCTTGAAAGGCATCGCACAAGAAAGTGCCCTTAAAGTACTTGAGTTAACCGCTGGGAATGTGGCGACTTTGTTTGATACCCCAACTGGATTCAGACATGGACCTAAGTCTTTTATCAATGATAAGAGTTTGATTGTCGTATATTTGAGTGATGATCCTTTAACTCGTCGTTATGAAGTGGATCTCCTTAAAGAATTGGGTGCGCAGAAAAAGGGCTACAAAGTGCTTGTGGTGCATCATGAAGATGCCAATGTGCCATGTGACTATAAACTAAACTTGAATTACGATGGCTTGAGTATGGATTATGTCGCACTCAAAGCCATTGTCGTTGCGCATCTGATTGGTTTCTATAAATCGTATACATCCGGGATTACAACGGACAATCCATGTCCTACCGGTGAAGTGAATCGAGTTGTTACGGGTGTGACCATTTATCCCGTCAAGGAGGACTAAGATGATTGGTGTAATTTTGAGTGGGCATGGCCGCTTTGCGGAAGGCATGCTCAGCAGTTTGGAGATGATTGCAGGAAAAAGTCAAGCTGTAGAAGCCATCAATTTTCTGGAAAGCGACAGTACGGACGATCTTGAAAAGAAGATGTTAAATGTCATCCAAGACTACAATATTAAATACGATGGCGTCTTGGTGTGCTGTGATCTTCTAGGCGGTTCACCGTTCAAGACAGCCGCTACTTTATCTGTTCAAGAGCCCAATGTCAGTGTGGTGGCAGGGATCAATCTCGCATCCTGTTTGGAACTTTTGTTCATGCGTATGAACAGTACAGATGCCGGTGCATTGGCGGATGCGTTAATCAATGCGGATGCGAACCGTTTGCTTAAGTTCACTTTACCTACTAAGAAAGAAGAAGTTGAAAGTGAGGATGGCATCTAATGGACTTGAAACTATTCTTTAATGTCAGTTTGATTCTAGCAATCAATGCGGCCATCCTTTTTGCAATTTACATGCTCATCAGTTTCTTGCGTCTAAAGAAGCGTAAACAACCTTTTGAAGAACTTCATCAAAATCTCAGTGTTGGCAATCAAGTACTTCTTGCCAGTGGTTTGTATGGAAAAGTAACGGATATTAAGCATGATGTGGTCATGGTTGAAATCGCTCCTAAGATTGTTGTGAAGGCATCGCGTTTTGCGATTCATAACATTGTGGAGGAAAAGTAATGCATCCATTAAAGGGTTTACTCAATGAACGTAAGGTAAATGATGTCAAAGGCATCGTATCGATATGTACGGCAAATCCGCGTGTACTAAAAGCATGTTTTAATTTTTATAAAGATATTCAAAGTCCTTTGGTGATTGAAGCTACGGCCAATCAAGTCAATCAAGATGGTGGCTACACCGGTATGGTTCCTGAGACATTCAAGCGCTTCGTTTATGCTTTGGCTGAAGAAGCGAAGTTTCCACTTGAACGTTTGTTTTTAGGGGGCGATCATTTAGGACCTTTGACCTGGTCAAAGCTCAACGAAGCGGAAGCTCTCGAAAAGTCAAAAATCTTGGTTCGTGATTATGTTTTAGCAGGCTTCACAAAAATTCATCTCGATACCAGCATGCGTTTAGCGGATGATTCCAAAGAAGAAATGTTAAGCACAGATGTGATTGCACGAAGGGGCATCACCTTGCTTCAGGTGTGTGAAGATGCTTACCAAGAACGTTTGAAAACAGTTCCAGATGCACTTCAACCGGTCTATATCATCGGTTCTGAGGTTCCCATTCCTGGTGGTGCTCAAGAAGAAGAGGGCATTGAGGTCACAAAAGTCGATGACTTTAAAAATACGGTCAAGGTTTATCGTAAACATATGGAAGCGAAGGGATTATTGGATGTCTGGGATCGTGTTTTGGCAGTGGTCGTCCAGCCGGGTGTTGAGTTTGGGGACGCCAGTGTTCATGAATACAATCGAGATAAGGCAAAGACCTTGATATCAAGTTTGAATGATGTATCGGGACTTGTGTTTGAGGGCCATTCGACGGATTATCAAACACGTTTTGGTTTAAAGGAAATGGTTGAGGATGGGATTGCCATCCTTAAAGTAGGTCCTGCGTTGACCTTTGCTTTACGTGAAGGTTTATATGCATTGGCATACATGGAAAAAGCACTAGTTGATGAATCATCTCAGTCAAAGTTCATGGATGTGTTGGAAGATGTCATGTTGGAAAAACCAAACAATTGGATGAAACACTATCATGGCAGTGAAGCGGAACTTGTGTTCAAACGTCATTATAGTTTCTCCGATCGTAGTCGTTATTATATGCCAGATGAGCGCATTGAACATGCGGTTGAAGTGATGATGAAGAATTTGAAGGATATTCCGCTTTCTTTATTGAGTCAATTTATGCCGATTCAATATCGTAAGGTCCGTGAGGGTCAACTTGAAAAAAAACCTGAACTTTTAGCTCAGGATGTCGTACATGAATTGTTGAAGGATTATCGTTATGCCGTTGAAGGGGTTTACTAGCCCCTTTTTAATTGGCAATGGATTTGGCGTATTCACTTGGAGAAACACCATACTCCAATTTAAACTTACGTGAGAAATAATGAATCGAGGCAAAGCCCATCATGTCACTGACTTCACTCACGGTACGTGCAGAGTTTTTTAGTAAGAGTTTGCTTTGTTCGAGCTTGATGTTGTTGATGTAATGCTTAGGGGAGACATTGAGATTGCGTTTAAACAAAGCTTGTAGAGATGAGCGCGAAATGGCGAACTTATTGCAGATCTCTTGAATGGTAAGCGAACTGTGAATGTGATTTTTGATGTATTGGACCAATTCGGTCATCAATTCATCTTCATAGTGTTGTTGCATGGGATTGAGATTCTGAGCCATATCCACCTCGTTGGTCTCATCCAGAGCAAAGATGATCAAGAGCTTCAATAAACCCAATAACAGTTCATTGATATGCTCCCAATTCTCATTGGAGAGATGCATGAACGTACTCAAGGTTTGAATCATGTTCTTGCTACAAGGGATGACGCGATTGGCGAGCTTGGACGGATCCATATCCTTTAGATCAAACATGATGGTCATATAGGAACAGGTGCTGTGCGGTGTCGTATGCTGGGTATGAAACTGATTTGGGGCATAGAAAAACATGGACCGTGTCGGCAAGACATAATCCTCATTGCCCACGGTTGTGATAAGCTCACCCGTATCAATGAAGGTCATCTCCCAATAAGGGTGTTGTTCTCCTTCAAACTGATAATTATTGCCTTTGGTTGAATAATAATAGGCATAGATTTCTTGAAGTTTGATGCTAGACGTAATTGTTTTAGATCCAAAGACAGGGATTTTGATCTTTGTATTGTTCGCATGCATGTGAACGTACATGGTGATCCTGCCGGATTGTGAAAGGCTGACGAAGTTGAAATGGACCCCAGGTTTAATCTTTAAAATCTTGTGAATCGCAAAGAGTTCTGGTTCATTGCCAAGTTCATCTAAAAAGACAACACCAATGATTCCGCTTTCAACTTTGACATAGACCGATCGATCATAAACAAAAAGTTCATCGACATTTTTCTTCTTGATCGTTCGCTTGGAATTATGGTAATGCTGGACCTGAAGGGGTAGGGACCTTAGAACATCCCCGTACTTTGCGCATTGAATCGAGGTTGTTTTCTTATGCATAAGCCTCCAATGTATTTGTGTTTATTTGATTTATAAATTTATTCTATAACGAAAAATACAAATAGTATAGGAAAAAGTACAAAGCAATTGGGACCCCCATCGTCTATATTGTAAGTAGAGATAGCGCTATCATGTGCTCTTTAGAAGGGAGAAATGTTGTGCCAAATATCGTTTTAACACGTATCGACAATCGACTGATCCATGGGCAAGTCGCAACCCAATGGGCATCGAGTGTCAAAGGGAATTTGATTCTTGTTGCGAATGACAACGTAGCCAATGATACTTTTAGGCAAAGTCTCATGGATATGGCTGCTCCGAGTTTCTGTCAGACACGCTATTTTACGCTAGAGAAGACCATCAACGTGATTCACAAAGCAAATGATGCTCAAAAAATCATCATCATGTGCGATTCTCCAGCAGACGTTTTGGCTTTAGTCGAAGGCGGTGTTCCAATTAAGAAAGTTAACATTGGAAACATGCATATGGCTGAAGGCAAACGTCAAGTCGCAACGGTTGTTGCCGTTGACGATGCGGATGTGGAAGCATTTAAGAAGTTGATGGAATTGGGGGTTGAACTTGAAATCCGTAAGGTTCCAAGTGAGTCATCCGAAGATATTCAGAAGTTGTTTAAAAAATAAAAGGAGATGAAAGAAAATGACATTTAGTTTCTTACAAATCGTACTCGTAATGGTCGTCACGTTCATCGCCGCAATTGATCAGTTCTCCTTCTTGGAATCATTGTATCAACCAATTGTAATGGGTCCCGTTGTTGGGGCGATCCTTGGTGATATGAATACGGGCTTGATCGTCGGTGGTTCATATCAATTGATGATGATTGGGAGTATGCCGGTCGGCGGTGCACAACCACCTAATAGTGTAATCGGTGGTATTATGGCAACGGTCTTCGCCATTTCAATGAAGATCACAGATCCACAAGCAGCGCTTGGTTTATCCATTCCGTTCGCATTGCTGGGTCAATATTCGGTTATCCTCGTCTTTACAATCACTTCGCCTTTAATGGCTAAGGCAGATGAATACGCTGCGAAAGCAGATACCGACGCGATTGAACGTTTGAATTACTTCACAATGGCAATGTTGGGCTTATTCTTCTCATTGGTTGTCTTCGCTGGTTTGATGTTCGGTCAAGCAATCGGGGAAACCTTGACAACTGCTTTACCAGAATGGGTTTGGAATGGTTTAAAAGCTGCGGGTGGTATGATGCGTTTCGTTGGGTTTGCTGTCCTGTTGAAGGTGATGATGTCCAACGAATACTGGGGTTTCTACTTTGCTGGTTTCGCTTTGGCGACAATCGTCGACAAGGCTGGTTTAGGTGGTCAGGCTTTGGCTTTGATCGCGTTGATTGGCTTTGCGGTAGCAGTCTATGATTACCAAACCAATGTTAAGATGAAACAATTTGGTAAAAAGGAGGTAAGTGATGATGGCATCTAATCTTGCAACACAATATCGTGATCTTACACCGGCCAAAGCGCTTGATAAGAAAACATTGAATCAAATGGCATGGCGTTCACTCTTCTTGCAAGGTTCATTCAACTATGAACGGATGCAGGCTGCTGGATGGCTCTATGGCATTATCCCAGGATTGAAGAAAGTGCATACGAATAAGGAAGACTTAGCCTTGTCGATGCAACACAATCTTGAGTTCTTTAATACACACCCATTCTTAGTAACCTTCGTTATGGGTATCATTCTATCTTTAGAACAAGAAAAAGCTGACTTAGCGACAATCCGTGCGGTCCGTGTTGCGGCAATGGGACCTTTGGGTGGTATCGGGGATGCAATCTTCTGGTTTACACTTGTTCCAATCGCTGCAGGTATCAGTGCCAATTTGGCATTGGACGGCAGCGTCTTGGGCCCGATCGTCTTCTTGTTGATGTTCAACTCTGTTCAATTCGTGGCTCGTTTCTGGTTGATGCATTGGTCGTATGACCTTGGAACCAAGGCGATTGAAGCCATCACCCGTAATGCGAAAGAATTTACGCGTGCAGCTTCCATCTTGGGTATCTTGGTCGTTGGTGCTTTGACTTCCTTATACGGAGGCACAACCATTGCTTTGACCATTCCTAATGGTGAAAGTCCTATCGTTATTCAAACAATCTTGGATGGCATCTTGCCTAAATTGATTCCGCTTGGATTGACACTGGGTCTTTACTGGTTAATCAAAAACAAGAACTGGTCAGCAGTCAAATGTATCGGCTTGATCCTTGTTCTTGGCTTGGTTGGCGGTTTCCTAGGCATATTCTAATTTAGTACAACTCCCTTCTCAAAAAGGAATCTCAAACGAGATTCCTTTTGCAGGTAATGACCCTTGCGTTTCGCAATCAAAAAAATAAACATCACACCCACAGAACCCAGTTATCTTTCGGGTCAAATCAATCGCATCGCCAAACATAACGTTGTTTTAGATCCGCTTTATGCAACCCTCATCGTGCTTGAGCAAGAGGATCAGACATTTGCTTTGCTTGGTTTCGATCTTTTGATGTTGGATGAGAGCTTGGTGAATCTGATGCGAAGCGCGATTTCATTGCATACGAAGATTCCTTATAAAAATATCTTGTTTATGCCTTCGCATACCCATGCGGGTCCAGAGGTCTTAGAAGAGGGTTTATTTGGCATCAAACTTCAAGAAGTATTGCCTGGGTATCGTGAAAGTTTGATTGAACAAGTAAAACAAATCAGTATCATGGCATTCCATGAACTTCAAGATGTCCATTGTTATTTTACTAAAGTTGAGCTGAAAGATTTGTTCACTAATCGTAACGATCCGAATAAACCCATTGATCGTTACCTTAGACTCGTCGCATTCAAGAACAATGCGGATGAAATCATCGGTTCATTTGCAAATATTGCCTGTCACCCAACCATCTTAGGACCGGAGAATACAGCCATCAGTTCAGATTTCTTTGGGATCGTAAGAGATGCCATCCAAGACCACTATCACTTTCCAATCTTAATCAGCAATGGAGCCGAAGGGGACATCAGCAATCGTCATACGCGCATCAGCAGTGACATCCATGAAATGCAACGCGTTCGTGAAAAACTGAAAAATCAGTTTCCTTTAAGCTTAGATTGGGTACCTGTTGAAGAGGGATTAGAATTCTTTCAAAACAGTTTTACCTTTAAAACGATTCTTCAAAAAGAACGCATGCAAGCCATGATCGACCATAATGATCAATTGCTTCAAAGTGAATCCAATCTGGATAAAATCAAACTTTTAAACGCGAGCAATACCGTTCTCAAAGCATATCACTCCCGTCCCACTGAAGGTGAGATCGATATCGAATACAAGATTCTAAAACTTGGGCAACTAATCCTGTGTTTCTTACCGATGGAACTCTTCTCCAGTCATTATCTGGATTTGAAAGCAAAGATGAAACATGAGCTCATCATCATCGGCTTAAGCAACATCTCCATTGGTTATTTGGTAGATAAAGAAGCCTATGGTGAAACCTATGAAGGCATGACCAGCCCACTACCTTGGTTGGAAATTGAGCGTTTCCTGAATCAAATAAAAGCGGATTTGATTCATCTGGATAAATGAAATGGTACAATGGGAATGAGGTATTGATATGTTAGAAAAAGTCGCATTTGTTAAAACGTTATTACCCGATATCCGAAATTACATCCTAAGTCATCCAATCCAAAACATCGAAGTCAAAGATAATGAGTTTGATAACATTGTTACGGATATCGATGTGACGATTCAGGATCGTTTGGAAAAGGCGCTAATCGAAAGATATCCCGATACGACCTTGTTTGGTGAAGAAGCGGATGAACATCTGTTTACACCCAAGATGTGGATCATCGATCCCATCGATGGAACCAAGAATTTTGTCCGTGCCAAAGCGGATTATACCGTATCCATCGCATATTACGAAGACTTGAAACCTGTTTTTGGGCTTGTCTATGATGTGGTCTCCGATGATGTCTATGTCGGAATTACGGGTCAAGGGGCTTGGATGAACGATGTGAAGTTGAATCCACGTCCTTCCATCACCCTACGTCAATCCGTCATCGATATGAGTCTTAAGACCGTCTATGCTTTGGAAAGAAGTCATCATGCGGATGTCTACACCTTATCCAAGAATGTCTTTGCCCATCGTAATCTCGGTTCCGCATCCTTGAGTCTTTGTAAGATTGCGGCTGGTTTTCATGATGTTTATGTGAATATCCATCTCAAACTTTGGGATTATGCGGCTGCACGCATCGTTTTGAATGAAGTCGGTGGAGTCACGGAGTTTCCATTCGAAGCTAAACAAGATCTAAATCTGCATTCTGTCTTCCTCTTCTCAAGCAGTCATCCCGATCTTCACCAAGAACTTATGAACGTATTGTTCAAAAAGGAGTAATATGCATCATCAAAATTATGCCAAGCATTTGATTGCATTGATTGAAAAGGTTGCGACGTCACAGAATGCTGCGATATTAAAGGGTGCAGAAGCAATGGCAGATGCCATCGCAAACAATCGTGCCGTCTTTGCCTTTGGGGCATCGCATGCGGGTATGTTGTCGATGGAATTGTTCTATCGCACAGGTGGACTCGTTGTGGTCAATCCAATTTTTGCGCGTGATTTGATGCCGGATATTCGACCTGCAACTTTAACATCTGATGTTGAACGTTTAGCGGATTATGGCAAACTCATCTGTCGTCAATCCCCACTTCAAGCAGGAGATGTGGTCATTGTCCATTCCGTATCAGGTCGTAATACTGTACCGATCGATCTCGCACTCGAAGCTAAGAAAATGGGTGTGACGGTCATCGTCATTACCAATCTTGCGTATACGGAACGTGTAACTTCACGTCATGCCAGTGGTAAGAAACTTAAAGACTGCGGCGACGTCGTCATTGATAACTGTGGTGAGTTTGAAGACTCCAGCATCACCTTACCGGGCTTTGCTCAGAAGATGGGCCCAACCTCAACTGTAACCGGAGCCTACATCGTCAATGCGATGGCATTGGAGTGTGCAGCGATCCTACACGAGCGAGGCATTGAAGTACCTATCTTCCACAGCGCCAACATCGATGGTGGAGATGAACACAATCATGCCATGTTAGAAAAGTACAAAGATCGGATCCATTACATGAAATAGCTTGTGAATTATCATCCTATTTACACAATATTACTATCGAGAATGCGAATTACTATCAAAAGTAGATCAAATAATCTACTTTTTTTACTTGGGCATTGAGCTTGACACAAGAACAATCTATAATTGAATTAGAGAAATAGGAGAAAATAACAATGAATCTTAAGGGTACAAAAACTGAAAAGAATCTAGAAGCAGCATTTGCCGGCGAATCGATGGCTCGTAACAAATATACGTTCTATGCAACGAAGGCACGTGAAGAAGGTATGGAACAAGTCGCTGATTTCTTCTTGGAAACAGCACGCAATGAACAGGAACACGCATTCTTGTGGTTCAAGTTCCTACATGATGGTTTACCAAGCACAACCGACAACTTAGTGGATGCGGCAGCAGGTGAACATTATGAATGGACGACCATGTATGCGGATTTCGCTAAAGATGCGGAAGAAGAAGGCTTTGCGAAGATCGCATACTTGATGCGTGAAGTCGCTAAGATCGAAGCACGTCATGAAGCACGTTACAATGATCTTTTGAAGAACATTCAAGACGAGAAAGTCTTTAAGAAAGACGAAAAAGTCGTTTGGGAATGTGATGTTTGTGGTTATCAAGTTGAAGCTGAAGGTGCTCCTCACAAATGTCCAGTTTGTGGATATGAGAAAGCTCACTTCCAAGTCGACGAAAAGAATTATTAATCAAAAGCCTGCAAAGGCTTTTTTTAGGAGGCTATGTGTTTCAAATCTTCCATACCAACGATGTGCACAGTGCGTTTGAAGCACTGGCATCTCTACAAACGGTTCTTGTGAGCCAACGACGTGAAGGGGATCTGCTTTTAGATGCCGGTGATTTTTATGATTTCAAATCGATTCTACTTCAAGGAACGCAAGGACGAGCAGGCAAGCGTATTTTAAGCGCGATGAACTACGATGCGGTTGCGATTGGAAACAATGAAGGGTACAGTTCCGTGCCCAATCTTGAGGCCATGTCTGAGGATGACGTTCCGTTGTTGAGCTGTAACTTGGTGCGACGAAATGGTGAAGAACTTCCATTTATTCGAAAGTCCTGTATCATTCAAAAGAAGGATCAACGGTTCTTAATCATTGGGGTGAGTCCTTATTATTCCATCGCAGGCAATGACAGCTACAATGTTTTCTTTGCTTTAGATGATTTGAAAGTCTTAGATCCTGTTGACCGTATTAAGTCTGAGATAAATGCTCATCAAGGAAACTATGATTTCATCATTCTCCTGAGTCATTTGGGTTTGACCTTTGATCAACAAATCGTTATGCAGATTCCTGAACTTGATATCATCATTGGAGGTCATTCACACAGTAAATTAGAGAAACCTCTGATTATTAATGATTGTGTGATCCATCAAGCAGGAGCGTATGCACAGAGTTTAGGACGCATCAGCTTTGACATCCAAAGTGATCAACTTATTCTTATTGACAGTGAAACCATTGAAATTAAAACATCACCCGACCCAAGCATTCTTGATTTGCTTGCGCAGGAACAAAAGCTCGCGATTGAAGTGCTAAGTGAACCCTTACTCGCCAACCATGCATTGGATTTCGATCCCATTCAAGAGAATCGTTTGATGAACTTTCTCTGTGATGCCTTGGTTAAACATCATCCATGTGATTTTGCGATGATCAATCATGGCATCATCTCACAGGCTTTACCCGATCCCATTACAAAGTTAAGTTTGATTGAAGCCTGTCCATCGCCTTTGAATCCATCGCTCCTTCGCTTAAAGGGTCATCAAATCAAGACGGCTTATCAACAGAGCTTGGATCATAATTATTGTATGAAATCAGGAAGAGGTCCAGGCTTTCGAGGATCTTTCATTGGAGCCTTGACCTTTAGTCACGCAATCCGCATTCAAGATGATCGCATTCTTTTTAACGATCAAGAACTTGAAGATAATCGCATCTATCACATTATGAGTTCAGACTACTTACAACGTGGATCGGGTTATCCAAGTCTAGCCATTCCGGATGAAGAAACAATCTTTCTAAGAGGTTACATACGTGATGTCCTCTTGGAACATCTCCATGATGAGAATCTCCATGCGTCTTCTAGAATCAAGAGAAAAGTGAAGCTTTGAAACTTCACTTTATTTTTAGGCTTGTGATTGCAGAGGCACGACATCTCTGTGCTTTGTCTTCACACGCATCAAATGGAGTAGATAGAGACTTGCAAGGATGAGGATACCAAAGATGTAAAGGGTATTTAGACTTGGATTGACAAGCATGATGGAGCCACTGATATTGAAGACGATATGAAAGAGAATGCCAGGAAGTAGACTATTTGTGATGGCTACGATTTTGGCCAGGAGAATACCCAAGACGATGGCTACGATGATTTGTTCAATTTGATTATCGATGGACATGCCACGCATTAGATTGACGATATGGCCCAAACCAAAGGTGATACCTGAGATGAAGATGGCACGATTTGTACCTGATTTAGATTTAATGGCTTCATATAAGTAGCCACGGAAGATAAGCTCTTCCAAAAAGCCCACATTGGCCATGAGCAGGACAAACAAGGCGATCTGATATCCATTTAAGTCTGGATTCAATTCACCTGTAAACTGGCTTAAACCAAGAATGATGAGGGGTATGAAATAGAGCATCTTTTTGTACGCATCTCTTTTGACACCATTCAACCCAAAACGCTTTGACAACTTATTTTTAGAGAGATAAAGAAGACTTAATAGAGACAATCCAAGTAGACCAAGACTTGTCGCAAGATGCATGACACCAAGACTTGCCGATATAGCATCCAAGACATTGACGCTACCAACATAGATTCCAACCCAAGCTAAAGCGTGAGTCAGCGGGCTTTTCGTTAATAATTTAAGCATGTGTTTCTTTCTCCTTTAAGAGTTGGTATTTAAAACCTGCAAAGGCGTCGCGTAATATCTTAGTGACCTCATCTAAGGAGAGATCGATGTCATTCGTTGCACACATGGAAGCGATTCCGTGTGTGATCAACCATACATCGACGAAGAGTTGTTCAGAAAGGGCAAGACTCAAACCACTAAGTTGAGCCACCAACTTAACCACTTCTTGGTTCTCATCTTCTTTGATGATTTGAATCAAGCTGCTTTGTTTGAACTCATTGGTCATGAAGAGCAGTTTGAACAGATTCTTCTCTTCTTGAGCAAATTGAATGTAGCCCAAACCAATCCCTAGGAAGGGATTTGGCTCTAGCATGCCTTTCTGCGTGTATGCATCGTAGATTTTCTGTGCTTCCACAAGGAGCGCTTGCTTCAAAGATCCCATTGTCTCAAAATTCTTGAAAATGGGTTGGATTGAACACTTCAAATGCTTCGCCAGCGCACGTGCATTTAAGGATTCTATCCCTGTCTCACGCACGATGTCCATGGCGGCTAGAATGATTTGATTCTGTGTTACTTTGACTTTAGGTGGCATGTCTCTCCTTTAAATATCTAATGATATATATCACATGATATTTATTATAATGGAAATCCATAAAATGTAAAGCATTTTTTTATTGTTTGATAATACATCCTTTGATAAACTTTAAGAGCTGACTTAAGTATTGACGTTTCAAAGCGATATACCTACGATTGGTGTCGTTTTGTTGGACTTGTTTTTAATGATGTCCAACTAGAAGGAGTTCAGGATGAATTCAGTCCATAGTTTACTCGATAATGCGGCGATCTTGGTGGCATCAACCATCATCTATCAAGTATCCGTGCATTATAAAGAAACACGTAATCGCTCATCAGAACTCTTCGATGCATTTTTGTTTGGTTTGATCGGTATCCTGATCATGGCCATTCCGTACCAAGCATTTCCTGGTATTCTGATTGATACGCGTTCGATTTTGATTGGGGCAGTAACGCTGATCTTTAGTTTAAGGAGCAGTCTTTTATTGACGACCATGTTGGTGGCATATCGTCTGTATCTAGGTGGGGTAGGAATGCTTTATGGGGTTGCGTTGATCGTGGCGAGCTTCTTGATTGCCTTAGCCTTTAAACGCTTCAAGAAACCGACGGCTTTGCCCATTGTTTACTTATATGGTTTGTTTCTGCATACCTTGATGTATGCAAGTTTGGTTCTGCTCAAAATGGTCGATCCTTCCTATCTGCAACAACAACTCTTCGTACCCCTTGTCTTGGTTCTACCCCTTGTGACGGTCGTGGTGACGAAGCTTTTTGATATTCAAAACAGTCGCCTTGAACAACATCGTCTCACGCAAAAAGCAGAAGCCTATCATCGTTCCATTTTTGAACAAGCCACCATAGGGATCTGTTACTTTGATCGCTATGGCACGATCACCTATGCGAACCCGTTTATGGCGAAACTCTTTAAGGCAAAACAAAACCATCTTGAAGGGGAAAGTTTAAGAACCTTAAACATTCATCGTGAGAAGGATCTTCCTTATGGTTTGGACTTCAGTACCGTTCAAGATCGCTCCAATAGTGTCACGCTTGAGAAACAACTCCACCGCTTGGATGGATCGCAATTCTGGGCAAACATCAGTTTCTCAGCGATTCAATTTGATGATGAAGAACTCTTTATGAGCACCATCATCGATATCAGCGATCGTAAAGAAGCGGAAGCCATGATGGCGTATCTCAATGATCATGATCAATTGACGAGTTGTAAGAATCGTTATTTCTTTGAAAATCATCTCATCTTCTTCGAAGCTTCTGAACACTGGCCGAATGCCTTTGTGATTGTGGATGTGAATGGTTTGAAGCTTTTCAATGATGCCTTTGGCTTTGAACATGGGAACGTGATGATCAAAAGCGTCGCGAATATCCTTTTGAAAAACACGCCAGATAATGGGCATACCATCCGTTATGGGGGCAGTGAGTTCCTCGTCGTTTTACCACAACACGATCTCTTTAAAACCCTTGCCTGGATTCGCAATATCAAGGATCAGATCGCCGAGTTCAATATGAATGATGTCCAGATATCCGTCTCAACTGGCTATGCTTTGATGGAAAATGATCACCAATCGATCGCACAGCTCTTGGTCAAAGCTGAAGAACGTTTGAATCGTGAAAAGTTGAGTGATTCAACCAGTGTGATGAGTCATACCATTGAGATCATCATGAATTCTTTATACGCGAAGAATAAGCGTGAGATGGAACATTCCAAACGGGTTAGTGATCTCTGTGAGAAGATGGCCATTCGTTTACGCTTGGATTCCACGCTGATTCAAAAACTCAAAGTTGCGGGTTTGATGCATGATATCGGTAAGATTGGGATTCCTGATGCCATCTTGGATAAACCAGGGAAACTGGATGATGATGAATTTATTCTGATTCAGAAACATGCGGAATCCGGTTATAAGATCTTGAGTGCAGCGAATGAATTCTCAGAAATCGCGAATTACATCCTTGCGCATCATGAACGTTGGGATGGCAAGGGTTATCCCAAGGGCTTGAAGGAAACCGAAATACCCATTTATGCACGCATCATCTCGATTGCGGATGCCTACGATGCGATGACCTCCGATCGTGCGTATCGTAAAGGCTTGAGTGTGGATGCGGCGATGAGTGAGTTGCAGAAACACAGTGGACGTCAATTTGATCCTTATCTTGTGAAGATTTTCACTGAAATGTTGGGCAAGGATAAATCAAATCCATCCGAAAAGTTTTCATAAACAAAATGTAAGAAATTCTTGACAAGACATTTTGCGCTTGATAGAATTCATTCGTAAATGCGAAGATAAGAAGAGTAAATCCGCGAAGTCTTTCTAGAGAGCCTCGAAGTGCTGCAAGAGGTAAGATGGGTAGGATTGAACATGGTCTTGGAGCATCATACCGAGGGGTGACCTTAGGCTATGACGTGTGCGCCCGTTAAAGCGCTAGAGTATGAACCAGTCACTGGCGTACTTGATAAGGTTTATAAAGTGATTTATAAACAAACAAAGGTGGTAACACGGGTAAGCCCTCGTCCTTCGGATGGGGGCTTTTATATTTACTTATATAGGAGGAAACAATGATCGAAATTAAAGGACTCAGTAAAACCTTTAAAACCGCAAATGGTTCACTCTTGGCTCTGGACAATGTCAATCTGCGCTTAGAAGCGGGTGAGATGGTTGGAATCATCGGAATGAGCGGTGCTGGTAAAACAACGCTCTTACGTTGTTTGAGCTTGTTGGAGAAGCCAGATGAAGGTGCCATCACGATTGATGGCTTGAACTTGCTTGAAGCGAGAGATGATCGAATGCGTGACTATCGGCAGAAAATCGGGGTTGTCTTTCAAGGGAACCAACTCTTGAAACAACGCAATGTCTATGAAAACATTGCTTTTCCCTTAACGCTTAAGGGTGAAACAAAACAAAACTACGATGAGCGCATCAAGCGCTTGATCGAATTGGTTGGCTTACAGGGTAAAGAAGGTTCTTATCCTTCACAACTCTCGGGTGGTCAGAAACAACGTGTCGCCATCGCAAGGGCTTTGGCCACTGAACCAGACTTACTCTTATTGGATGAGCCGACCAGTGCCTTGGATGCCATTACGACCCGCGCACTCTTGACCTTGCTCAATGAGATCCATGCGAAGACGCAGGCAACGATTCTCATCATCACCCATGAATTGAATGTGGTGGAACGCGTATGTGAGAAGGTGGTGGTCATCGAAGATGGGAAGTTCATTGAAGAGGGCAGTGTTGAAGATGTGTTTAAACATCCAAAACACAAAACCACACGTTTACTCTTGGGATTGGAGGAACACGCATGAATGCAACACAACTCTATGATCTCTTGAGTACCGGTTTTGTGGATACGCTTTGGATCATCTTAGGATCGAGCTTTATTGCATACGTATTTGGCTTTCCATTGGGTGTCTTGGTCACACTCACAGGTAAGAATGGTCTTTATCCAAAACCGGTTTTATCCCTTGGTTTGAATCGCATCATCAATATCTTTCGAAGCATCCCGTTCTATATCTTGGTTGTGGCACTGATGCCTTTATCCAGATTTGTTGTCGGCACCAGCCTTGGCATCAAAGCCACGATCTTCTCACTCAGTGT
>DHGC01000069.1 GCA_002402585.1 Erysipelotrichaceae bacterium UBA4808 | reverse complement strand
GAAGGTTTGATTGAACACAGCAATCATCGATATTCGTTAACGACGATGGGCATCGAGTTGAATCAGGCGCTTGAATCCATCCAAGCTTTTGCGGATAAGAATTTATAAGCAAGTCAAAAGGGCTTGCTTTTTTCTTACAAAAAGTGAGCATATTGATTGAGCTAAACTGTTTTCTCCTGTATGCTTAGATTACTTACTAAAAGTAATAAGGAGAAAGATTCATGAGTTTGAAATTAGCCGTTATTTATTACAGTACCTACGGTTCCAATGTGCAGCTTGCAAAGTGGGCTGAAGCGGAGGCGTTGAAGTTAGGTGCAGAAGTTCGCGTACGTCAAGTACAGGAGTTGGCACCACAAGCCGTCATCGATGGTCAAGCACCTTGGAAGGCCAATCAAGAAGCCACTAAGGATATTCCTGTCGCAAATTCGGATGATCTGGATTGGGCGGATGCGATCTTATTCTCGGTACCTTCTCGTTTTGGAAACGTACCTTCACAGTTTAAACAATTCTTAGACATTCAGGGCGGCTTATGGGCTACCGGTAAGACAGTCAATAAGGTGGTCAGTGCGATGTCTTCTGCGCAAAATCCTCATGGCGGTCAAGAGGCCACGATTTTGAGTCTGTATACATCAATGTTTCATTGGGGTGCGATTGTTGTAACTCCAGGCTATACAGATTCGTCGGTCGCTTTAGCAGGTGGTAACCCATACGGTACCAGCGTCACAATCGGTCAAGATGGTAAAATGATTGAAGATGTGCGTCCTGCTGTTGAACATCAAGTCCGTCGCTTGTTAAGTGTTGCAGAAAAAATCAAAGCATAGAATTTACTTGTGAAAATCGACTGAAATAAGTCGATTTTTTTATGCTTGTCCTTGTTAGTGTGCAATTTATATGGGACAATAATGAAGATGTTTTAGATCAGGCGGTGTCGTATGCAGTTGAAACTCATAAAAATACGCTATTACGTTGTGCCAGTCATTGCAGTGGTCTCAGCGTTTCTATTTCTGACGTTTTTCATCATTGGACAGATCAAAGATCATTACGTGGACGACTTGCACAAGCTGTCTTTTAATTTAGCTCAAGGCTATTCGAATAGTTTAACGAAGATGGTTTTAGCAGATGATGTGGTCAATCAACTCTTGGCGGATAAATTAAATCTTTCGGGTCAAATCATTGCGGATGAGGTTGAAAACAATATCAATCTGGATTTGAATCAACTTTTGGTTGATTTGGATGTGGATGAAATCAATATCTATAATAAATATGCTGTTATTCGAGCATCTTCGAGTGATAACATGTTGGGTTGGGAAGCTTATGATGGGCATCCAGTCAAACGCTTGTTGGTGTCCAAAGATGCGAAACATTATATCGAAGAGATTCGTCCAAACACTGTGACGAAAGAGATGTTTAAGTATGGTTATTTCAAGCTGGATGACAATCTGATCGTTCAATTGGGTTTATCCGCAGCGCGTGTTCAGAATTTCTTGGATGCGTTTGAGATGAACAACCTGTTCAAGGATGTTTTGAAGAGTGAAGGCGTTGTGCATGTTTGTTTCATCAATAATGTGCAACGAATCATTCACAGTTCAAAGCCTGAAATGATTGGACACTTGATCAGCGAACCGGTCTTGGTTCAGAGTTTGAGTGATACAGATAGTTTTGGTCAGTACCAAAATGGGAACCGAAATGTATATGACATCTATGTCCCTGTCTTTTTAGATGAAGATCGGATGGGTACTTTGTTAATTGGCCATTCCACAAAAGAGAATGATTATTTCATGACCTTATTGATGAATTACACTTTGATTGGCATCGCACTTCTCTTTGCGGCGTTCAGTTATGCGTTTATCCTGATTTATCGTAAGAATAAGGCTTTGACTTTACATGCCTATTATGATGGCTTAACGGGTCTTCCCAATGCCCAGTACTTGAAACTGCATTTAAAGATTTTATTGGCACGTCGCGATGGGCATCAGTATCGTCTATGCATGATCAACATCAATCAATTCAAACGTGTGAACATGTTGTATGGTTTTGATGAAGGGGATCGCATCATCAAGGTCTTGACCAAGCGCATCAAAGGCATCTTGTATGAAACCAGTACCTTATATCACTTAAGTGGGGATCGCTTTGTTTTGTTGGTGAAGGGTAAGGATGCGTTCTTCGATGAGCTGACAGCGAAAATACAAAGTGTGATTGCACGTCCTTTTGTCATCAATGGCAAGGAACACGTCCTTTCATCCAATATCGGTGTCATTCGTTTGAATAAAGAAGCTGAAAATATTGCGGATTTATTGCGCAATCTTGGTATTACTGTGGATGCGATCCGGGATGATCAAAGCAATCATATTGCGTATTATCAGGAACTGTTTAGTGCTTTGGTTGAGCGTGAACATCAGATTGAATCTGAGTTGCGTGAAGTCATTCAAGGGATTGGGACAGATCGGTTCACTTTGAACTATCAACCACAGTTGGATGTCAAGACGAATGAAATACGAAGTTTTGAGGCCTTGGCACGCTTCTATTCCAAACAGTTGGGACAGGTCAGTCCTGTCGAATTTATAGAGATTGCCGAGAAGAAAGGATTGATTCTGGATTTGGGTCAACTTATCTTGGAGAAGGCTTGTATGTTTGTCGCGACCATGAATCAGCGTACGACAATGCGCCTACGGGTTGCGGTCAATATTTCAGGGGTTCAGTTCTTACAAGTTGATTTTGTTCAACGCGTGATGGATACTTTGAAGCGTTTTGATGTCTCGCCTTCGCAGCTTGAGTTGGAGATTACCGAAAGCATCTTGATGAACGACTTCAGTTTGATCAATCAAAAATGCGCAGATTTGATCCAACACGGCATACGCATCAGTTTGGATGACTTTGGGACCGGTTATTCTTCGTTCTTTAGACTTCATGAACTGA
>DHGC01000011.1 GCA_002402585.1 Erysipelotrichaceae bacterium UBA4808 | reverse complement strand
ATATCAAGCAGATTAATGCGTTGCTAAAAACACAGGAGGAATCTCGATGAATTATCCAATGCGCTTGTACACTGTTGAAACCGTAGAAGGACCAGAATGGATTGCAGAATTTGTAGATATTTTCGGGTGTGGTGGTGGTGGAAACACTGCACAAGAGGCTTTAGAAGATGCCTTGATAAATTTAGAATATTACTTAGCGTTTGTCAAAGAAAAGGGTGAGGAAGTTCCTCAACCCTCTGATTATAATGATTGTAATGGTAAGATTGCTTTGCGCATTCCTAAGTCGATGCATCAACACTTGGTGATGAGAGCAGGTGAAGAGGGTGTGAGTTTGAATCAACTCTTGGTTTCTTATCTCGCGGAAATGCTGGGGTCTAAAAGTAAGGGTTAATGACTTTCTTCATCCATACGATATCTAGCCACTGATTGATTTTATAACCAAGATTCTCAAAATGGGCCACCTGTAAATAACCCGTTTTTTTGATGAAGTAGCATGTTTAAATCATTTGGATGAAAAGGCGCATGCCGCTAAAAAGTTTTAATGTATCGATTTGATCTTCCAATAATAATCTGTCTCAAAATGTATGATTTAAATCAAAATGCTCGAAAGAATAAATCCTTATTCAGCACTAAAGATATCGATATACTTTTTGTAAATAAACACTTTGTTTCGTTTACGATTGTCTAAATTAGATAAGATACCTTCTTCACATAGTCTTTCAAGTAATCGACCACTTGTCGCAACGCTTATGTTCAGCTTGTTAGACGTTTCTTCAATACTGATCGATGGATTATCAAAAAGTCCTTCATAAATAATGAGGGCATTGGAACTTGTTCGACCCATAGCGTGGATTTTCTTCAGATCCTCTTCTTTTAGAATAACGATTTTTCGAGCAATCTCTACCGCCTCTTGAGACGTCTCAATAACGCCTGCTAAAAAGAATTTAATCCAACTCTCATAGTCACCCTTAGCTTGGATGTTGTATAAGCAATTATAGTAGGTCTGTTGATGTCTCTTGATGAATTTAGATAAGTACAAGGTTGGTTTGTGTAAAATGTCTTTCGATGCCAAGTAGAAGGCAATGAGAAGACGACCAACGCGACCATTTCCATCCAAAAAGGGATGAATCATTTCAAATTGACTGTGAATCAAAGCTGCTTTCACAAGGGGAGAGATTCGATTTTCTTCATGTAAGAATGATTCAAAGCGATATAAACATTCGTTCATATATTCTAGAGATGGCGGAATATAACTTGCTGAGTGGATGGAGTATCCACCAATCCAATTCTGTGATCTTCTGAATTCACCAGGTGTCTTGTGTTCGCCACGAACACCGTCCATTAGTATGAGGTGAATCTCTTTTAGAAATCTGAGTGAAAGCGGTAAGGATTCCAAACGTTTAAAGCCATAACGTGTTGCTTTGACGTAGTTCTCAATCTCTTTAACATCATTGGGTACTTCGTCAGACATACCTGCTTCAGCTTTAATCAAATCAGAAAAAGTCGCAATCGTCCCTTCAATTTGGGAAGATGATGCGGCTTCCTTACGGGCATACATGTATATGAAAAAACTTGGCGATATTAACGTGTCTGTAACTTCATCCAAACGACCGATATAACGATTGGCCTCAGAAATCAAGAAGATCATCTCGTCATCATAGTGTAAACTTGGGTTAGTTGGTGGAAGAGGAGATGGCACAAAGCAATGATATTCACTTTGACCACTACCAATTTTGACTTTCATTCCAGATCGATTTTCCATAGCATATGTCCTCAGTTTTACCTGTATTTTGATTATAAGCCATATTTATTTGCAATTCAATCATTAAACTGCAAATAAAATCTATTCATTTGCAGTTTAAGTAATTAAATGATTGCGCAATTAAATGATTATACATCCAATAAATTTTCATACTACGTTAAGCGTGTGACTCGCGGAAATGCTGGGGTCTAAAAGTAAGGGTTGATGACTTTCTTCATCCATACGATGTCTCGCCACTGATTGAATTTAAAACCGAGTTTCTCGAAATGGGCCACATGTTCAAAGCCCATTTTTTTATGGAACGCAATGCTGGAATCATTGGGGTAAGTGATGCAAGCCAACATTGTCACGATGCCTTGTGCTCGCAATGCGTCTTCCAAGGCTGTATAGAGCACTTTACCATAGCCCTTACCTTGGACATCCTCACGAAGATAAACACTCGTCTCAACCGTCCAATCGTAAGCAGAACGCTCCTTATACTTCGTCGCATAGGCATAGCCCACGATAGAGCCATTCTCCTCCAATACCAGATAGGGGAACGTCTTTTGAATGGTTCGGATACGTTGTTCAAACTCAGTGATGGAGGGGACCTCCGTCTCAAAGGTGATGCAGGTATTCAAAACATAAGGCGCGTAGATTTCAAGTATGAAGCGTGTATCTTCAAGAGTGGCAGTGCGGATCATAAAAACCTCATTTCATAGCCTCTATTATAAAACCATTTCACACAAATGGATGAATAAAATCGAGGTTCGCAGTACAATGTGGGTATAAAGAGGATAACGTTATGACACACGTCCATCACTCCATTCCACCCGTTTTAGAAGAAGACAAGGGGACAGGCTGTTGCCCCGTCTTTCATCCTGAACACTACGAGAGTCAAATCTTTGATTTCAGTGACTTGCATTTCATCACAAGCAACACCAAGCGCCTTGCCTATGTTCCTTTGAACATGGATAAGGTCTTAACCAAAACCCAAGCTGACATCGAAGCCAGTGGTCAAGAGATCACGGATCGTTATCTGATCCTATCCCAAGATGTCAGCCCTTTTAAGTGTGAACATCATTTCATCACTAAGGGTCCTGTCGCCCACTATGACGATAAAGTCATCCAAGGCCGATATCTTGCCAAGGTCTACGATGGCGACTTTAAAGAAATGGGCAAATGGCACAAAGATTTTAGTGAAGCCTTGAAAGCACAAGGTACTCCAAAACCCAACATCTATACCTTCTGTCCAAACTGTGCCAAAGTCTATGGACACAATTATGTCATCCTGTTTGGCGAACTTGAACAATGAAGCCAGTACTGCTCTTCGACATTGATGGGACACTTTTAGATACCCTCCGACTGAATATGGTCACACTTTTGGAATTGGTCCATGAACTGGGCTTCAAAAATGAAGATGGCCAAAGCATCCTTCGCTATGCATCCCACCCTGGCATGCAGGTGATGCATGAATTCGGGATTGAAAACACAGAGGAAGCCTATACCCGTTGGGTTCAAAAAGTTCGTGCCTTTCCCAATCAAGCAAATCCCTACCCCGGCGTCATCACGATGACCAAGACCCTTCATGAAAGGGGCTATCGTCTTGGGATTGTCAGTTCCAAACGACGCCAACAATATGAAATCGAATTCAAGCGTTTGGCACTGATCGACACTTTTGAAGTTGCTGTTTTAGCGGATGATTGTGATAAGCAAAAACCCGATCCAGAACCTTTGATATGGTGTTGCGAATTGTTAGGCATTGATGTCAAAGATGCGGTGTATCTGGGTGATTCCATCCTAGATCGCTTAGCCGCAGAAGCCTGAGGCATGCCATTTGTCGC
>DHGC01000104.1:14040-29722 GCA_002402585.1 Erysipelotrichaceae bacterium UBA4808 | reverse complement strand
TGCGTATGGTCCAAGAACTTTTGGGGCATGCGAATCTATCCACCACTCAGATCTATACGCATGTGACCTTAGATCGGTTAAAAGCGAGTTATAAAAAGGCATTTGAGCGTGCGAAGAAGTGACTTAGTGCTTGTCATCTAGGTTTGGCTATGGTATATTATTGAATGGCATCTTAGGGATGCACTTCACACACCCGGGATTCACGATTCCGTGCTCATTTTTGAGTTAATCGTGTTAGAACGAGTGGAGGACTAACGGAAAGCGAGGAATAATTATGTCAGTCGTATCGATGAGGAAGTTATTAGAACACGGAACCCATTACGGTCATCAGACCAAGAAATGGAATCCAAAAATGAAGCCTTATATCTACACAGCGCGGAATAAGGTCTACATCATCAACTTGGAAAAGACTTTGGAAAAGTTGGATGATGCGTATGCAGCAATGCGTGCGATCGCTGAAAAGAATGGCAAAGTCTTGTTCGTAGGAACCAAGAAGCAAGCTCAACAAATCGTTTTGGATGAAGCATTGCGGAGTGGTGCTTTCTACATCAACCAACGTTGGTTGGGTGGAACCTTGACAAACTTCAGAACCATTCAAAAACGTATCAAACGTTTATTGGATATCCAAGAAATGGAAGCAGCTGGAACTTTAGCTGTTTATCCTAAGAAGGAAATCGCACAAATCAAAAAAGAAGAAGCCCGTTTAGAAAATTTCTTGGGTGGAATCAAAGATATGAAGAAAGTACCGGATGCGGTCTTTGTTGTTGATCCAACAGAAGATTACAATGCGGTTTTGGAAGCTAAGAAATTGGGCATCCCTGTCTTCGCAATCACCGATACCAATGCCGATCCAGATATGATCGATTATGGTATCCCTGCAAATGATGATGCGATTCGTTCCATCAAAATCATGGTCAGCTTGATGGCGGATGCGATTGTAGAAGCGAAGGGGGGCATCTTGACTTATGCTCACCAAGAACAAGATCTTGAAAAGGATATTACCATGAGTGATGTCATCATCAATGTCAACCAACAAAATGAAGAAAATGAACGTCGTCGTCGTCAACGTATGGAAGAACGTCGCCAACGTGATGAACGCAGTGGTCGTCGTCCTTACGATCGTAATCGTGAAGGTGGCGATCGTCCAAAACGTGATTTCAAACAATACACCCCCCGTCCAACTGAAAAAACTGAAGCGACTGCAGCTCCTGCAGAAGTAAAGGTTGAAACAAAAGAGGTAAGTGAATAATGATCACAGCAGCACAAGTTAAAGAATTAAGAGACAAGACGGGCGCAGGGATGATGGACTGCAAGAAAGCCTTAACTGAAACCGATGGCGATATTGCGAAAGCAATCGACTGGTTGCGTGAAAAAGGGATTTCGAAAGCAGCGAAGAAAGCTGACCGTGTTGCGGCTGAAGGCTTGACGAGAGCGGTCGTGAATGGCAATCGTGCCGTTGTATTTGAAGTGAATTCAGAAACCGATTTTGTTGCGAAGAACGAACAATTCTTGGAATTGTTAAGTGTTTTGAGCGATGCTTTGGTCAACAGCTCTGTCAAAAATCTTGATGAAGCATTAGCTTTGGAAGTCAATGGTAAAACCGTTGAATCCTTGGTCGTGGATGCGACTGCGACGATTGGTGAGAAGATCACGTTGCGTCGTGTTGAAGTCATGGAAAAAACCGATGCGGAAGTCTTTGGTTCCTATGTACACATGGGTGGCAAGATCTCTGTCATTGCGAAGTTGAGTGCTACGGATGATGCGGATGTGGCGAAGGATATGGCGATGCAAGTTGCGTCGATGAATCCGAGCTTCATTTCACGTAATCATATGCCGGCTGATTTCATTGAGCATGAACGTAAGATTCAAACGGAAATCATCAAGAACGATGAAGCTTTGGCTAGCAAGCCAGAGGGCGTCTTGAAGGGTATCTTGGAAGGACGTTTAAGCAAGTCGTTGCAAGATAGCAGTTTAGTCGATCAATTGTTCTTTAAAGATCAAGATAAGAAAGTTGCGGATGTCGTAAAGGCAGCTAAGACTGAAGTATTGGCATTTGTACGTTACGCTGTCGGTGAAGGCATCGAGAAGAAAGCGGATAATTTTGCTGAAGAAGTTTTAAATCAAACGTTTGGTCAGTAATTCATTAAGGGACACATTTGTGTCCTTTTCTTAAAAGGGAGGCAGCATGTACAACAGAATCTTACTAAAACTCAGTGGTGAAGCGCTTGCTGGAACCAGTAATGGATTTGATGCGGAAGTTTTGGCTCGAATCGCCAATGAAGTCAAAGAAATCACCGAGATGGGCATTCAAGTTGCGATTGTTGTCGGGGGTGGTAACTTCATCCGAGGCAAGTTTGCGGAACAAATGGGCATTGATCGTGTTCAAGCCGACTACATGGGCATGCTGGGAACGGTGATCAACTCGATTGCCATCCAAGGTGTCTTTGAGAAACACGGTGTCATCACACGTGTGCAAACTGCGATTGAGATGAGTAAGATTGCCGAACCGTTCATTGTTCGTCGTGCGATCCGCCATCTTGAAAAAGGCCGTGTCGTCATTTTTGCGGCCGGTACAGGCAGTCCTTATTTTTCAACCGATACAACCGCTGCACTGCGTGCATCTGAAATCGGTGCCGATGTCATCTTAATGGCAAAGAATGGTGTGGATGGTGTTTATGATGCGGATCCTAAAGTGAATCCGAATGCGAAGCGCTATGATCACTTGACCTATCGTGAGGTCATCACACGCAATCTGCAAATCATGGATCATACGGCCATTACGATGTGTGCAGATAACAACATCGATTTGATCGTCTTTAACATGAATCAAAATGGAAATATAAAAAAAGCTGTAATTGACCGAAATATTGGTACAATAATATCAAAAGAGGAGAATTAAAATGAAAGCACATTTAGACGCTGCTAAAGAAAAAATGGCGAAACGCATTGAGAAGTTGGAACATCACTTCAGTACCATTCGTACCGGTCGTGCGAATCCTACTCAATTAGCCGATGTCCACATCGATTATTACGGAACATCGACCCCGATCAGTCAGATTGCGAGCATCAATGTCGTAGAAGGTCGTCAGATGGTCATCAAGGCTTATGACAGTTCAAGTCTACGTGCCATTGAGCATGCGATTCAGGCTGCGAATTTGGGGTTCAATCCAACCAACGATGGTTCAGTGATTCGCATCTTGGTTCCAGCTTTGACTGAACAAACACGTAAGGAATTGACGAAAGAAGTCGCAAAACATGGGGAAGAAGCGAAGGTTGATCTTCGCAATATCCGTCGTGATGCGAATGATCACATTAAAAAAGATGATGCATTGAGTGAAGATATGGAAAAGGAAGCTTTGGATAAGGTTCAAAAGTTGACGGATGAACATATCAAGATCGTTGAAGAGATGATTAAAGCAAAAGATAAGGATATCATGACCGTTTAAGCTCACTTTGTGAGCTTCTTTTGTAAGGGGGAAGACCATGGGATTCAAACATGTGGCCATCATCATGGATGGCAATGGACGTTGGGCTAAAGCTCAGCACCAACAACGTACGTTCGGACATCTTCAAGGCAGTGAGAAGGTACGTGAGATTGCGATTGCGGCGAATGATTTAGGCATTGAGGTTTTGACCTTGTATGCTTTTTCGACGGAGAATTGGAAACGTCCAAAAGAAGAAGTGGACTATTTGATGAAGTTACCGGATGTCTTCTTCAATAAGTTTTTGAAGGAACTGATGGCGAAGAACATCCGTATTCAAACCATTGGTGAACTGGAGGCTTTTCCAGATTCAACACGACAGGTCTTGGAGCGTGCGATTCAAACAACTTCAAAAAATACAGGAATGATCTTGTGTTTTGCGATGAATTATGGGGGCCAGCGTGAGATTATCTTAGCTGCGCAAAAGTATCATGAAGCTGTCGTTAATGGTATAATAAGTAAGGATTTAAGTCCAGAAATCTTTGAACGATTCTTGATGACCAAGGATTATCCCACTGTGGATTTGTGTATCCGCACTTCGGGTGAACAACGCCTATCCAACTTTCTCTTATGGCAGTTGGCTTATGCGGAGTTGATTTTTGAACCCTTAGCATGGCCGGAATTAACAGGGGATCATTTTAAAACATTGGTCTTGGATGCGACTCAGCGTGATCGACGCTTCGGAGGTCTTTGATGAAACAACGCTTTTTAACGGCTTTAGCGATCATTGCGGTTGTATTGCCAACATTTTTATATGGGGGCTGGCCATTTCGCATCGTTGTTTTCTTTTTCATTATGACATCACTTTATGAGATGTATGCCGTTAAGAAGGATGTATGGCCCATTTGGCTTTATTTCATCATGATTGGATTGATACTCATCTTTGCCGGTTTGGATTTTGATATGATTTATTTAGCGTTCATCTTATTGATGATCGCATTGTTCATGTTGACCATTAGTTTCGAGTGGTTCACACCGCTTGATTTAACGTATATCTTTACCATGATCATTCTATTAACAACAGCCTTACGCTCGGTCTTCTTAACGGTTAGTTATGGTCGCATCGAGTTGGTTTATCTTNNAAATTGAATGAGCGCATCTCGCCTAAGAAGACCATCGAAGGCTCAATTGGGGGTTGGATCCTTGGGGCGCTTTCAGGTTTGGTGTTCGCATATTTCTTGGTGGAACGTTTGCCTTTCAACATGATGATCGTCAGCAGCTTGTTGCTTCCCATTATCTCTCAAATCGGTGACTTGGCGTTCAGTTCGATCAAACGTCATTATAAGATCAAAGACTTTGGGACTATTTTCCCTGCCCATGGGGGTGTCTTGGATCGAATCGATAGTTTGTTGTTTACGTTGATGGCGTTCTATGTGCTCTTGATGTTGTGGATGTAAAATGAGAAAAATTGTAATCTTAGGCGCCAGTGGTTCGATTGGCACGCAGACTTTGGATGTCGTAAAGCAACATCCAACTGCCTTGCAATGCTTGGGCATCAGTGTGGGTCATAACATACCTTGGTTGTTTGAACATTTAAAAAGTCATCAGTATGCTTTGGTTGTGGTCCAGGATGAGTTTGATGCGAAGTCATTGGCTCTGTTCTATCCGAACCAAGCTTTTGCCTTTGGTAGCGAGGGCCTTATTAAGTTAGCAGAATTAAATGAAGCCGAAGTCGTGGTCAATGCTTTGGTTGGGTTTGCAGGTCTGGTCCCGACCCTGAAGGCGATTGAGGCAAAGAAAGATATTGCTTTAGCGAATAAGGAAACCTTGGTTGTGGCGGGGGAGATGGTCATGGCAAAAGTCCATGAACATCAAATCAATCTCAGACCGATTGATTCCGAGCATTCTGCTATTCTACAAGCACTTCAGGGCAATGACCCCAAAGCGATCAAGCGATTGATCGTTACCGCTTCGGGGGGTTCATTTAGAGATAAAACGCGTGAAGAGCTTAAAGAAGTGACGGTTGAAGATGCCTTATGTCATCCCAATTGGTCGATGGGTAAGAAAATCACCATCGATTCCGCGACCCTTGTGAATAAAGCATTCGAAGTCATTGAAGCACATCATTTATTCAATCTACCTTATGAGCAGATCGATGTGATTGTGCATAAACAAAGCATCATTCATTCGATGGTTGAATACATCGATGGCTCCATCATGGCACAATTGGGTACACCCGATATGCGTGTTCCCATACAGTATGCACTCTGTGGTCCAGAACGTTTGACACTGGATACGAAAGGCTTGGATTTTAATGTATTATCACAATTGGATTTCAAAGCCTTGGATTCGGATTTCTATCCTCTGTTTCCGATGATCATCGCAGCTGCGAAACAAGGTGGAAATCGGATGTGTGTGGTGAATGCGGCGAATGAAGCAGCCATTCAACTATTTCTAAGTAATGAAATCAAGTATCTTAGCATTGAAACAATCATAGAAGATTGTTTGAATCATTTCCCCTATACATCGCATTTAAACATTGAACAAATGGTTGAATTGGATGCGAATGTTAAAACATATGTGTTGCATCAACATAAGGAGCTTTCATGACAAATATTCTCTATTTCGTCTTTGTCTTAGGGGTCATCGTCTTGATCCATGAGATTGGACATCTCATAACGGCTAAACTCTTCAATGTGTATTGTAAAGAGTTTGCGGTTGGGATGGGTCCTAAAATCGTTAGTAAGAAGTTTGGAGAGACCGAATACAGCATTCGTGCTTTTCCTTTGGGTGGTTTTGTATCCATGGCAGGGGAAGAGGGTGTTGATACCGATATTTCTTTTGAAAGAAGTATTCTAGGCATCAAGCCTTGGAAGCGGATGATTGTGATGTTGGCGGGGATCTTTATGAACTTCGTTTTAGCTTCAGTCATCTTTATTGGCATCTATATGGTTCAGGGGTATGCGGTGGAAGCACCAAAGCCCATCATCAGTGGTATCGTTGCGGATTCACCATCTGAAGCAGCAGGGTTTGTCCAAGGGGATGAAATCGTTAAGATCACGTTTATGGATGGGACTACCATCGTACCTGAAGATTTCTATGAAATCATCACTTACATTCAAATGTATACCGATGAGACGACGTTTACGGTCGATCGTAAGGGTACGTTGTTGGACATAACGGTTCAACCTGCCTTTATTGAAGAAGAAAACCGTTATTTCTTAGGTCTTGAGATTCCAGCTGCTACGGCGGTTGAAATCAATGCATATCAGGCGTTTGGTTATGGGTTCAAAGAAGTGAAGACTACCGTGGATGACATGGTCTTCACCTTGTCGCGATTGGTTCGTGGCATTGGCTTGAATGCGGTGAGTGGTCCGATTGGGATCTATCAGGTCACTGCCCAACAAGCTTCATATGGTTTTATCAATATTCTCTATCTTATGGGTTTATTGTCAATCAATGTGGCAGTCTTTAATGTATTGCCTTTACCCATTTTGGATGGGGGGCGTGTTGTCTTAACGCTTTATGAATGGATCTTCAAGAAACCAATGAGTAAGAAGATCGAACAGGCTTTGATGATGGTCAGTATGGGGATGTTGTTGCTTCTAATGGCTTTTGTGACGATGCAAGATATCTTCCGATTGATGTAAAGATTTGTGCTAAAATAATACATATGAAATTCTATCAAAGTAAAGTCAATCTACTCTTAATTAGTTTGGTGCTCAGCTTATCCGTGTTGTTTGGTTTTTCTATGCAACGCAATCTCAGTATTGAGACACCGATTCGCATCATTGATTTCAGAAGCATGGAATCGGATGCGCTTTTGGCTTGGGGCCAAGAGAATGATATTCAAATAAAAACGACAGAAGAATACAGTGAGGATATCGTAGCCGGTATGGTTATTTCGCAGAGTTCGATGGTTGGGGAACGCTTGTATGCGGGTTCAACGATCAATGTGGTGCTGTCTAAGGGACCGGATCCGGAGGTTTTCGTGAATCTAATTGATTTTACGGGTAAGGATATTGGTGAGATTCAACTTTTTATTGAAGAAAATAAATTGATGGCTGCTGAGATTCTTTTTGAGAAGAGTGATGTCGTACAGTCTGCATATTACATTAAGAAAAACATCGATGCGGAATCGATTCAACGTAAGACACCGATCAAGTTCACAGTATCGACTGGATCAAGGGATGAGTTGATGACGGTGAGTGTTCCTGATTTTACAGAGTACACACGCCAACAAATCTCAACTTGGTCGTCGACAAATAACATCAAAGCGAACTTCGTCGAGGAGTTCCACGATACGGTTGCGGCGGGTAAAGTGATCAGTCAATCCCAAGCTGCAAATACGCAAGTTTATGATGGAAGTAGTATCACTTTCAAGATGTCTTTGGGTGTTGGGGTTGTGTTAGAGAACTTTGTTGGTAAGACAAAGGGTACCATTGATAAGTTTATTTCAGATAATGGCTTGAAGGTCAATTATAGCTTCTCCTACAACGCTACTCAGAATAAGGATGTTGGAGTTAGCATGAGTCCAAATGCTTCTGTACGTGTTCCTAATGGCTCTACAGTCAATGTGACGTTATCCTTAGGCAAAATCAGTGTATCGGATTTCACCGGTAAGACACTGAGTCAGCTCAATGCTTGGGTAGGTGAGCAGAATAAATTGGGAGCGAACTTAAAAGTTACCTCCACACAAGATTACAGTACAACCACTGCAAGTGGACAGCTCATCAGTCAAACACCTTCAAGTGGAGACATCAACCCAGGCACAACCATTAAAGCGTCTGTATCCAAGGGTGAAGGGGTCGTGGTTGCGACATATAAAGGCACAACGAATACTAATGTTCAAGAAGGTTTAAGACTTAATAAAGTAGAAGTATACAGTAATAGTGCTTCTGGAACAGTAGTTGAGCAATCTATTGCAGCTGGTACTAAAGTAGACTCTGGAACATCGATTACATTAAATGTTTCAATCGGAAAACCTACAGTAAACAGTTATGCGGGTCAGTCATTATCTAATCTTCAGGCTCACATTAATAGTTTAAATACTAAAGGGGCTAACTTGAATCTTTCAAAGTCTGGTGAAGAGTTTAACTCAAGTATCGGCTCAGGTGGGGTAATTACGCATACAACTGGTTTGATAAGCATTGGGTCAACAATTAGCTATACATTGTCAAAAGGTGAGAGTGTTACTGTTGGTTATTATGTAGGAAGTCCAATTCCGACAGGAGTTAAGCTAAGTTTTAACACTACTGGAAGACAGTATCATGTTAGTATCCCCGCAAATTCTATTATTTCTCAGAGTCTTAGTTCAGGTACTGTTGTTGCTGCGAATACAACTATCAATGTAGTAGTTTCTGATGGTCCAGAACCAACATTCGATTTGCCTCATCTTGCTGGTATAGTTGGTACATCAACAAGCTATGATGATTCTGTTAACAAGATAAAAAGTTTCCTAGGTAGTAAACCTGGTTGTAATCTTGGCTCATCATTTACTAAGGTTTCTGCTGGTGTTGGAGCAGGTCTGGTTGTAAGTCAGAGTCCTGGTCCTGGAACAATAAGTTGTTCATCAACTGTTAGCGTTAGTATTTCAGATAATTGATACACAAAAAGAGAACTCATACATAAATTTGTTTGAATGAGTTCTCTTTTCGTATATTAAAGTTAGAAGAAAATCTTGAATCTTCTGACTTGAAAGTCATAGAATGAGGGTGAGATGGACGTCACCGTAGGGCTTTGACTCTTTGTTTCTCCATTTGCTTCATAAATGGAACGACATCTTGATTTGGTCGGAAGAACAGGTGATTCTTCTGACCTTTTGTTTTAGCATGAAGATGGGGTTGAGGATGAGAAGTAATTGCTCTTTTAGCGACTTAAGGTTTTCAAGATCGCACCAAAAAAAATGATTCCATCCTCTTCCATCCTTTTGAATCTACTTAGATCTAATTCGGGCATCCTAGATGACCCTACATCACACACGAAAATAGAATGAAGGATGGAGAGAGGACGCAACCTGTCGTCAAGCATGCCGGAAAGGAGTTGTGCGATGAACAGCACACAGTCTTGTATCGCAATCGACGTATCTAAAGGCAAAAGTCATGTCTGTGCCTACGCCACCAAGGATGAGTTGGTTCAAAAACCGATTGAGATCCTTCATGATCGGGAGGGATTCAATGTCTTGGATGATTTGTACAATCGTTTGAACACCGTGGAAGGAAGTCTACCCATCTTCATCTATGAGACCACAGGCATCTACCATCGTCCCTTGAAGCGCTACCTCAAGGATAAGCATTATCCCCAGTGTGAAGTCAGTCCGCTCTTGGCGGCCAAGCATCGAAAGAACAGTGGCATTCGTATTCCCAAGAGCGATAAGGCGGACCCCAAGTCCTTGGCAAGACTCTTTTACGATGGAGATATGCATCTCAGTCCCAACTCTGCTGAAGTGTATTATGAACTCCTTCAGCTGGATCGTAGTTATCAAGCCTTGACGAAGTTGATGGTTACGTGCAAGGTGCATTTCAAAGAAAAGTTGGACATCCTGTTTCCACGGTTTGAAGACTGTTTTGACAATGTTTATACAACGTATACCCTCAATCTACTTGAGGCTTATCCGCATCCAGAGCTCATTCTTCATAAGCGTTCCGATGCCATCGAGCATCGTCTTATCAAGGATGGACTCCAGTCTGGTAGAGCGCAGCAGGTCGCTCAAGCATTAAAGGGCTACTGTCAGAACTGTGTGCCTGGAACGTCCTCTGAGAGCGTGGACACACAAATCTTGAGATTATTCATACAGCAGATCAAATTCTACACACTAGAGCGAAACCACATCATTGAACAGATGACGGTCATGGTTGAGAAATTTCCGCTTTACAAGCAGCTTAAGAGCATTCCTGGAATCGGACCACTCTTGGCGGTACGCTTGATTGCGGAACTTGGAGATCTCTCACGGTTTAGAAACAACCGTCAACTCATTGCCTATGCCGGCCTGGATCCGCTTGTTTATCAATCGGGTCAGAAGGATGGGAAACATCTAGGCATCAGTAAGAAGGGCAATTGCTATCTCAGGGCAATCCTCTATCAAGTCATTGGAATCAGTATTCAAGTATCCACCGATCACCCAATTAAAATGTACGTCCAAAAGAAAAAGCAGACTCATCCCAATAAGTCTGCTAAGATTGCCGGTTGTGCTAAACTGCTTCGCATTATTTAAAGTTTATACCAATCCGGCGAAGTCTACTCTATCTAATTAGACAATAGCACAAAATCTTAATTGATAAAAGACTCTTTTCGTCATGGGAACTTCTCAAATTGATCTTGAAATGAAAGAATCCTCAATTATCCTTGACATTCCTTATCTAATTTTTATGGTGTAGCAACTACTTTGTCAGTAATTGTTAATGAGTATCGTCTTCTTACATTAGCATTCTGGCGCAACTGTAAATTCTTTGTGCTCGTTTCGAATGATTGATCATTGACGATTAATAAATCTCTTACTTCTACAAGATCTTTATAGTCTTTTGTCGTGGTCACAACGAAGATGCGATAGGTATCATTTGGAAGCGAAGAAATATCAATGTCAATGCCTGTAAACCATGCAAAGCTATAGTCATATCCACTATTTGATAAGTTATACGGACCAGTTGATGTTGTTAAGTCATAAGTTTGTTGTAAACCTGTTGAGGAAAGTAGTAGTAGTTGATGTTTAACCTGATCATTTGGACCCGTAGATGCATTTTGTATAAACGCTATACCTTTTAAATCAATTAATATCTTATTCTCTAAATTTTCTTTGGTTGTGAACTCTGTAAAATAAGATGTTGAGTTGAATCTAGAAGGTAATAAAGGTGATAATCCTTCGACAGTTATTCCTAATTCTTTTGCTAATTCAAACCGCATTCGACGTGTGTTGTTGAAAGAAACTCTATAGTAGTATCCATTCTCAGCAATTTTTACAGGTGTTCTAGGAGCATCAATTGTTGAGTTACTGAGGACGGAGAGGCCACTAGTATCTCCACTCTTAGTCACAATCTCAAATCTAAAATTACCTTCAGGGAGTGATGTGACATCAATTGTGCCATCAAACCATGCTTTTGTATAATCGAATCCATTTCCAAGATTAAGAACATAGTTTGCGCTAGCAATATTCATATTAAATGTATACTTCTGTGTCTCGTCATTTAAATTTACGACATTTACTTGATGAGTTACTTCTCCAAGATTCATATTAGTTTGATTTAATGCTGCCCATCCTTTGACATATAGATTATTACCTTGCCAATCCCAATTAGTTACATAAGTTAGCAAAACATCTTCTCCATTGACTACAACAGGATTAATGCTAGGTGTATTAACATAATCAACTTGATTTCGATTAATAAGCCCAATAGAAGTCGCAGTATTGTATGGTACTAACCCAGCAGTAGAAGCAGTGATTACTGTACCATTTGATATAGGATTTGTTGATGGAACATATAGTACATCTCCAGATGTAGCGGAAATTGTAAAGGGATAATTCGTAGCTCTATCATTGATTGAGTATAGTACAGTATTTAGATTCGTATTTGTGTAAACTGAACGAACAGCATCAGTTTTCAGTATTGCGATCTGATATCGATTCAAATCCTTGAGTCCTAAATACCGATCTATTCGAAATGCATAACCAGCGATTTTAATGCTCCACCAAGGATCGGAAGCGTAGCGCGTATTAATGCCAGCACCTTTTGTACCGATGTTTGAAGCATAGAAAAGGGAACTGTTTGCTGTAGCATTGTAGTTACTGTAATCAAGATAATGCCTAAGGTTGATACCCATATGTTCGTCTACAGACTGTTCGACACTATTAAAAGTATAAGCACTGTCCGGATTGCTATCATATGCTCCATAACCAAAAAGATTATAGCGATTCACCGCATAACTGCTTGTACCATAAGCACTCTCATGTATTGCCATTGAGTAGATCATCAAGGCATTCATTCCATAAGTATTCTGAGCATTTACGAACGCACTTCCTTTATCTTTCATGACACTCGAATTTGGATCGAGCTTATTCACGGAAAAATAATAGTTAAAATATTCATTTAGTTCCGCTTCAGTATATTGTGTGACTGTTCTAAGATTCAAAAAATCATAATAATTATAATATCGACCTACGACACCATTTACCATGACAGGATTTTTCAAATCCATATCTGTATAAAAGACGATGCCATTGGGGCTATAATAAGTGCCATTTGTTAACCAATCGGGGGCAACACCATACGAATAAGTATTGACATACAAGGCTGTATCCACCTGAACGGAAATTTGTTTTATTGTGACATTTCCAGTTTTCGTAGTGCTTGTGACATCCGCAACTTTATATTGAGTGATGTTTGGGCGAATGATATGCCCAGTATAGCTGTTGTCTAGTGAACTTCGGGTCGTAAAACTAATGTACCAATTGTTGATGCGATTCTCGACATAAATCAAAGGGATGATATCAATTCCATTTATTTGAATGAATCCACGAGCTCCATTGACTTCAACTTCAGCGACAAGATCTGAAGGCTTGATAACTTCAGAAGGAGACTTTGATTTAATTTGAGTGTTATAGTAGTAAAGGGGGTTAGCTTGGCTAATGTATGTATACGGTACTGTTTGAGCTTTATCTTTCCAAATATTAATTGTTTCTGAATATAGATAAGTATGATTTTGTGAATAAGCCATTGCACGATCAGCCGCTACGATATTCATTGGACTGTAGGATTCTTCATGTCGAATAACAACGTTCGGGGCTTTTGCAGCTTCACTTAACATGAAATCATAAGCTTGTTGGAACTGTGTTTCATTGAAACATCCAAGATTGGTAAACTGATCTTTACCCGTAATGCGATCAACACTATATTGATTTACAGTACAAGCAACAGGAACATTTGATGCTGCATACGTAATCGTCCAAGCTTCCGCTTGGACCAATACGAGTAAAAGTGTGATAAGAAAGATGAATATACGTTTCATTAATTACCTGTAAGTGAAAGTGGATAATATTTGTCGTCAGAGACAGAAAGATAAATTTGAGCTTCAGTGAACGTAGATAAATCGACATCCCCTAAGACTTCAAAGAAGAGATAACCTTCTACGGTATCACTGATATAGACATTGCTTAAGTTTGTTGCCCCATCGATCAGATAGGAGTGATCCACCGCATCATAGAGGGTTCCACCATTCTTGATGAGCGCCTTTGTGATTCTAAAGGATTCACTGAGTTTATTCTCAATCTTGATTTTGATTGCGACGATTTGTGATTGTGAAGTAAAACTTGCCTCAACACGATTGCCATTCGCGTCCAGTTGATAGAATTCTGTTGGACTAACGGTCGTCTTATTGAGTACAGTCATGTTAGCAGCTGTGTTAGGTTCCAAACCTGTTTCACTGATGCCGAGGAAAGATTTGGTACCTATATTCGTGGGATTATTCAAATCAAACGATAAGATGCTGCTCGGATAGAGATTGATATTCACATCAAGTGCTGTGATTTCAGTATTAACGATTGGGATAAAGAGAAGTCCATCCATCTCTGCATTCGACGAGTAGAGTGAGAATACCAATTCATAATCCCCAAAGGTATACCCAGCTTGTTCGATGCGACCCAGATACTGATCGACACTATTCAGTTGAATGTTTTCACTGGTTGTGAAATGACTGAGAGAGATATTGATGGGTTTATTACTCTTGACATGGATATCGGCTAATATGAAATCAAAGCCAAATTCTTCAATTTCAAAGAGCGTGAATTCGTTTACTGTAAACTCGAAAGTCTGTTGGACCGTAGGATCGTTCACAATCGGATCTTCGATTGCAGGTTCCTTTACAATTAGATTCCATATGAAAATACCAGCCACGATCATAAAGCTAAGAACCGCTAAAACAAAGATGGTTTTTATAACGTTAAGTGTAGTGCTTTTCATCTTTGTCATTTTAACATAATTGAGCCCCATTGCCTATATTAATGGTCTTGTCATACATGCATTATGACATCGAATGGAAGATGGTATACAATGAACCCATGGAGGATTCGCATGCAAACATTTACACTAAATAAGGGTTTACGCATACCTGTGATGGGAACAGGTACCAACACCTATGGGAAGGTCAACCGTGACTACATGGGTGATATCAACAATGACACAACTGAACTGGAATCTGCTTTCGCTTTAGGTTACACTTTGATCGATACAGCGATTTCTTATCGTAATGAAGGGGTTGTCGGCCTAGCCATCAAGCGTTCTGGTTTGGATCGTGATACGTTATTCATCACATCCAAGATACCTGCGGATGATTTGCATACCAAGGATGAAGCTTGTATTCGAAGAGCTGTGAATGAGAGTTTGAAGGCTTTGGATCTTGATGTGATCGATCTTTATCTTTTACATCGTCCTCTGGAAAACAACGAAGATAATGTGCGTGTTTGGACGGTCTTGGAAGCTTTGGTTCAAGAAGGGAAGTTGCGTTCGATTGGGGTATCTAATTTTGATGTGAATCAATTGGATTATCTATTGAAACATTGCACCCTGATACCCGTCGTCAATCAGATTGAATCACATCCCGGCTTATGGAACGATGAAATCATTGAATTCTGTCAGAAAAACAATGTTTTTGTGGAAGCTTGGGGACCCGTTAAGAAGGTCAGTGATGAAGCGAAATTCGTCTTGGATTCCATTGGTTCTAAATATGGCAAGACCTGGGCTCAAGTCATCTTGCGATATCAAATCGAACGCAATGTGATCGTTATACCTAAGTCCCATAAGGTGGATAACCAAAAAGCCAATTTGGAGATCTTTGATTTCAATCTTACATCTGAAGAAAAAACGCTCATTCAGAAACTTTAGAATAAGCGTTGTTGGATGGATTGATCCACCCATTTCAATGGATTTTGTTTAAGACTACGGAAATCTTCCAAAAGTTGATCTCCATCTTCTAAATATGTGTTTAATAGGTTGCTTGGAATCATCAANNGAGAAACAGCCTTCTTCATCGTAAATGCCCGCCATATAGAAAGGTTGTTGCGAAGCATCTGTCACAAGATGTTTCGCTTTTTCTTTATCCCATTCATAAAAACCATCCGCTTTGATCAAACACCGTCTTTTCTTAAGATGATTTTCAAAGAAAGGAGAGGATGCGATGGTCTCACTGCGCGCATTGATGACACGACCTTTATTGTCCCATTTCACATGCCCCCATTGAGCAATCATGGGTTTCAAGCCCTGTGTTAAGACAAT
>DHGC01000104.1:0-13949 GCA_002402585.1 Erysipelotrichaceae bacterium UBA4808 | reverse complement strand
AGAGATAACGACTCTGACCTTGGATGGTACAGGTATAACGAATGCCCGTACCCCCTGAAATGGTTGAAGCAGCCCGTGTGATCTGTGAGATCTTATCAATGCTGTATTTAATTCCATTATGCCATAAAATAGCCAGAGGTTTGATTTTACCCTCCTTGCTATTGAGAATGATCACATCTACATAGGTTTTCACTTATCTCACCCCTTGAAATACGATTCTGGGAAGATCACATGGTCCTGCTTCGGATTGAAACCACTTAGAAGGGTATCCTGAAGCATCAAACAGCGTTGAACCGCTTGAAAGCCATAACGTTCCCGAATCTTTTCAATCGTCACTTCCAAATTCATCTTCTTCTGCTTTAAAAACGGATCCTCAAACAGATTGATCTGCTCAAGATTGCGCTCCACGATCAAATCAGTGGCCTTGATGCCGATGCTTCGCAACGGGAGCTCAAAGTCCACATGCTTCGCAAACAAATCCAAAGCCGCTTCCGCAATCGTATCACTGAGTTGCGTGGCTTCATCCATCTTGATCTGACGTGTGAACCCTTTCAGTTCCACATCGCGTACCCCAACGGCAATCGTAAACGCCATCAAATGCGCTTCTTTCAAACGTGCCGCCACACTCTCAGCCAAGATATAGGCAATGATGCGTACATCTTCTAGATTTTTGAGGTCTTTAGGGGCGGTGGTACTGTTTCCAATCGATTTGACCTGAGGTTCATACCCCCGAACCAAAACCGGACTCGTATCTTCACCACTGGCAAAACGCCACAGATACTCACCCCATTTACCCAAACGTCGTTTTAGAATCTGAACATCGAAACGCGCACAATCCCCAATCGTTCGAATGCCCAAGGTATATAATTTTTCTTTTGTCGCACGTCCCACATACAGGAGATCTGAAACAGGAAGGGGATACACGATCTGTTCCATGTTTTCCCGTGTGATCACTGTTGTGGCATCCGGCTTCTTATAATCCGATCCCAACTTCGCAAACACCTTATTGAAACTCACACCGATCGATGCGGTGATCCCAATCTCTTCTTTGATGCGTTGACGGATCGTATCGGCCAATTCTTTCGGTGTCATCTTGAAGAGATGCAAGGTATGCGTCACATCCAACCAACACTCATCGATGCCAAACGATTCAATCTGATCTGTATAATCCTGATAGATCATCTTAACCAAACGTGAGAAACGCAGATAAAGCGAGAAGTTCGGCTTCACAATCAACAAATCCGGACACTTCTGCAAGGCTTGCCATAACGCTTCACCCGTCTTGATTTCATACTTCTTGGCCAACTGATTCTTTGCCAAGATGATGCCATGACGCTTCTCCACATCACCGCCCACAGCCAAAGGGACATTGCGATATTCTGGATGGTGTAGACATTCGACCGATGCATAAAAGTTATTCAAATCACAGTGTAAGATGATCCTTTCCATTGCATGTCCTCCTTTGATTTTAGTTTACTTGAAAATAATTCAAGTTACAAGTTCTACTTGAAAATAATTCAAGTTCATACTATAGTTAGGGTATAAATATGGACTTCAAAGAAAAAATCAAAAAATATCGTAAAGAACGTGGTCTATCTCAAGAAGACTTAGCTACACAATTTGGTTATAAATCCTTTACGACCATCCAGAAATGGGAAGATGGCAGTTCAACACCGCCGGTTAAAGTGATTCGACAATTGGCGGCGTTTTTTGGCGTCAGTACAGAGGACCTCTTGAATGAACGTTCGCAGATTGCGATTCCCATCTTGGGGACCGTCCGTGGTGGACCTTTACGCTTTGCCCAAGAAGAATGGTTGGGTCAGGAATTGGTTCCGCTTGAGGAGGGCATCGGGGGGGAGTTCTTCTATCTTGAGGTCATTGGGGACTCGATGAAGGGTGCACGCATCTATCCTGGTGATCTGGTGTATGTCAGACGTTGCAGTATGGTGAGTTCTGGTAGAATCGCGGTTGTTTTAGTCAATGATGAAGCGAGTTTGAAGCGGGTGCTCTTTAGGGGGAAGACCATGATCTTGCATCCAGAGAATCCGGATTATGAGGATATGGTGTTCAGTCCTGAGGAGATTGAGGAAAAGAACATTCAGATCATGGGTGAAGTCTTGCACAGTAAGATACGGTTCAGGTAGATAGATGATAAATTGATGTTTAAGTAATATTACTTTAGATTTTGCGATATCTATTTCGTAATGGAATGTGTCATATATGTTAAAATATTTGAAAGATATCGTGACGCTATTTATAACATTGAGCGAATTAAGTTAGAAGATTTGAGTAGTGGGGGGAGGAAAACGCAATGCCAGAATTGAAAATAAATATTCATCCAGAAATTTTGGATTGGATAATTGAGAATGCAAGTTTTGATGAGTTTCGACACGAATTCAAAGAAGATATTGCGCTTTGGAAATCTGGCGCAAAATCGCCAACATTTAATCAACTTGAGAGATTTAGTAAAGCAACAAATATACCTTTTGGGTATTTCTTTTTAACAAATCCACCTACTGAGAAGATTGGATTATTGGAGTATAGGACAGTTGATAGTTTAAAACTTGAACACCCAAGTCGAAATCTTGTAGATACAATTTATGAGATGGAAAGCATTCAGGAGTGGATGAAAGAATACTTAATTAGTACAGAATTTGAAGAATTAAGTTATGTTGGTTCTTTGCGTGAGGTTAACGATGTTGCTAGAATAGCGCATTTGATTAGAATTGAGTTACAAATTGATGAAAAATGGTTTCTTAGTTCTTCCAACTCTTGGGATTCTTTTAAACTGATTCGAAATCGATTAGAAAACATTGGAGTACTTGTGATGATGAGTGGAATTGTCGGAGCCAACACGCATCGTTCCTTAGATATTAGTGAATTTCGGGCTTTTACGTTAATTGATAAATATGCTCCACTGATTTTTATTAATGGAAATGACTCTAACAGTGGACGATTATTCTCATTGATTCATGAAATGGTTCATATTTGGCTTGGAGTAAATAGTCTTTACAATGTTAATCAACAACACATCAACAATTTCAATATGATTGAAGTTCTTTGCAATGCGGTAACTGCAGAAATACTTGTTCCACTTAAACAATTTCAATCCCTTTGGAATCAATTACCGAGCGTTGGTCTAGATCAAACCATACTTGAGGTATCAAAATATTTTAGATGTGGAATAACAATCATCGCAAGAAGGGCTTTAGATTGTGGGTTTATAAGTAAGGAGATGTATACTTCAATTGCCCAATCTGCTGCTTCAAGATTTGTCGATCGAATGAATAACCCTGGATCTGGTGGCAATTATTACCAAACATTAAAAACAAGAATTGACCATCGACTCCTTTCAGCTTTGAATGAGAGTGTCTTCGAGGGTAAGACATCATTCTCTAAGGCGTATCGTTTAACAAACACGAATCGGAAAACATTCTCAGAACTTGTAAGAATGACTGCTGGATCAAGCTTGTGAGCCAGAAGGATGAAGTTTTTCTCATTGATAGCAATTCTTTGATTTCACCATATCAACTTTACTATCCTTTCGATTTCGCAAGTAGGTTTTGGGATCAGTTAAAAGAAGAAATAGAAAATGGTAATGTAATTATTCTAGATGTAATAAGAGATGAGCTAATGAAAGGCAATGATGAGTTGAGTAAGTGGATTAATCAATTTGATCACAATTTGATCCTTGATAGAAGGACATCAGAGATACTAGAGAATTATGGAAAGATACTGAACTATATTCAAACATCTGGTTTATATAAAGAAAAAGCACTTACAGAGTGGTCCAATGTAAACGTTGCGGATCCATGGCTTATTGCCGTTGCTTTAACATTTGGATATACAATAATTACATTTGAAAAGCACAACGGTGGGATTAAAACAATGAATCAGTTAGGCAGTGCAAAAATACCCGATGTGTGTAGAGCTTTTGATATTGAGTGTAGAGATTTATTTTACATGATGAGAGCATTAAGTTTTCAAATGTAGATTGGTTTAAATTTGTGAGCTTAATTTCTAATTTGAATGATATCATGATTATTGGTTAGGTTTTGCACAGCAAGATACGGTTCAGGTAATGGAAATTAAAAAGGTTCTGATAGGGATGATGATTGTATTCCTGTTGTCGGCATGTACCAATAGGAATAATGAAGTAACGCTTGGTCAATATGTTTTGGAAGATGCGGAAGCCATCGATATGGCATGGCTTGTGTTGAGCGAAGAAAACCAATTTGTGTTTACGCGGAGTATGTTGACGTCATATTGGCCAAGTGGAAACGATGCGATTGAGAACGGTGTGTTGATTCTCGTTGCGAATGAAAATGAAATGTATACGTTCAAAATTGAAGGGGATACACTCATTTTTGAAAGTGGAACACATGCGGAGGGTTTGCTTGAGCTTGGATCTCGATTTACGCTTGTGAAAGATGAATCTTCAAAAAAATAGGAACTCGATGCGTTCCTATAATGCGTTTAGTTGATCTTTGATCTTCTCAGATACACGTCCACCGTGATAACAGATGATTTGTTCAAGCGGGTAATCATTGAATTTCTTCATCGAGTTGTAAGCTTGCTCATTATCCAGTGTGTAACGTGGATTTGCGATACAAAGCTTACCATTCTCCACCACCATCGCATCGCCTGTGATCAGGCTTTGTGTGGGTTTGTGATAAACAGAGATGTGGCCTGGCATGTGTCCAGGGGAAGCGACGATGTGGGTGCCACCAGCCCACGGGTAATCGGTACCTTCAATGAGGACTTCATCCAAGTCCAAGGTCTCCATGGCTTCCAGTGTTTTATGGAAGATGAGGGCTTGTTCCTTCTGGTTGTCTTGAAGTGTCGGGAAGATGGATTCTGCTTGAATCAAGCGTAAGGATTTCTTGGAGCCATTGATAAAGTCTCTTTGTACACTCGATGAGCAGACTTTGATTTTTGGGAAACGACGTTTCAATTCAGCTGCTGAGCCCATATGATCATAATCATGATGGGTGATGATCAGACGTGTGATTTGATCGAGACTTAGATCTATTTTTCTTAGTGCTTCGTCCAATTTATCCAATGAATTGGGATAGCCACAATCCACCAAGATGACTTCATCATCGCCTTGGATCACAGAGGCATAGAGGGTATTATTGGGATATTTGAGTTCAAGAGCGGTGCATTTAGACATAAGGAATCCTCCTAAAGGGTTTTTGTCAGTTTATCAATAAAGGCTTTAAAGAGCTTGAGTGTATACGGTTTATCATCACTGCCTTGAAAATGGATGCTTTCACGAAACTATCCAGGACAACTGATTTCAATCGACCACGTATTTCCGGTATCGGTTTTCCAGTATTCGAGTGCAGATGACCTTAAAGTATCTTTAAGCTCTTTGTTATAAGGAATCATACGGCGAACAGCGTTTATTTGTACATTGAGATGCTCAGGATGGAAATCTACGATGATCTCATCCGCTTTAGATTCTTATCGAATTTGCTTCAAATGATCCATGAATTCATCCGTACAGTACACATCGAACCGAGTATCGCAGTCCAAACAATAATAGGGCTGCATCAAACCTTGAATCGCACAACCACCCTGTAAGATCAAACCTGCTTCGATTCTGGATATCATTTCGTCATCTGGCGTTCCATATTCCACATCCATGATGTTTGTGAAACCACAATTAACACAGTTATGCTTTTCCATAGCCTTTGATCAAGTCGATGACATGATCAATATCTTCTTTGCTGATCCAATAATGGGTGACGAAACGATAACCATTGTAATTAGAGTTAATTTTGACATTGTTTTGATAGAGATAGTGTGCGAAGCCATCGTGATTGAAATTTGGATCGATCACATCGAAGAACACCATATTGATGTGAATATCATCCAGTTTGACATTGAACAAGCCCGTTTCTACTAGTTTTTGACCGAGGTATTTGGCATTGTCATGATCGATATGGAGTCGTTGGGTCATCTCTTTTAGTGCGATGAGTCCAGCCGCAGCCAAGATACCGGTTTGACGCATGCCACCCCCGAGGAGCTTACGATTTTTACGTGCTCTTTCAATGAAGTCTTTTGAACCGGCAATCATTGATCCAACGGGAGCACATAAGCCTTTAGAGAGACAAAACATGACCGAATCACAGTATTGCGTCATTTCCTTCACATCCACTTTGAGATGAGTGGCCGCATTGAATAAACGAGCCCCATCCAAGTGAACGGCAATGCCATTGGCTTTGGCTATCGCATGGTTTTCTTTCATCATCGATAACGGCATGACTTTGCCATTGGATAATGCATTTTCCAAGCTTAATACACGTGTACGCGGTTCGTGGATGTCATTGGAACGGATCGCTTGTTTAAAGGATAGGGGTTCGATGAAGTCATCGGGATGATGCAAGGTTCTTAAGTTTGCCTGCGATAATAGACCAACAGCACCCACTTCATGAATGACGATGTGATTGTTTGCGCCTGTAACGATTTCATCGCCGCGTTGGGTATGTGTCATTAAACAGAGTTGATTGCCCATGGTGCCACTGGGGACGAAGAGCGCAGCTTCTTTACCCACGAGTTGAGCTGCATAGGTCTCCAATTCAATCATCGTAGGATCATCTTGATAGACATCATCGCCAACTGGCGCAATGGCCATGGCATCGCGCATGGCTTGTGTGGGTTGTGTTACGGTATCACTTCTTAAATCAATTGTTTTCATAGTTATCCCTCTTTCTATAGATTATACACGCGTCAAACTTTATTTTTTATGAAAATTTGATACAATGAGTCAGTTAAAGGAAACTTATCATGATCGAAATTTTGACCCATAAATTATTTTTAAGCAGTTTGACCATCGTGATCAGCTTATTGATCACCGTATACTTAATGAAACGCTATCAACTCACGCGTTATCAAATCCTCATCTATGTCTTGTTGGTATTGTTTTGGTCCTCCATCAACTTGATTCGTGCGTATCGCAAAGCGTATGCAGGCGGAAGTTTGGAAGTTGGAGGTTTGGGCATGGACGGAGTCATGGCAGCCAATATCGCGGCAGCCTATGGTTTGATCTCCATCTTTGTTCGCTTACCCATTTTTGCCTTCAGTGATTTCTTTAAAACGCGTAAGTTTTTCATTGCTTTGGCTTTGGTATTCATCATTGGATCCTCTATTGCCGTATACTTCAATCCAAACTATACCAGTTTGATGCTTTCAAGCTTGGCTCTAGGCTTAGGCGCAAGCATGTTGAGCCTGTTCAATGTCTTGTTTGCGGAAACCTTCAGTCCGAAGCAGGCCATCATGTCTGTTTCCATCTTGTCGGTTGCGCCTCTGTTGGCGGAGTTCTTGGTTGCGCCAATCCAATATGTCTTTACAGCCACGAAGCCCAATGATTACGCAGGCATGTGGCTGACAAGTGCCATCATTGGCATCGTGGCCTTGGTCTTCTTGATGTTTGTTAAGGATAACAAATCCAATGAACGTAATTTCAGTATTGCCAAGTTCAAAGCTGCTTTAAGTAATTTGAACTTCATGAGCATCGCACTTTTGGGTGTAGTGGTTTCGTTCATTCGTTTCGCAACCAGTGGTTCCAATTTGGTCAACTTCGCTAAGATGGAAGGCATTGGCATGCATCCACTTGGGGTTGCGTATTTGGATGTCGTCTATGCCATCGCTCAGTTGTTTGGGGGCGTCATCGTTGGTTTATTGTTGAAGCGTTTGATTGGTGTCAAGAAGAGTCTTCTATTGGGCTTGGGCTTGAGTGCGATCTTCAATATCGCATTGAGTTTCACCACCAATGCGACATTGATCTTCATTATGACGCCATTGAATGGTTTGGGTTATGGTCTTACTTACAACATTCTCTTGGGCATGGCGATGCAGCCCTTTGCGAAGGATATGCGTGAAGTTACGATGGGGATTTATCAAACCTTCTTTGCGATTGGGATCTTCTATGGTGATAAGATTTTTGCACTGTTGATCAAGATGTTGCCATCGACTTTACAAGCAGTTCAGCTCTCTCAGACGGTCTTTGCTTTGATGGGTGGCTTGAGTGTTGTGACGATGTTGGTCATCCTAATTGTGTTCCGCGCTAAACATGAGCACTTCTTGGAGGCTTAATGATTAAAATTGTCCATACAGAACGGATTGAAGTCCTTAAACACTTCAAACCAAGTGAAATAGAACTTGTCTTAACAGAACCGTGTTTTTCGTATCGTCATCCTTTACTTCAATCAAAGGATGCCTTTATCAATCTTTATACTGAAGCAATGAATTTAGGCTTCAAGCCGTATGTTCAAGTCAATGGTTATATTGAAGAACAAGAACGTGTTGATTTAAAGGCTTGGTTGAATGCATTGACTCAATTGAATCCAAAAGGCTTTTATTTCAATGATTTTGCCGTTCAACGTTTCTTGAAACAATTGGGCTATGCAGGTGAGTTGATCTATGCACCGGAAACCATCTTGACCAATGCTTTGGATATTGAATTGATTCTAACGCAAGTCGATCGTGTCTATCTCTCCAAGGAATTGACGTTGGAAGAGATGGTGGATCTGTGTAAACTCTTCCCCAATAAGATTGAGGCCTTTGGTTTAGGCTATCCTTTGATGTCCTTCAGTCGTCGTCCTTTGGTTCGCAGTTATCTTTCGGAAATCGGGCATGAGGCCGATGTGTTGAATCGTTTGGATCTGACCATCAAAGAAGCGAAGCGGTCCCAACATTTCCCAATCCTTGAGGAAAAAGAGGGAACGAGCATCTTTATTGATGCGATTCATTATCCTAAAGTTGAACTTCCTTTATTGAAGGAAGCGTTGTGTTATGGCGTTCATTTGGATGATCTGTTGATTGATGAGACATCCTTTATGAGTTTGAATCAAGCTTTGTTGGATGAAGCGAAATCATTGGAAAGGATTCGTTTGGAACACAGTCACATTAAACTTGGCCAAGCTTATTACTATCGTAAAACCAACATGAGCAAAGAGGAGGGGCAATAATGGGATTCATTGAATTATTGGCACCTGCGGGTGATTTGGCGCGTGCGAAGGTTGCCTTGGATTTTGGGGCAGATGCAGTATACATTGGCGGCAAACGCTTCTCGTTACGCTACCGTGCTTCCAATTTCGAAGTATCCGATATTGCGGAAGCGGTTGAATATGCACATGCACGCGGCAAACGCATTTTCGTGACCGTAAACATGATTCCTCACCAAGGGGATCTTCCTGGTTTAAAAGAATATCTATTGGAATTAGAAGGCATCGGTGTGGATGCGGTGATTGTGGCTTCTTTAGGCATCGCTTCACTTGCTAAGCAAGTCGCTCCTAAGATGGAGGTCCATCTAAGTACACAACTCTCCATCACCAATTCCGAAAGCATGCGTTTCTATAAAGAACTGGGTGTCGATCGTGTCGTATTGGCACGAGAATTGAATTTGGAAACCATTGAACAGATTATCGATCAAGCTGTGTTACCTGTTGAAGTCTTCATCCATGGGGGCATGTGTGTGAACTACTCCGGACGATGTACCTTAAGCAATGAAATGACCTTACGGGATGCGAATCGTGGGGGTTGTGCACAATCTTGTCGTTGGGCCTATGATCTGCATATCGCAGGCGAGAAAGTGAATCCAAGCGATGTGCCATTCTCGATGGGATCGAAGGATCTGATGGCTTTGGGTTCGATTGAAGCCATGATGAAGATGGGTGTATATAGCTTAAAAATTGAAGGTCGTATGAAATCAGCCTATTACATTGGGGTCATCGTCCGTGCGTATCGTCAATGGATCGATGCGATTCATACGGGTAAGCATACACCTGTGTTGTATAATGCAATCATCAATGAATTGAAACAAGCAGAGAGTCGACCCACCTTCGATGGATTCTTAACGTCGATGCCCGATCAAAATGGACATCTCTATCATCCTAAGGAAGAAGGGGTTGTCCAAAACTTTGTGGGCAATGTCTTAGAGCATAAAAATGATCGCATCTTGGTTGAGATGCGTAACCTCGTTTCTGTCGGCCAAGCTTTGGAGTGTTTCAGTTATCACCAGGATCCCCAAGCATTCACCATCACAGCGATGTGGGATGAAGAGGGTCAGGTGCTCGAGGTGGCGAATAAGCCGATGTCCAAGGTGTGGATCCCATGTGATGTGGATGCCAGAGCCGGAGACTTCCTCAGAAAGAAGAACACATGATTCTATTAGAAGGGGCTTTGTCAATCAAAGCTGCAGTTGAATCGGGTGCGCGCACCATCCAATCCATTTGGATGGATGAAGCGAAAGAATCCAAGGATTTTGACTACATCAAACGAATTGTAAAGCAACGTAATATAAAGTTATTGATGAAGCCGAAGGCTGAAATCGATGAGCAAGCCACGGGGAAGACCCATGGAGGCATCATCGCCTTTGCTTCACCGCGTAAGATTGAAGATGTCCAATATCTACTTAAAAAGAAACCCTGGTTTGTCGTGATGATCGAAGGGGTGGAAGATCCTTTCAACTTGGGTCAGATGATTCGAACCGCCTATGCATCGGGAGCGAATGCCATCATCTTGAGTAAACGGGATTGGAGTTTAGCGGAACCAACCTTGATGAAATCCAGTGCGGGTGCGTATGATCGCATCATGATCGTCCAATTGGATAAATTGGAAGAAGATTTGGCTTTGATCAAAAGCCAAGGTTATTCCATTGTTGTGACGCATCGTGAAGAAACATCCATGGATTTCATGGACTATGATTATCCATTCCCAATGGTTCTTGCCTTTGGTGGTGAACTTAGAGGTTTGTCACGTGCAGTCTTACAAGCCCGTGATGTGTCCTTAAAAATCAATTATCCAACACGGACCAAACTCGCTTTGAATGCGGTCAGTGCGAGTGCGATCATTTGTTTTGAAGTCTATCGAAAAAGAAAGCCTTAAAGTGCATTTCGCTTTAAGGCTTTTATGTTATAATGGCAAGAAAAAATGGAGGAAATGATGGATACGATGAATGGAAAAGTCATAAAAGAAGGGTATACCTTTGATGATCTCTTATTGGTTCCAGCGTATTCGCAGGTGGTCCCTGCGGATGTGCAATTAAAGACACGTTTATGTGATGGCATCTTTCTTTCAATACCGGTTTGTTCCGCTGCCATGGACACGGTTACTGAAAGCAAGATGGGCATTGCTTTGGCTCAAGCCGGTGGTTTGGGCTTCATTCATAAGAATTTGAGCAGTGAACGCCAAGCTGAAATGGTTAAAGAAGTAAAGGCTGCGGCTGTCTTAAGCAACAGTGCAGTGGATGCGAGTGGTAGACTTCTTGCCGGAGCGGCTGTGGGTGTCAGTGAAGGTACGATGGTACGTGTTCAACTTTTGGTTGAGGCAGGTGTCGATATCATCACGGTTGACAGTGCCCATGGACATTCGGCGGGTGTCATTGAGACCGTTCGTAAGATTCATGAAAAATATCCGAATCTACCTTTGGTGGGTGGCAATATCGTTACAGGTGATGCGGCACAGGCTTTGATTCAAGCGGGTGCATCGGTTTTAAAGGTCGGTGTTGGACCTGGATCCATCTGTACGACACGCATCGTATCAGGAGTTGGGGTTCCGCAACTCACAGCAGTTAGTGATGTCGTGCAAGTAGCGAAGCGCTACAATGTCGGTGTCATTGCAGATGGTGGCATCAAGTTCTCTGGCGACATCGTCAAAGCCTTGGCGGCTGGCGCAGATGCGGTCATGTTGGGTGGACTGTTAGCTGGATGTGAAGAGACACCCGGTGAAATCATCGAAGTTTATGGTAAGAAGGTTAAGACCTATGTGGGCATGGGTTCGCTCAGTGCCATGCAGCGTGGGAGCAGCGATCGTTACTTCCAAGGTGGACAGAAAGAACTAAAGAAATTGGTTCCGGAAGGCATCGAAGCGACGGTTCCCTATAAAGGACCGATGAGTGATGTCATCTATCAGATGATGGGAGGCTTACGCTCCGGAATGGGCTATTGTGGTTGTGCGAATATCGAAGAGCTCAAAGAAAAGGCTCAATTTGTGAAGATAAGCAATGCGGGACTTAAGGAGTCGCATCCGCATACTGTAGAAAATGTGAAGGAGGCTCCAAACTACCGTGGCTGATAAAATCGTCGTATTGGATTTCGGAAGTCAGTATAATCAGTTGATTGCACGTCGAATTCGTGAAATGGGTGTGTTCAGTGAACTCAAAGCCCATGATACGGAAATCGAATATTATAAAAATGATCCTGAAATTCGTGGAATTGTGTTCTCAGGTGGCCCGAATTCGGTTTATGAAGAAGGGGCTTTGCTTGTGGATCCACAGATTTATGATTTAGGAATTCCTGTCTTGGGGATTTGTTATGGCATGCAGTTGATGGCACATCAATTGGGTGGGGAAGTCAAATCCGGTAAGATCCGTGAATACGGGAAATCGGATATTGAAATCAAACATTTCAATCCGATGTGCGATGGTCTACCCTCTACTCAAGCGGTTTGGATGAGTCATGGGGATGAAGTCCACCGTGTTCCTGTCGGTTTCACACAAGATGCATTCAGTGAATCCGGTGTGCTTGCCAGTATGTCCAACGTCGATAAACAACTTTATGGGGTTCAGTTCCATCCTGAAGTCAAACATTCTGTATATGGTCAAACGTGGTTGAAGAACTTTGTCTTCAATGTCTGCAAGGCTCAAAACAACTGGAAGCTTGAAGATTTCATTGAACAAGAAGTTCAAGCCATTCGTGATGAGACCCAAGGTCAAGAAGTCCTTTGTGCTTTATCGGGTGGTGTGGATTCATCGGCTGTTGCGGCACTCTTGCACAAAGCTATTGGACCTAAACTAACTTGTATGTTCGTCGATCATGGTTTGCTCAGAGAGAATGAAGCTGAACAAGTCAAACTTACTTTTGAAGATCACTTCAAGATCAATTTAATTAAGATTGATGCCAAAGAACGTTTCCTATCGAAATTAGCGGGTGTTGCGGATCCTGAAAAGAAACGTAAGATCATTGGTGAAGAATTCATTCGTGTGTTTGAATCGGAGTCTAAGAAGTTAAGTCACATCGCGTTCTTAGCACAAGGCACACTCTACACGGATATCATTGAATCTGGTACAAAGACAGCGCACACCATCAAATCCCACCATAATGTGGGTGGTTTACCAAAAGACATGCACTTCAAATTGATTGAACCGTTGAACATGTTATTCAAAGATGAAGTCCGTCAATTGGGCTTATTATTGGGTCTAAGTGAGGCAATGGTTCATCGTCAACCGTTCCCAGGTCCAGGTTTAGCGATTCGTATCATTGGGGACGTGACGGAAGAAAAACTGCACATCGTTCAAAAGAGCGATACCATCTTGCATGAAGAGTTCAAAAAGGCAGGCTTGGACAGAGAAATCTGGCAATACTTTACCGTTCTTACAAACATCCAATCCGTTGGAGTCATGGGCGATCAACGTACCTATGATTATGCATTGGGTATCCGTGCGGTTACATCGATCGATGGCATGACGGCGGATTATGCTAAGGTTCCGTATGAAATCTTGGATAGAGTATCCAATCGCATCGTGAATGAAGTGAAAGGGGTCAATCGTATTCTGTACGATGTGACATCCAAACCACCCGCCACCATTGAGTGGGAGTGAAATTTTATCATTGCGGTATGATTTCGTTAAACGGTATGACAAAAGCGATTTGTCATACTGTTTTTTCATTTAGAAATGGTTTGATAAACAAACATTAAAGATGAAAACATAAATATAACGAGTAAGAGCTGACCACGTTTATGTTTATCGTGTCGTGGTATCATTATACTAATCGTTCAATTATTAAAAAATATGCATTTGTGCATTGATGTAAACTTATCTCAGCTTTACGAGTCAAAAATGCAATCATAGTAAAATCAGACAACAATATCTGGAGGGTGTTATATGAAACCAATATTCGATAATCGTAAAGATTACGTGAATAAATTTACAAGGCACTTGT
>DHGC01000097.1 GCA_002402585.1 Erysipelotrichaceae bacterium UBA4808 | reverse complement strand
CCAGCTGTGATGCTGTTCTCATTGTCCGCTACGGGAGCACCGACCTCATTGGACAGCTTTTCAAATTTTTTCATTATAGACCTCCTTTTTATGTGAATATCGCTTGGGTATCAATACCTTTGAGCGCTAAACACATCACCAGCAACCAGATATACATCATGGTCTTGGTAGCATCAACATTCCTATCTTGGGATTCTTATTCGCATAAAGGACAACAGGTAGATAGAAACCGAAACTTAAGAGGATGGCGAGCCAAGCTAAACTAAACGCCGGGACAACATTTTGATTCTGATAGAACACAAACGCAATGACTAAGCCCATGATGAAGAAGGGTATATTACGATAAATTCCCCAGGAAATAGGGGGATAACGATCAACCCAACGATTTTGGGGAAGAATACATAATAGGATGCGAACCAATGTAAGCATATAAACCGCAAGTGTCCATATCGAGATTAAATCCAATCTAAAAAGAGAAAGAGCGATATGCCAAAACATTACAAAGAAGAACGTCATTGTGATGGATGTGATCTGCTTCCCACGGCCTAGGGCGCGTCGAAAGACTTCTTCTCTACCCATGAAAATGACATAGACACGAGGAATTAAATGAAAGGCATCGCCTCCTGCAAGCACCAATGCCATTAAGCCAGCAAATTGACGAAGCTCGCTTCCATTGGCACTTACAAGTAGATAAATACCAATCGTTGTCGCAATTGTTAGATATAGGACATCGAAGATGGTCTCAACCCTACCAAAGAAACGTTTCATATCATTGATCCTTCTTTGCATTTCATATCCAGAGGATAAGAATTGAAACAGTGATACCAATCAAACTGAGTAAAATCATTAACCATAGCATGTTTGTAACGATCATGGAAATAAGCAACATACCCCATAACCAGATTAGACTAATCCAAAGGGTACGTTTGCTCAAGCCATTTCCGCATTCATAATTTTCAATGTTTTCACGAAAGAAGTGGATTTGAAGGATCCGTGAGCGTATCTTTGGAGAAGTCGAAAAACACGCGAAAGAAGCCAAGACAAAAGGTGTTGTCGGCCAAAAGGGTAAAACGAGACCAACAGCTCCAAGGCCTAGTAATGAAAAACCGAGGCCATTTCGAACAAATGTTTTGATTTCCAAATGATGTCCTGATTATCATTAAGTAATGATAATTACTTCTATTAATTTTAAATGTACAATGAAAAGAGGGATTGAACCATCCAATCTAGGCAATGATTCCTTAATTGGTGTTATTTATGCATATTAAGTGCATAATCAAACTAAAAAAGTTAAGATAATTAACAAAAAGAGGACTTATTATGGACATCAAACGTATTATCATTTACTCATTCTTATTTGCCTTGATATTGGCTTTAGCGAGCCAAGGCTTTACACAAGTTGGACTCTTGATTCCACTTGCACTAACTTTTGCGTATTTCACATTGATTTTCATTTATGCTCAAGTTCTTAAAAACAACTCGATTGTCGATATCGGTTGGGGCATGGGTTTCGTGGTTGGCAGTTGGGTCACTTTATTAACAAGCGAAAACCCAACACTGCTTTCCTATCTCGTTGTCGCTTTCATCACACTTTGGGGTGTTCGCTTATCCGTTCGATTATTCAAGCGTAACTGGGGAAAAGCGGAAGATTTTCGCTATGCGCAATGGCGTGAAGAGTGGGGGGAAAACGTTGTCATCGCTGCTTTCTTTAGAGTCTTCATGATTCAAGGTTTGATAAATTTTATCGTTGGCTCTGCTGCATATTCAACCATTCGCTATAACACATTCAGTGGAGGCATCGACAGTATCTTTGTTTATGGTGGCTTGTTGATGGCTTTGATTGGCTTGTATTTTGAAGTGGTAGGCGATGAACAACTTCGTAAGAGCATTGAAGAGAACAAGCGCAAGGGGACCAAGACCTTGATTCAGACAGGCCTATGGTCCATCACACGTCATCCAAACTATTTTGGTGAGATTTTGATTTGGGTCGGTTTATACTTGGTTGGATTTACCTTGTTATTCACACAAGCAGTTAATCCACTGTATTATGGGCTATTGGTTATCTCTCCGTTATTGATGAGCATCGTGCTGATTAAGATTTCAACGCCTTTATTGGAAAAGAATATGGAGAAATATCCAGGATGGGATGAATATGCGAAACGTGTCCCAATGATTTTCCCTAAACTGACGAAATAGAAGGAATACATTCATTGTGTGAAATTTCTGTTCACATACTGTTCACGTAGCGTTCATCTTGAAATCTTGATTTTCAGGTTTAACGTGCTATGATGAAGATACCCTTTAGGATGGTTGCAATACTTGAATAAAATAATGCGATATCGATGAGAGGCAACCTATAAATCCTGAAGAGCGGGGCATCTTAGTGAAATAAGATGCCCTTTCATATGCTTCTTTAATATTTGTTATAATGAACTAAACATCATTAAGGAGCACCGCATGGAAACACCAGAAATCAGTTTAGAAAAGCACAAACAATTCGCCATTGAACTCTTCAATAATACCTGGGACATGCTTGAGAAAAGTGATCGTAGTGATTACGATGATATTCGTATGATCCATATGGCGCATACTTCACTTTATCATTGGAGTTTTGTTGGTGAAGCTGTGAATATGATAAGAGGTGAATGGCAGATTTCAAGAGTGTATTGCAGTGTTGGGTTGTTGGAAAGTGCTGAGTACCACGCCAATAAGTCATTGTCCATATGTTTGAACAATGGCATTGGAGATATCGACTTGGCGTTTGCGTATGAAGCCTTTACGCGCATTTCTGCATTGAAACAACACGTGGAAGACTTCCATAAATACCAAGCCTTAGCTTATGAAGCTGCGAAGCAGATCATCTCGCTTAATAATCGTGATTACTTCATCAGTGAACTTGAAAAAATACAGTTAAATTAAAAAGACCTCAAACGCGGTCAAGTTAATAAATACATCAAACCAGCTTTACCTCTATCTATGCTGAGTTTGTTTTTAATTGCGGTCGATGATCTTCATGAAATCATCGTAATCATTGGCTTGGATTGCCGCATTGATGTCGCTTGCGCTGGTTAGAAATTGAGCGCTTTTCGCAAAGAAGACATCGAGATTGTCAAGCTCATGATTGCCATATGCTAACATGAACACCAGTTGAACCATGCGCTCTTTCCACTGAATGGGTTTTTTAAGAATGGCGACAGAAACGACGGTATTGGAGCTGAAGGCTTTGTCTGGATGAGGAATCGCAATCAAATTTCCGAATTCCGTAGAAGCGACTTCTTCACGTCTTAAAATAGATTCATAGAAGCCGTCTTCAAAATGTCGAAGCTCACTAATCCTTTGTGCCATGAAGAAAATGATTTCTTCTTTTGTGCTCACCAAGACATCTTTATAAAACAATTTACGATCAAAGTATTCCGCAATTGAACGTTCATTTTGGTTGAATCGATGACGAAGTGCTTGAAGATCCTGATCACTCAATAGCGTAGAAACATAGATGATCGGTGTGATGGTTTTGACACTTAACGGAACCGTAGAAACGATCAAATCAAACGCTCTCAAATCGAGATTGCGAATGGACAAGGCGTCTTTTGTGACGACCTCATCAAGGAAGGGATTGAATTCTTGCTTGAAACGGTATTCAAGCAGCTTGGCTGTCCCATGACCTGTCGAACACACCAAGAGAACACGCTTACGATTGACGGCTACCTTATGTCTTTCTAAGGCAAGATAAAAATGTAGAGCGATATAGGCAATTTCATCTTCTGTCAGCTTTGTATTGTGGCGAATGTTAACGACTTCAGAAGCAACGACTGCGGTTTCAAACGCTTGTTTATGTGTTTTGATATCAGCCAATAAAGGGTTCTTCATCATCAGTTTATAACGAATGCGCTTAACCATTGGTTCACAGTGCAGGCCTAAGGCAACACGCAGTTCCAAATCTTTCGTCAAATCAACATTCAAGACAAGACGAACACGTTCTATCATGGCTACGACTAAATCATCGACTTCAGAACTGACCACATGTGGTTCAAGTTCTGATTGCCCATAAACCCGTTTGCCAGACAAATGCATGGAGACATAGCCTTTTTCATCTTCAGGGAATTTATAACCAAATTGACGCTCCAACTCTGAGATGATCTCATGCGCGATCTGGTATTCCACTGTATTTTTTAAACTATCTAAATGAGAGGTATCCATTACGATTGATTCACCAATTTTGACACGTTCAAGCGCCACAAACAAATGAATAACCAAGTTATGGAAGACAACTTCACTGGTTTCATAGTGGTGCTGATTGAAGACATGCAGGATATTCCTACGCATTTCCTCTAAAATCCACTGGGTCTCAAATTCATCTTCTTCCAAACTCTTCCCATCGTTGTATAAAAGGTTAGCGATGCATAAGCGTAGATTTAGTTCACTTCCATTGATCTTCATCCCATGATGAGGACGTACATCCAAATAGAGCTGATAGGGTTCAATCTTTTGACGCAATATCGATAGATCCGCACTCAATTGTGACTTTGAGATCGACAATTGTTCACACAAGTCATTGGCACGAATGTAATTTTTCTCAAATAACAGTGTTTTCAATAAAAATTGGACACGACTGGGCTTGTAGGATAAATTGTCTTCTTCATAAGCGTATTGTGCCCAATGATTGGCTAAGAAATCACGAAATAAATCCATATCGACGACTTCAAAACGATAGCCATAACGTGCTTTCGCATCAATATGGCCACCATGTCTTTCCAATAATGCATCAAGAACTTTGATCTCATTTCGAACGGTTTTAGGACTAACGTTCAGTTCTTGGGCGATTTTTTCGCTGGTGAGATAGCTCTGATTCTCACTAAGCAAATCAAAGATCTTCTTAAGTCGGGTTTCATTCATAGTCTAATGATAACAAAATAACACTTAAGATAGACGATATTCGTGCTCATTTTTAATTATGTGATTTTGGAAACGCTTTCTACCACAATAATGTGGAAAAAAGTCAAATTGAATCCATAATACAAATCGTTAGAATAGTATTTGTAAGTCCGACAGATAGAATGGATTTGCTAGAAGAAAGGATTCGACAATGGATGATACCAAGTATCAAACAGCGTTCCAAATCATTCTTCATGCCGGTAACTCGAAGTCATATTCGATGATGGCCATGCAGAAGGCACGCGAAGGGGAGCTTGAAGAAGCTGGGCAATTCGTAGTTCAAGCCGATGGGGCTTTACAGGAAGCCCATCAGATTCAAACTGAATTAGTGCACTCGGAAATCACTGGAAGTAGCGTTGATATGAATATCATTATGGTCCACGCTCAAGATCACTTGGGAATGGCGATGATGATGCGTGATGTCGCGAATGAAGTGATTCACATCTATCGGAAGTTCGGGCAAGTTCTTTAAAGGAGATCTATGATTGTCATTAAATTGTTTTGCCAGGCGGGAATGTCGACATCACTTCTGGTTTACAAGATGAATCATTCCGCTAAAGAGCGCGGTATTGAATGTCAAATCAAAGCGTATCCAGCTGGTTCGCTGATGACAGAAGTACCTTCCGCCGATGTGGTTCTTTTGGGTCCACAGTTAAGTTATCTTCAGGCAGATGCATTAAGGTTCGCAAAACCACAGAATGTTCCTGTAGCAATCATTCGTATGCAAGATTACGGATTGGTAAATGGGTCAGCTGTTTTGGATTTTGCCCTAGAGTTGAGCAAACGTAGTAAGTAGTGTATAAACACACATGAAAGGGATGGAATAATGCAAGACTTTTTAAATGATAAAGTGCTTCCTCCAGTAATGGATTTCGTTACGTCGAAGCCAGTATCCGCGATCAAAGATGGTATGATTGCCACGATTTCTTTGACGCTTATCGGATCGATTTTCCTATTGTTAGCGAATTTCCCATACGATCCAATCAAATTATTCTTTATTGAAATCGGCCTTCAAAGCCATATGATGCAAGTTTACCGTGCTTCCTTCAACATCTTGGCAGTTGTAGCGGCATTTTCGATTGCATACCAATACGCAAAACACGCAGGCAAAGATGGTTTGGGTGCAGGTATCTTGTCCATTGTTGTTTTCTTTACCTTGATTCCGCACACACAAGTTGTATCGGGTGTTGCGGAAGTCAGTCAAGAAGCTATTAATATCACTGTCGCAAATGTTCTACCAATGTCCTATACAGGATCCAAAGGTTTGATCGCCGCTTTGATTGTTGGGGTATTGGTTGGTATGGTCTATGACTTCTTCTTAACGAAAGGTTATACCATCAAAATGCCTGAAGGCGTTCCACCAAACATTGCACATTCATTCTCCGCTTTGACTCCGGGTGCAGTTGTGTTTACAGCAGCTTTCTTAATCAATGCTGTCTTCGTTAACTTCTTTAACACAACCTTCGTGGACTGGGTCTATGTAACCATTCAAACGCCATTGTCTGGCGTAACCGGTTCACTCGGTGGTGTTATGATTCTTGCCTTCATGGTTTCCATGTTGTGGTGGTTGGGTGTCCATGGTGCTTCCTTAGTTGGCGGTATCACAAGCTCCATCGCAACAGCAAACATGTTGGCAAACCAAGCGATCTTGGATTCTGGTCTTGCTTTGACCGCTGAAAATGGCGCTGCAATCATGACCACACAAATGGATGCTTTATGGAGAATCACAGGTTCCGGAATTACTTTCGGTGTTGTCGTTGCGATGTTGCTTGCAAAATCGAAACAATTCAAAACCTTGGGTAAATTAGCCTTGCCTCCAGCCCTCTTCAATATCAATGAACCCATTCTGTTCGGTACACCGATCGTCTTGAATCCATTCTTATTCATCCCATTCATCGTTGTTCCAGTCGTAGCGGCTGCGGGTTCTTACTTAGCGATCGCTTCTGGTTTGGTTCCTTACTACGGTGGTATCACTGTACCTTGGACAACGCCTCCAATCATTTCAGGTTTCATTACCGGTGGATGGAGAGCTGCTCTACTTCAACTTGTAATCATTCTATGGTCAATCGTTGGTTACTATCCTTTCATTAAGAAAATGGATCAAGACAACGTCAAACTTGAAGAAGAAGCTGCTGCTGCTCATCACGCAGAATAATTAATTACTACGCAAAGCGCTTTGATCACCAAAGCGCTTTAATCTATTACTTTGACAATTAAAGGAGAATAACATGAGTAAATTTCCTAAAGAATTTTTACTTGGTGGTGCCACAGCTGATTTTCTATATGAAGGTGGCTTCACTGAAGGTAGTCGTGGTGTACTATCACATGACTTTGTGACGACGGGAAGTGTCAGTAAAGCGCGTCAACTTACGTTGAAACTGGCGGATGGAAGCGTAAGCACATGCCATTGGAAGGAGTCCCTTCCCGATGGTACTGAAGCATGCTTTCATGAAGATGTCTATTATCCGAGTCATCAAGCCACAGATTTCTATCATCACTGGCGAGAGGATATAGATTTGATGACAGAGTTAGGTTTCTCGGTATATCGCTTTTCGATTTGCTGGACACGGATTTATCCAACAGGTCTCGAAGATGTTCCTAATGAAGATGGATTGAAGTTCTATGAAGACGTAATCGATGCATTATTGGCGAGAAACATTGAGCCGATGATCACGATCTGTCATGATGAACTCCCTTTTCATTTATGTAAAGATTACGATGGTTGGTCGAGTCGTATCGTAATTGATGCCTATTTAAAGTATGCTAACACACTTTTTGATCGATTTGGGACGAAAGTCAAGTATTGGTTGACCTTTAATGAACTCAATGCCTTGAATGGCTATGCAATGTTGGGGACACATAAAACAGACTGGCAAACCAAGTACCAAGCCATTCATCACATCTTTGTCGCAAGTGCTCTAGCAACGTGTGATGGTCATGCGAAGATGCCGAATGCCATCTTTGGGGCAATGTATGCGTTAAGTGAACTCTATCCTGCCTCTTCTGATCCAAGGGATGTATTGGCGACGTATATGAAGCGTCGCGAAACGTATTTCTTTATGGATGTCATGGCACGAGGAGAATATCCAAATTACACGCAAGAAATCTTTAATCGAAAGAACATTATGATCAAACTTGAAGAAGGTGACCTTGAAGTCATTAGGGACTATCCTTTAGATTATGTGACCTTTAGCTACTACCGTTCCACCATGGTTGATAAAGCTTCTTCCTTTGACATCATGGACATCACTGGAGGCAAACCAAATCCCTATGTTGAACGTACAGAATGGGGATGGGCTGTAGACCCCATTGGTCTACGCTATTGTTTGAATGAAATCTATGACCGTTATCAAAAACCACTCTTTGTGGTGGAAAATGGTTTAGGTTACGATGATAAGTTGGAAGAGGATGGAACGATTCATGATCCGTACCGTATCAAGTATGTCAATGACCATCTCAAGCAGATTAAAGACGCGATTCTGATTGATGGTGTACCATGTTTAGGCTATACGATGTGGGGGAATACCGACCTCGTATCCTTAAGTACAGGTGAAATGAAGAAACGATATGGTTTTGTTTATGTGGATATGGATGATCGTGGAAATGGAAGTTTAGCGAGAATCAAAAAGGATTCATTCTATTGGTTCCAAGAAGTTACGAAATCTCATGGAGAGCATCTCATTTAGCATTATAAGTCGAAACAGGTCATCGCTATAACGATGGCCTTTTCATTAAATGATTAAAAGTGTCTATCTTACCTTGTTTGAATATCGTATAAATGTTACGTTATAAAAAAAGGATGGATTGCACAATGAAAAGTAAATTGATCATGTTGGTGTTGATATTAAGTCTAGTGGGCTGTTCAGGCAATTCAGGCATCTTTTCTAACAAGAAAAAAATAAATATTGTACCTCGTACCGATACGATTAAAGATTTGGTTCTATATGAGGACCCACGTTTCACCATAGAACTACCTGAAGGATGGGTAATTTCTACAATAGGGGAATACCAACATTTTGGATTTAGGGCGTATGATCCTTCAGTTCCTTCCCGTTCTGTTTTCTACTACGGGACAATGACACCTTGGATGAAGAGCGAGGAAGCAAAAAACTTTTGGGCATGGTATGCTCAGTCGGGTTATCCCGGTTCTCAACTATATGCAGATGCACCTGTTCTTTACGATCCGAGTATTGAGGGTTTGTACACTTCATTCAATGTGTTTACCGACTTTGCACAAAAATATGGAATCCAACACGATTTTCCAGATTTGAGCACTATGGAGCTTATTGAGTCGTTCCCGGGACCCACTGAAATGGGACGCTACGCTTTGGACGAAACAATGTTACGCATGAACTTGGATATGGAGGGTATTCCAATTGAAATGTTAGCGACAGCTACTTTGGTGGATGCCTTATCATATCCGGTAAACGGTATTGATGCAGGCTATTATACCGCATACCGTGTTTCAGGTATCATGGCACCGGCGGATGATTTCATACATCATGAGGAGCGCATGAATAAGATTCTTGCGTCTTTCAGATACAATGAAGAGTATATCCAAGAAGGTGTTCGATTGACGGAATGGGGTACAGAACAAGCCATGCAGCTTCAGAAGACATTGAATGCAACATCGAAGATCATACATGATGTCTGGGCATATCGAGATAAAGTGAATGATGCGGCGAATGCGGAATTCATTACTTATCTACGTGGGAAGACCTATTTACAAGACCCTGATTCTGGGCAATTATATGAAGCAGATAATGAACTGGTTGATCAAATCATGCAGAATCCTGATGATTTCGACGTACCTAAGTTGGAGATACTTCCTCAAGGATCACCTGCTTACAGTCAAGTCATATCGGGTGTATTGAAACCGTAGGTAAACAAATGGAACTAAGAGTACTTGAATACTTCATCATGGTTGCGAAAGAGGGAAATATCACGCGCGCTGCTGAACGTTTGCACATCACGCAACCAACCTTGAGTCGTCAACTCAGTGATTTGGAGAAAGAGTTGAACGCACAATTGTTCATCCGCGGGAAACGCTCGATTGTATTGACGGAAAGTGGGCAACTTTTGATGCAAAGAGCTCAAGAGTTAATGAATTTGGTTGCGAAAACAGAACGTGATCTCTCAGAATCCAACAACCAACTTACAGGAACAATCGCCATTGGCTGTGTCGAGAGCGAGGCGTCCCGCACACTAGTTCGTTGGATGAAAACATTTCGACTTTCGCAGTCCTGTGTCGACTTTGATTTGGTGAGTGCAAATGGGGATGACCTTCGTGAGAAGTTGGATCGTGGTATGCTTGATTTGGCCATCCTACTAGAACCCATTGAATCCGCGAAATATGATTCCATACGCCTGGATATCAAGGAGCGATGGGGCATTCTTTTACCCGTGAATCATCCCTATGCAAACAATGAATACATCAATGTCGAACAACTAAAAAGTTTACCTTTGAGTCTATCTCGTCGTTCCATTGTTCAAGATGAGATGGAGCGATGGTTGGGTGTATCACGTGATGAATTAAATATCATCGTAACGCAGAATCTACTAACGAATAGTTTATTACTCTTGAGTGAAGGAATTGCCTATCCCTTGACCATCGAGGGAGCTTTCACAATTCGTCCAGATGATAAAATTCGCTTCGTTCCTTTTTATCCTGAACGCATCACCAAACATGTTTTGGCATGGAAAAAGAATCAACTCTTAAATCCTGCAACACGACTCTTTCTTCAGTTTATAAACAATGCCCTAGAAGCATGATAATGCATTCAATATAAGTATTCGCACTATATAAGATTCAACACTATACTATCCATTGAAGTGAGGAAACAATCATGACATGGATAACACGCTGGATCGAACCAAAACACCAAATCGCAGAAGAACGTAAAGCCTTTGATAATGCCTACCTAAAACGACTGATATTACCACTGTTCATTGAACAGTTTTTAGTGATGTCCGTAGGCATCGCCGATACGCTGATGGTCAGTTATGCGGGTGAAGCGGCGGTGTCAGGTGTCTCGCTGGTAAATATGTTTATTACCATCTTCATCTATATCTTCACAGCCTTGGCATCCGGAGGGGCAGTAGTGGTGAGTCAAGCAATCGGACGTAAGGATCGCTCCTTATCCGATTTGGCTGCGAGCCAATTAGTGACTTTATCGAGTGTCATCTCGTTGTTTTCGTTGGTCGTTACACTGGCATCCCGTCAAATGATTTTGGGGTGGTTGTTTGGAAGCGTCGAGCCTGCGGTCATGGAAGCCAGTGTCACTTATCTCACCATTATGACCTACACCTTTCCAGCTATCGCGTTGTACAACGCAGGCGCTGCCTTATTTAGAAGCATGGGACGTACCAAAAGCACGATGCATCTTTCACTGTGGATGAATGGCATCAACATCGTCGGCAACTACATCGGTGTCTTTATCTTAAGAGCGGGAGTTGCAGGTGTCGCATGGCCAACCTTTATTTCAAGGACATTTGCGGCATTTGTGATCATTGTTTGGTGTTTCAAAGAAAACCAAGAACTTACACTGAGAATCAAACAGATCTTTAGCTGGCATGCGGATATGATGAAGCGCATCCTCAGAATCGCAATCCCCAATTCCATCGAACAAGGACTCTTTCAAATCTCAAAAGTTGTCTTGAGTTCGATCACCGCCTTATTTGGGACCAGTCAGATTGCGGCTAACGGAGTCGCACAAAGCTTCTGGTCCATGGCCGCACTCGTGGGGGTAGCATTTGGACCAGCGTTCATTACCATCATCGGTCAAACGATAGGATCTAAAGATATCGAAGCCGCAAAGTATTACATGGTGAAGTTGTTGAAAATCACAATGTTAAGTTCAGTCGCCTGGAACATCGTGATGATTGCGATCGTACCACTCGCTTTAATGGCCTATGACTTAAGCCCAGAAACCAAACAATTGGTCCTCATTCTGGTCATCATCCATAATCTCTTCAATGCCTTTGTCTTCCCCATCTCATCACCATTTACCAATGGCCTAAGAGCAGCGGGGGATGTACGTTACGCAATGTTTGTGTCCATCTTCGCGACGGTGATTGTACGTGTTATCTTATCGTATTTATTTGGTATCGTCTTCAATCTTGGGGTCATCGGAATTGCCTTGGCAATGGGCGTGGATTGGTGTGTGCGGGCTTTCTTAAGTCTAAGACGTTACCAAAGTGGTCGTTGGTTGGCGCATCAAGTCTTATAAAAAAGGTAAGCAAGCTTACCAGGTATTTGGATTCAAGGGATCCTTGGTTCCTTCAGAAAGTGACTTTTGATAAAGCTCGACTTTGCGAGTCAAGTATTCCACATTAGCTTGGGCTACGCGTAAACGCTCTTCAGCCAAACGTTTCTGTTCAAGAATGATATCCAAGCGTTGTGGGATTGTTTCATCCCCAATCATGCATAGATCGACGTAATGTTTTACGGAATCGACGGACATTCCGCTCTGGCGTAGATTGATGACACCCCGAAGCCAGTTCAAGGACTTCTCATCAAAAAGACGATGATTGTTCTGACTGCGATCTAGGTGTGGAATCAAGCCCCTATCACTGTAATAGCGTATCGTATGCTCACTGACCTCTAACAATTGTGCTGTTTCTTTGATGCTTAACATGTACCCTCCAATTTAACTTGACTTCGAGTTACTCGAATATGCTATAAGTATAACGTACTTTTGAAAGGATCTCTATGACAAAAAATACAAACACCAAAGTCATGTTGTCGATCTTAGCCGCCATGTCGATTTATCTCTTCGCAGCAGCGGGTGGATACATGAACCCAAACATTCAAACCAGCATCGAAGCTTGGCCTACGATCCCTGCGGATCAAATTCGACTTTTGAACACCTTACCTGCGTTGATCAGTCTACCCGTCATGCTTTTGGTAAGCAGTCAGATTGGTAAGCGCATCAACTATAAAACCGCAATCTTGATCGGAACAGTTCTCATTCTGATTGGGGGTGTCGGTCCATATTTCTATGCACCAAGTTGGAACATCGTTCTTGCCTTCCGTATGATCATTGGTCTAGGCGCAGGCTTCTTTGGAATTCGTACGGCACTTTTGATTCAAACGGTACCCAAAGAGAAGCGCGCACGTTATCTCGGCTTGACAGGTATCTTATCCAGTTTAGCCACAACCATCATCTCTCCAATCACAGGTACTTTAGCTGAGATCAGTTGGAGACATCCCTTCTTAATCAATTTCTTTGTCATATTGATCGCATTGGTTGTTGGTGCATTCTTGATTGAGCCTGACCATGTACAACACGCAAAGGACAATGCAGAAACACCTGTCGATACGAAGTTTCCTTGGATGAGTTTGGTCTACATTGCGATTCAATTCATCACAACAATGACCATGTATCCGATGTTATCGGGGATTTCAACCTTCATGCGTGAACAGAGTCTAGGGACAGCGTCTGTTGCAGGGCTTGCCATTTCGTTCTATACCTTAGGTGGAGCCATGATTGGTTTGATTCTACCAAAGACACAAATCTGGTTTGGTCGTCGTACACAAGGCGTCGCATTACTCTTGGGTGCGGTTGGTCAGCTCATTGTCATTTTTGCTCCACATGCTATGATTGCGTGGTTGGGGGCATTCATCTGTGGAACAGGCTTTATCTTGATCGTGAATACGTTCCAACTCTACAACGCTAAGATCGCGCATCCAAGTAAAATGGCTTTAGGTTCTACACTACTGATCGCATCCATGCAAGCAGGTGTATTCGCATCGAATTACTTCATCAGTCTCTCCCATATCGCTATCAAGGCAAGCAGTGAAGTTATGAGTTCATACTGGGCAAATGTCGCAGTCTATGCCATCTTGGCGATCATTGCAATCACGGGCTTCTTAGCTCCAAAAGCTGAGAAGATATAATAGAGAGAATGTATTAGAATAATTGAAAGGAGATCAATCGTGAAAAAAGTACGATTAGGTTCGAGCGAATTGTTTGTATCCCAGATTTGTTTAGGTTGTATGGGCTTTGGCGATCCTGGTCAAGGCATGCACAAGTGGACTTTGGATTATGAACAATCCAAAGCAATCATCCAATATGCTTTAGATAATGGTATTAACTTCTTTGATACAGCCATGTCCTATCAAGGAGGCACGAGTGAGATCTATTTAGGACGCGCTCTAAAAGAACTTGCTAAGCGTGAAGAAGTGGTGATTGCGACAAAGTTTACGCCGCGTACAGTTGAGCAAATTCAAATGGGAATCAGTGCGGAGGAACATATTAATACTTGCTTAATGAATAGTCTGGATCGCCTAGGTACAGAAACCATCGATCTATACATCATGCATATGTGGGATCCAAATACACCCATAGAGGAATCCTTGAGAATTCTACATGCAACGGTATTGAGTGGTAAAGTCAAAGCGATTGGAATATCCAACTGTTTCGCATGGCAACTCGCAAAAGCGAATGAAATTGCTAAAGCCAAAGGTTATACACCTTTTACTTCCGTACAAGGACATCACAATCTTGTTTTTAGAGAAGAGGAACGCGAAATGCGTCCCTATTGCTTAGCGCATGATGTAGCAATGACGCCCTATAGTGCGCTGGAGTCCGGTCGACTATCTAAGCGTCCCGAAGAAAAATCGCAACGTCTTGACCAAGATACGTTTGCGATGGGTAAATACGATGCGACCAAAGAACAGGATCAGTTAATCATCGAACGTGTCATGGACTTGGCAGATCAAAAATCTGTATCCATGACGGAAGTCGCACTGGCGTGGTTATTAACGAAAGTCACTTCTCCGGTTGTTGGAGCTACAAAGACATCGCATCTCGATGGGGCACTCAAAGCAACACAACTTAGTCTGAGTCGTGCCGAATGTGACTATTTAGAAGAACTTTATACACCGCATCCATTAGTTGGGGTTATGGCTCAAAATCGATGAATCGAAACCAGGAAACTGGTTTTTCTTTACAATGCAGATATTCTTATGTACTATATCACTATACGATATATCGCGAGGTGAGTGTAAATGGAAATATCGCCATCCTTATATCATTTCTTATTGGTTCTTCTTAAACCCTTACATGGTTATCAAATCATGCAAGAAGTCGAAAAAGCTTCAGGGGGTGAGCTGACCATGGGGGCGGGGACCTGTTATGGTTTGATTGCGCGTTGTCTACAAGAAAAGCTTATTGAATTGGTCGAAGAGGTCGATCGCAAGAAAATTTATCGTGTGACTCGTAAGGGCCGCGATATGCTTCAAGATGAAATCGATCGCATGCAGAAGCAGTTGAATAAGACGAAGGATTATTTGGGGGAAATTTATGATCAAAGCATTAAAGTATGATCCCTATTTGCAAACAGAGGATTTTATTGCTTGGCTAGAAGCTTTTGCATTAGAAGGTTGGTTCATTGTGGGTTTGAATCAAGACAACCTATGGGTGAAATTTAAACGATCCGAACCAAAACGCGTCCATTACAGTGTGTTTGCCATTGAGAACACAAAGTTGTTCAATCGTACGGAGTTCTTGGAGATTGCGAAAGCGCAGGGTTGGGACGTTGTTGGGAGTCAAACGTATCTTCGTGAATTGTATCTATTTATTAGCCATGAGGACAATCCAATTCCACTCGAAACGGATCCCATCGAATTGGAGCATAAAAATCGTAAATTAAATCGCTATGCATTGTGGTCCATCGGTTTGAGCATTGTGGTTATAATCATCTATTTATTCCCGCGAAATGTGGGATATGACCAGAATCAAAAATGGGTTACCCTGATGCCTGTCATTGCATATACGTATCTAGCGATGTTACATCTCGTTCAGGCGTTGAGAACAGCTTATTCCACGCATGCGTCCGAGAAGAAACGCATCCAAATCTCAAGAGCAGTAAAGATGATCCGATTTTCAATGGTCAACGGATTCTTGATGGTTTTAGCGCTTGTTATGGTGGTATTCTTTCATACCTCTCAAATGGATGTTGATGAGAATTTACTTGTTGATTGGGAGTTGCCTACACAAGCTGAACTTGTTCATTCATCCTACACACAGTCTCTTTTCAGTCTTATGCCTAATAAAACAGCAATGATGACGATCGTTGAAGAAGGTCAATTGACACGAAGCATCTATCAAGCCAAACAGAATTACATCTTGTTGTCGAGCGTTGACTTCCATGAATTTATCGATAAAGAATTGGATTGGTTCCGATATGATCCAATATTGAAATTCGAAATGATCGATGCTAATTCATTGGAGCGTGTCCTATTGAAATCGAATAATGGTATGGAGTACTTGAGTTACATCAAACGTGGGAATACGATACTCAGTTTGCACACCATCAATCTCTCACTAGAGGAACACCAAGCCTTGTTGGATAAGATGGAGGTAGTGGCATGAATCAACGGTTTTTCTTTACTGGCGTTCTTCTTGCCATCGTTTTCATACTATCGAGCTTTAGACCATTGCCCATGAATATTTATCGTATTGTAGGAAGTAGTGAGTTTGATACTCGATATCAAGCTCGTCGAACGATTGAAAAATATGACTATGAAGAATCAGAATGGTCATCACTTGATTTGGTGCCCATTGATATTGATATGAACTGTTATTCACAGTGGGACCACTGGCTTGCGAATGGCTTGGCGGATCGATTAGGCAAACCCATTGCTTGGCAACGCAATATTCAATGGACCAACGAGTGCGAAGATGAGAAACATCTGTATGTTCCTTCAGATGTCTATTCCATCGTACTATCTAGAAACCCAATGGCTACCTATCCAAGATACAGTGTTTCAGACAAACAATTTAAAACAGATCAAGGCATCCCAGTTGATTATTATGCACAGTGGATATACCCCTATACAAACAATGGGGTGACATATCACTACATACAAGTTCAATATGCATTCAAGGTTGAAGATACCTATGTGTTCATTGACCAAGTGATTACAGATCAAGATGTCGATGAAAAGGTAATAGCGGTTTGGGTAGACACATTAGCGAATGAATTAAAAACGGTGCTCGAATGAGCATCGTTTACTTATAAAAATCCGCAATAATGATTTTCTTCATATCAAGGAGTCTTTCCATCGCTTCCTTTGCTTTAATGGGGTCATCTGGATACATAAGCTCTTCAAGCCCCTTAGGTACGATCTGCCAACTTACACCGAATTGATCTTTGCACCAACCGCACGCTTCAGAATCAGGATCTTTGGAGAGCTGATCCCAGTAATAATCGACCTCAGCTTGGTCTTCACATTCAATCACAAAAGAAATGGCTTCACTCAGTTTGAAATGAGGGCCTCCATTAAGCGCTTGGAAGCGTTGGCTCATGATTGTGAAATCAACCGTAAGAATCGAACCGATTGGTTTACCACTTGGATTCTCGGCCGTGTAGTGATGAATCGGCCCAAGCCTACTGTCTGAAAACAAATTGGTATAGAACGTTGCGGCTTCAAGGGCTTGGTCATCAAACCAAAGCTCTGTAATCAGACCCTGTGATGGCATAGAAGCCTCCTTTATTTCCATCATCGTAGCACTCAAAAGGATAAAAGGGGTGTTGGATGATTTTCGGAATTTTGTAATGGTTATGAAACATAATTGGCATAGATATGCATTCACCCCAGTGGTGTTTCGTGATAAACTTATTTACAAGGGAACCATGCAAAACATCAATCGAAAAAGACAAGTTATTGGAATTGGTTTAATCGCATTCATCTTGATGATGTTTTTATTGAGTCGTACCGATCAACGTGAAGATTTCCATTTGATTTCAGGTGAGATGCACGAGCTTACAGGTCCATGGACCGTTGGCTCTCAAACGGAGAATCGTTCAAATATAAGCTTACCATATGATTTGGATTTGGAAACAGGTGTTCGCTTCAGTGCTTCAACGAAAGTCCCTTTATTGGCAGACAATCAGGACACACTTCTCTTGCGTGCATCCATGCAAGATATTTGGGTCTATCTGGATGACCAATTGATTCATGAACATGTTCAGCCTGAATCGAATCGTTTCCACATGCCACCAACCAGCCTTTGGATAATGGTGGATATTCCAGAGGATGCGATTGGGAAGACCTTACGGATTGAATATGTGTCAAAGGTGGATGAGTTTGCGGGCTTGATCAATGAAGTTCATCTCGATCGTAAATCAATGATTCTTCATGATCTCTTTGTTTCGCAGAGTTTTGGTTTTGCGGTGTTCCTCCTGTTGGCATTGTTGGGTGCCATTTCAATCGCCACATCTTTCGCACTAAAGAATGCTCAAGATTTGCGATTGTTCTATCTAGGCTTCATGTCCATCACTTCGGGTACATGGATCCTTGCGGAGACACGTTTGCTACAGTTTTTTGTTGGGAATCGCTTTATTTTGGGGTCTCTTGCTTATCTTATGATTCCAATCATCGCCTTCTTTTTTGCATTGTACATCAAAGAAGCCGTCATCACCCAAACTAAATCCAAGCAACATTTAAAATATCTTTCCATGCTTTTTCTAGCCTTGGTTTTAATCAACGTGACGCTTCAGATTACGGGTGTCATGGTATACATCGATATGATGCAATATACACTGCCCATCATCTTGGTTAGTGCGATCTATGCGTCTTATTTGATTGTTTTGGAAATTAGCGTCCACAACAATGAAGAGGCAGAACGTTTTGTAAAGTATACGATCATCTTGTTGGTCAGTTTGATTTTGGAGATTGGATCTTTTTTCATTCAAGCGTTTGCATCGATTTCAACGTTCTTTAGAATCGGCGTTGTGATCTTCTTCGGGATGCTGGCCATTGACACCTTCATCTATGTTCGATCCAATATGCGGCAACGTGATGAAACTCTTCTTTTGGAGAAGTTGGCGTATAAAGACTTCTTGACGGGTGGCTTCAATCGCACGGCGTATGAACGGGATGTGCAAGCTTATCTCGATAATAAAAAGAGCTTCCGTCTAATTTTATTGGACTTGAATGAGTTGAAACACATCAATGATACCTATGGTCATAATCAAGGTGATGAAGCGATACGCTTGGTATTCAATGCCATGGTTCATGGTTTCTTGCAAGGAACGTGTTATCGTATCGGTGGGGATGAGTTTGCGGTACTGATTGAAGATGTGGATTCAAATCGTTTCCAACACTGCATCGATAATTTCCAAAGCTTTCTTAATGAAACGACGAAAAATTTCTACTACCCGATCTATGTCGCAGTCGGAAGCGATGTTTATCATCATGGGGATTGGGATAATTACTCACGTTTCTATCACCAAGTCGATCAAAAGATGTATATCAATAAGAAGAAAATCAAGAATACGAAAAAATAGAGCAAGTCCATACGGACAAGCTCTATTTTAGTAACCAATCTTTAACGGCATCCAATTCACTCTGTGTGAGACGATGACCATTGTTTTCCCAATGAAGGTGCACCTTCGCATTCGCATTTTTGAACAAGCGTTCCAATTCAATGCTTTGTTCAGGTGGGCAGATGGGATCGTTTTTGCCGGCTCCTATAAAGATGGACACATTCGACAAATCCGGAAGTTCCTTACGAAGCGGAACCATGGGATGCAAGAGAATCGCCTTTTCAAAGGCGTCTTGATAATGAAACAGTATGCTTGCGGCAATGTTTGCACCGTTGGAATAACCNNCACGCAGCTGTTGGGTACGAAACACCAAGTCTTCTTCATCGAAGATGCCTTCTGCCAAACGTTTGAAGAAGCGATTCATGCCATGTTCCTGGACTTCACCACGAACACTTAAAACGTTATAAGAAGGATTGATGTACTGCGCAAGACTCAAGAGGTCATGCTCATCACCGCCTGTCCCATGTAATAAAAGAAATGTAGATTTTGAACTGTTGTCTTTGTAGATGTGTTTCATTGTATTTTACCAAGCTTCTTTAAAAGATTCTGAAGTTGTGTTTCTTCCTGTGGCGTCAATTTATCCAACGTTTGGCGGATCGTTTGAACATGTTTAGGATAGATTTCATCCATGAGTGCTTTGCCCTTTGGGCTTAAGTGAACATGATGGACACGTCCATCCCTTTCATCTGTGACCTTGGTGATCAAATCTTTATCCAACAATCGTTCAATCACATAACTCATACTGGAGCTGGTAACTAGGACTTTGTCCTTTATGGTTTGAACAGGCAGGGGTCCTTTGTGATACAACACTTCCAAGGTACCGAATTCGCTTGTATTCAATCCGTGGCAACGAACATCGTCGCGAATGATGTTTTCAAGTCTGTTCTGTGCACGAAAAAGAATGGTGATGGTTTTAAGGTCATTCATTGAAATACTCTTTCTCAAACGTCTTCGTACTGCGAACCGTATCAATGGGTCGTACGACGGACTCCACATAAGCTCGTTTATCTCTAAAGCGTCGCGGTAAAGCGAGGATTTCGCCTAATGTTTCGTAAGATTCTTCATCATCGATGAAACCAGGACCTTCGGTTGCGAATTCAAACAAGATGCCGGGGTATAAACGTGTATAAAGTGACTTGAAATAGAAGCGATCCACAAAATCTGAATGGCCAGCCCCAACACTGTTCAAGCGTTGGATCCACTGATCAAGCTCAGCCTTATCTTCGATTCTAAAGGCCACGTGATGAACACCACCATAGCCTTGATAGGCTAGAGGGAGACTCACCGTCTCCAGGATGACGCTGGCTCCGTTGCCACCTTCACCCATTTCATAAAGATGCAAAGGACCTTCAGTCTGTGTGTGTCGCATGTCCATAATCTGTGTCAGAACTTTGCTCATACCATCTAATTTATTAATTCTAAAGAAGATGGGCCCTAAGCCTGTGTTGCCATATTCCACAGGGACAGGTCCATTCAACCAAGGTGTTCCGGATCCGATCCCAACATTGTTTTCATCGGAGAAAAGCGCATATTCTTGATCATCAAAGTCGACAAAGAAAAGTGCTTTCTTACCAAAAATCATTTGAATGGGTTCTTGCTTGATTTTATAATGATCAAATCGTTTGACCCAATACGCAAGTGCCGCATCATTGGGGACGCGCAAACCAATGCGTGAGATTTCATTCGCACCACGTTTTGCTTTATCGATTCCTTGAAAGTCAAAGAATGTCACATCCGTACCGGCATTGCCGCGATCATCTGCGAAGAAGAGGTGATAGGTATTGATGTCATCTTGATTGACGGTCTTTTTTACGAGACGCATGCCTAAGATGTTTGTAAAAAACTGATAATTCTTTTCTGCACTGCTGGTGATGGCAGTGACATGATGGATACCTTTTAGTGGATTCATGGTGTTCACTCCTAATGTGATATCTTAATGATTGGTCGACTTCAAAATGATACCTAAGGATATGCTCACAATTCTTTAACAATAAAAAAAGGCGATTGCTCACCTTTACTCTTCTTCAAATAATGTCTTTGCCAACTTCGTAAACATGGTATCGCGATAACGAATCACTTCCGCATCACGACCATTCGAATAATCATAGAACCCTTTACCGGTCTTAACACCAAGGTTGTTGTTATCGACACAGTCCTTGATCAAACCAAATGGTTCTTTCGCATCACAGAGGTCTGGGAATGTGTATTTGGAGATATTATTGTGAATATCCAAACCACCCAAATCACAAATCTCAAATGGACCAAAGGCTGCATATCTAAAGCCAAGCGCATACTTCATCACGTCATCAACACCTTCAGGTGTGGCAATACCTTCTTGTACGATATACAAGGCTTCACGAAGAATGGCTTGTTGGATGCGATTCAACACAAAACTCGGGGCATCTTTGACTTTGACCGGTTTCTTTTTAAGCTCTAAGCAGAAGTCGTAAACGACTTGAATCGTTTCATCTGAAGTTTTCTTACCTTGAATGACTTCAATCAGAGGAATGATGTGTGGTGGGTTCATCCAATGCATGCCAGCGAAACGTTCTGGATGCTCGACAGCCTCAGCGATTGCGGTGATGCTTAAACCAGATGTATTTGAACAAAGGATGGCATCAGATCGAACCAAGGCGGAGAGTTCTCTCCAGAACTTATGTTTGACCTCAAGGTTTTCTAAAATCGCTTCAATTAAGAAATCACTGTCTTTTAGTTCTTGAAGATCATTCGTATAGCTGATTTTGTGTTTCAACGCATCCGATTGTATTTGTGTGACAATCCCTTGCTTAATCCAAGTTTCTTGGTTTAAATCCACCAAACGTTTAGCTTTTTCCAAAGCTGTTTCATAAATATCAAAGACTTTAACATCATAACCAAATAAAGCAAAGGTTTGAGCAAGAGAGGCTCCCATGGTTCCAGCACCTGCAACTGAAATGTGTTTAAAATTAGACATAGATCTCCTTAGCGATGTAAGCGCTTATATGCATCAGTATATCAAACAAAATAATTAGCTTGTGAGAAATGAGTGAATTCTAATAAGCAAAATCTTATACAAACTATAAGTTAACATTATGAAAAATCAATTAAAGTGTTCTTTATGCATATGACTCCTAGGTTTATTGGTGAACACTTCCTTATGAAAGTGCTGCAGAGTATGCTACGCTATTTACAAGTAAAGACGAGGAATGATATGAAGATAATTGCCAAACGTTATGAAGAACTTACACTGGATGAATTATATGCCATCCTCAAAATACGGGTTGACGTGTTTGTTGTTGAGCAACAGTGCCCGTATCCAGAAATTGATGGCAAAGATGAACAGGCATGGCATGTGATGCTTATGGAAGAAAATGCGATTGTCGCATATCTTCGTGTTCTTGAAGCGGGGGTATCCTTTGAACATGTGTCCATTGGACGCGTCCTTTCGATAAAGAGGCGCTTAGGACATGGTCGTATCATCCTTAAGGAAGGCATACGGATTGCGTTTGAAGAACTTAAGGCGGATGCGATTTGGATAGAGGCTCAAAGTTATGCGAAAGACTTCTATGCGAATGAAGGGTTTAGACAAACCTCTGAAGAATTCTTAGAAGATGGAATTCCGCATATCCGTATGGTATTGGATTTAGCTAAAAGAAATGAAGGAGATAAACAATGACAACACGCATCTATAAAATAACATTTGCAAGTGTCTATCCGCTCTACGTTCAGAAAGCACAGAAAAAAGGTCGTACACAAGCAGAAGTTGATGAGATCATTTGTTGGCTTACGAACTATACACCTGAAGATATCAAGAAGCTAGTAGAGAGTGCTGTCACTTTTGATGATTTCTTTAAACAAGCCCCATTAATGAATCCAAATCGTCATTTGATCACAGGGGTAATCTGTGGTGTTCGTGTCGAAACGATTGAAGAACCTTTGATGCGCGAGCTTCGTTATTTGGATAAACTTATTGATGAGCTGGCTAAGGGAAAGACAATGGATAAGATTCTTAGAAAAGCTCAGATTGCGTAATATAAGTAACATCACACTTAGATTACGATGGACTGAATCATTTGAATTCTAGATGTACGATACAGGTTTAATAAAGGGATGACAAATAAATAGAAAATTCGTGTTATGCTCTTGAGTGCGCTGTACTATACATGAAGAGTTTAAAAGATGTCAAGGAGGATGTCACATGGATATCAAGCTTCATTACACCGAATCGGGCAGTGGATTTCCACTTATTCTTCTCCACGGAAACAGTGAAAGTGGCGAAGTTTTCGTACATCAAATGGAATATTTCGCTAAGCAATATCGCGTCATTGCGGTGGATACACGTGGGCACGGTAAGTCGCCTCGTGGTATTGCCCCTTTTACGATTCGGCAATTTGCGGATGACTTAAATGGATTTATGAATGAAATGAAAATCGATAGAGCTCATATTCTAGGGTTTTCAGATGGTGGAAACATTGGTTTGATTTTCGCAATGAAATATCCTGAGAAAGTCAGTAAACTGATTGTAAGTGGTGCAAATTTGGATACTTCGGGAATCAAATTAATTTATCAAAGTGTCATTGATTTGGGTTATAAATTTGCGACTTTGATGGCTAAGAGAAGCGAAAATGCGAAAAAGAACAGTGAACTCTTAAGCCTGATGGTGAATGATCCAAACATTAAAGTAGAAGAGCTTAAACAAATAAAGGCAGCTACGTTGGTTATGGCTGGCACCAAAGATATGGTAAAGGAAGAACATACAAAATTGATTAAAAACACGATACCGAATGCAAGTTTAGTGATTATTGAAGGAACACATTTCATTCCTGTTAAGAAGCACCACGTCTTTAATGAAGAAGTAAATGAGTTTTTGAATAAAGCATGAATGAACAAAAACCGATCCATGGATGAATCTTTTTATTTATTGCGTAATTTTGACCTCGGTCAAAGAATTGGATAATTTAATCGGTTAAGATAATGGTGTACCTTAGGAGGACACATTATGAACAAAACATATCAACTCGAAACCATTTCATGCCCATCTTGCATCAAGAAAATTGAAGGCATGCTAAAGACATTGGATGGCGTCGAAAGCTCAGAGGTTTTATTCAACTCTTCGCGTGTCAAAGTCAATTTCGATGAAAGTGCAATCTCATCCGCTTTGATCAAGGCAAAGATTCACCAGCTCGGCTATAACGTTATCAGTGAAAAGTAAGTTGAACACAATGTTCAAGCTCACAAAAAAGCAAATCATCCAGTTATCAACTGTGATGATCATCTTAGCCTTTGCATTAAGTCGTTTTTCAAATTTTCAAAGCATAGCCGTTACCTTGATGTTGGGAACGATGCTCATTGCAGGAACACCCATCTTCAAGAAAGCTTGGGGTGCCTTACGATATAAGATCATCGGGATCGATGCCTTGGTTTCGATTGCCGTCATTGGCGCTTTATTCATCGGTGAGTATTGGGAAGCGGCAGCGGTTACTTATTTATTTATGTTAGGAGACTATCTCGAGTCAAGAACCATTGATAAGACACGTGAATCGATTAAAGCACTTCTCGATCTCGCACCAAAACAAAGTGTCGTTATTCGGGATGGTATAGAAATAACGATTCCAGCCGATGAGGTTATGATCAACGACACCGTCATCGTGCGTTCAGGTGAAAAGATTGCGGTAGATGGGACGGTTCTAAAAGGAACGGCATCCGTCAATCAAGCATCCATCACCGGTGAATCCCTACCTGTTCAAAAAGAAGAAGGTTTGGAAGTCTATTCCGGTACGATGTTGGAAACTGGGTATCTCTTGATTCGCGCAGATAAAGTTGGAGAAGATACCACCTTTGCGAAAATATTGCAGCTGGTGGAAGATGCTCAAGACTCCAAGGCGAAGACACAGAAGTTCATGGAACGCTTTGCACGTTACTATACACCTTTTGTGGTGGTATTGGCGATTGTCATGTATCTTCTTACCCGTGATGTGGAATTGGCGCTTACCATCATTGTCATCGCATGTCCAGGTGCCTTGGTTATTTCAACGCCGGTATCGATTGTGGCAGGAATTGGAAGTGGTGCCAAACATGGAGTTTTATTTAAAGGTGGTGAATCGATTGAAAAACTTGGGAAAATCAAGGTTCTAGCCTTCGATAAAACAGGGACATTAACCAAAGGTAAACCCGTCGTTACTTCAATCGAAATATTTAATGAATATACTGTAGAACATGTACTTCAAATTGCGGCAAGTGGAGAGACCACCTCGGAACATCCTCTCGCTAAAGCGGTTATCGATTATGCACAAGGATTGGGCATTGATGTTCAACAACCAGAGTCCACTGAGATCATTCCTGGTCAAGGCTTACGCTTTGAACACGACACTAAAATCTATTATCTAGGGAATCGTAAATTGACCCAGACGGAACACATCAAATTGAGTCTAGAAGCTGAAAAGAGTCTTCAAACCCATGAAGAGTCGGGCGAAACAGGAATCATCCTTACCGATGAACAATCCGTTCTCGGCTTAATCTTCATTGCCGATACCATTCGTCCAGATGCGGATAAACTCATAGCGAAACTACGCAAACGTGGCATCAAACATATGGTTATGCTTACAGGTGATAATCCCCGTACAGCGCAAGCCATTGCCAATCAACTCCATTTGGATGATGTTCGTAGTGAACTTCTTCCTGCAGATAAAGCCAATGTATTGATAGAATTACGGGAAAAGTTTGGACTAGTTGCCATGGTTGGGGATGGCATCAATGATGCGCCAGCTCTAGCCAGTTCGGATATTGGGATTGCGATGGGAGGTGTTGGTTCTGATGTGGCGATGGAGACAGCCGATGTTATTCTCTTGTCTTCAGAACTCAGAAAGCTCGACTTTGCATTAGGATTAAGCCATGCAACGGTTCAAAACATGACCCAAAACATCATCTTTGCACTGATTGTGGCAGCCACCTTGCTTGCAGGTGTCCTGGTGAAGACAGTCAATCTCTCGTTTGGAATGCTTATTCATGAGGTGTCTGTATTCCTTGTCATTGTGAATGCGGTTCGGTTGTTAAAATACAAAGAAGTATAAAAATAAGGTATGATTACTACATAGGAGATTGATTTATGACCTGTAATCATCATTCAAAAGAATCCGATAACTGTATCCAATGGGTGCCCATCTTCAGCAATCTCTCAGAAGAAGAAATGCTGGAAGTGGCTTACATCACCCATGAGGCACGTTTTGATAAGGGTTCTTTTGTTTATATGGCGGATGATCCTGGTGGTAAGCTCTTTGTCTTACATAAAGGAAAAGTCAAAATCTCACGCATCGGTCAAAACGGCAAGGAACAAGTCCTGCGCATTGTGGAACCCGGTGAATTCATGGGTGAGTTGAATCTCTTCAGCACAAATCGAATTGTGGATAATGCGGAAGTGTTGGAGCCAACAGTCATGTGTTTGATTGAAGCGGAGCCCCTTAAAGCGTTGATGGCCAAATATCCATCCATTGCCTTCAAGGTCATGGAAGTGCTCAGTCAACGTTTGAATCAAGCAGAGACTTTGATTGAAAACATCAATCTCTATACTGTTGAACAACGGATCGCACACCAACTCTTATATTTATCTGAAGGTAAACGTACGATTCATCTTAAGATGAGCAAAGGTGATCTTGCTTCACAAATGGGCATGAGTCAAGAAACCTTGAGTCGTAAACTCACGGCATTCCAAGATTTGGGATGGATTGATTTAGAGGGTCAACGGATCATACATATTAAGAATCGTCTAGCCTTAGAACAAAGTCTTTCCGACTAACAAGCAGAAATGCTTGTTTTTTATTTTGTAAAGAATGACAAGACACATGGAAAAGAAAATGAATCGTGATATTTATAGCATGGATATTTGTTACAATGTTTATGAGGTAATACGATGCGTATTCTACAAACATCATTATTGACGCAAAAGGTCAAAGCACTCTTTATTGAAGCCAATGT
>DHGC01000091.1:1007-18175 GCA_002402585.1 Erysipelotrichaceae bacterium UBA4808 | reverse complement strand
ACGATTGTCTAAGCTGCCACCATAATTGTCTTCACGATGATTGCTCAAAGGCGATAAGAACTCGTGTATGAGATAACCATGCGCACCATGGATTTCAATCCCATCGAATCCAGCTTTGATTGCGCGATTCGCAGCATTGACGAAACACTGTTTGAAACGTTCGATGTCATCGCTATCCATCGTAACCGGCTGTTCATATTCTTCACTGAATGTGATTGAACTCGGAGCGATATGTGGGTTTGCGCTAGACATGCTTTTGCGTCCTGCATGCGCAAGTTGAATGAAGGCTTTTGCACCATAGCGATGGATTTCTTGGACAAGACTTTGTAAACCTTCGATGAACTGATCATCCCAAATGCCAAGGTCTTTATCGGTGATGCGTCCTTCTGGACTTACAGCTGTTGCTTCGATGATGACCATACCGACACCACCCATTGCACGACTACCATAATGGGTAAGGTGAAAGGGTTGAACAAAGCCGTTTACAGCTGAATACATACACATCGGAGGCATGACGATCCGATTTTTTAATTCAATGTTTTGGATAAGATAAGGATTGAGACTTAACATATTGGACTCCTTTATAATAGTTACAGTTTAAAAGACGCATACACGAATGTAAAGGAGATTGATTAGATGAAATACATCGGATCATCTTGTTTAGGCAAGAGATCCTTGATTTGAAGTTGTTTCAAGTGAATGATCATCGTTTCATGAAGAGGATGATAAATGGCATCGTTTAAATGTTTACTTAAGTGTTTGTCTATGAATGCAGACTCTTCTTCATAGGCAATCAAATCAGGATCCAAAGCCTTGAAAACGGTATAGACATCCAAGTCGTTGAGATTTAGTAGCCGATAACCACCTTGTGGACCTTTGATTGACTCTACGATTTGGTTATTTTTAAGTAGTGTAAAGACTTGTTCCAAGTAGGTTTTCGATAAACCGAGCTCTGAAGCAATGGATTGTATTGAAACGTATGCTGTTTTATTTGCGAGTGTGAATACAACGGCTAAACCATAACGTACTTTGGTGTTGAAAATCATACGGTCTCCAATCACATCCATTGACAAATCCCTAGGATGTAGCTATATTATAGCATATAATACATAGCAATATACTATGTAAAGGAGAGATATGTCAAGAGTCGTACAAAGTGCACGTGAACTTATCGGCAACACGCCGTTGTTACGTTTGAATCGTTTTGAAAAAGAATTGGGTATCGAAGCACAAATCTATGCAAAACTAGAATCGTTCAATCCAGCAGGAAGTGTCAAGGATCGTATCGCTTTAGCCATGATCGAACGTGCTGAACAAGAAGGTTTCTTAAAGAGAGGTTCGGTTATTGTTGAGCCAACCAGTGGGAACACGGGGATCGGTTTAGCAGCTATTGCTGCAAGTAAAGGTTATCGTATCATTCTTACGATGCCTGAAACCATGAGTGTTGAGCGAAGAAAGTTATTGAAAGCCTTTGGTGCAGAATTGGTCTTAACGGAAGGTCCTTTGGGCATGAAGGGTGCGATCGCAAAAGCAGAAGAGTTGGCTAAGACCATTCCAAATGCTTTTGTTCCATCTCAATTTGAGAATCCAGCCAATCCAGATGTTCATTATCGGACAACGGGTAGAGAGATTTATGAAGCTCTAGAGGGCAATGTGGATGCTTTGATTGCAGGTATTGGGACCGGTGGAACCATCAGTGGAGCGGGTCGATTCCTGAAAGAAAAGAATAAAGATGTCTGGGTTGTCGCATCGGAACCCTTTGATGCACCTCTTTTAAGTGAAGGTCGTGCAGGCCCACATAAGATCCAAGGTTGGGCAGCCGGATTCATCCCAAAGACATTGGATACGAAAATCTACGATGAGATCTTAAAGGTCAAAACAGAGGAAGCTTTTGACAAAGCGCGATTGCTTGCTAAAATAGAGGGTGTACTGGTAGGCATCTCAAGTGGTGCTGCTTTACACAGCGCCGTTGAATACGCACTACGAGCAGAAAACAAAGGCAAGAACATCGTCGTCATCCTGCCGGATAACGGTGAGCGCTACCTATCGACAGCTTTATTTGAAGCTGAATAAGGAGAACAATGAATCGTCGTCAATCCATCCAACGCATCACACGCTTAGGCATCTTGATGGGTCTAATCATCCTAATGACCTTTATTCCGAATATTGGATACATCCAAACTGGACTATTTTCCATTACTACCATCCACATTCCAGTCTTGATTGGAGCAGCTCTAATGGGCCCGATCGGGGGTTTGGTCTTGGGCTTGACCTGGGGTCTGACCAGTTATTTCTATGCCCTGACCTTGGGAACAATCGAAGCCATGATTTTCTTGAATCCGATGGTATCAATCGTACCTCGTGTATTGGTAGGTTTGATTGTATCGTATATCACCATGGCCTTGGATAAGGTTAATATGAAAGAAGCATTGAAATACGGTTTGGTCGCAGGCGTTGGGACATTGAGCAATACGGTCTTGGTTCTAAGTTCAATTTTCATCTTTGCATCGGAAGGGGTCTTGAGTTTCAATCAAGCTTTTTCGACCATCATCACCATCATCATTTCAACCAATGGATTGCTCGAGTTATTCGCAGCTGTGATCATCGTCCCAGCTGTGGTGAAAGCCATTCGAAAGATATCGCCTCAACGTTACAGTTGAGGTTTTTTATGGGCATATTGATTGAAAGCAAAAGGTTAACTTGCTAAAGTTGGTTTAGGCTAACATTTAAAAGGAGAATAAAATGAACTATCAATTACCTAATTTACCTTATGCATACGACGCACTCGAGCCCTATATCGATGCGCAGACGATGATCATCCATCATACGAAACATCACCAAGCTTATGTCGACAACTTAAATGGTGCGCTTGCTAAGCATCCTGAAATCGAATTGAACTTAGAAGCGTTGTTGAAGGATTTGGACAATGTCCCAGCGGATATCCGCAATGTCGTCAGAAACAATGGGGGTGGTGTATTCAACCACAACTTATTCTGGACAATCTTAGCACCAGCACGTGGTCAAACACCAAGTGGCGACTTGCTTGCAGCGATTGCAAAAACATTCGGCAGCTTTGATACCTTCAAAACAGAATTTGAAACAGCAGCTAAGACACGATTCGGTAGTGGTTGGGCATGGTTGATTGTTGATGGGGATAAGAATTTGAAAGTCGTATCCACACCAAACCAAGATACACCGCTCAATGAAGGCACACCAATCTTGAATTTGGATGTCTGGGAACATGCTTATTATTTGAAATATCAGAACCGTCGTCCTGAATATGTTGGCAACTTCTGGAACATAATCAACTGGGAAGAGGTTGAACGTTTGTACGCTGCTGCTGTATAATGCTAGCATGCAAAAGAAACAACCCCTCGAACAACTCAGTTTAGGTGAAGAGATTGGAAATTCGATTACCCATGGGTTAATGGCTGCTTCGATGCTCATCGCTTTACCAATAAGTGCAATCTATAGTTACAATAAAGGCGGATGGACCCAAGCTTTGGGTGTGTCCGTTTTTGTTATTAGTTTGATGCTTATGTTTTTAAGCTCTACGCTGTATCACGCGATGGCGCCTAAGAGCAAACATAAATTAGTCATGCAGATTTTGGATCATATCTTCATCTATTTTGCGATTGCTGGATCGTATACACCCGTTGCCATCTCTTTGATTGGAGGATGGAAGGGTACTTTGATTCTAGTTATACAGTGGACCATGGTTTTTGTTGGAATACTGTATAAGTCGCTTGTGCGTCGTAAGGTTCCAAAGGCTTCGTTAACCATCTATCTGACGATGGGTTGGATCGCGGTCTTATTTATTCCAGATCTCGTGCGTACCGCAAACATCTGGTTTGGCATCTTGATTGCTTTGGGTGGTATCTTCTACAGTGCAGGTGCTTGGTTCTATGCCCAGAAACATCGTCCTTATTTCCATTTCATTTGGCACCTGTTCATCAATATTGCAGCTGCTACGCACTTCATTGCCATCTTGTTCTTTATTTAGTTAAGATTTACTCACAAAAGTCGCCGTATTAGCGACTTTTGTTTTGTTATAATGAGATTAAGTTGAAGGGACAAATTATGAAACTTAATAAAACAGAATTGAGTTGGATACTCTATGATGTGGCTAATTCAGCGTTTATTTTGATTGTTACGGCAACCATCCCAATCTATTTCAGATCCTTGGCAAGCGATGCCGGTGTCGCTGATCACACCATCTCAGCCTGGTTTGGTGGGGCAACCTCGACAGCAGTTATCATTCTAGCCTTCCTCTCGCCGATTCTTGGGGCGATTGCAGATTACAAAGGTATGAAAAAGAAGATGTTTCTAGGGTTCTTGGGCGTTGGTATCCTAGGTGCATTGACCATGACCATCATGCAAGATTGGTTGGCCTTTTTGTTCTTGTTTGTATTGGCACGTATTGGTTATTCCGCTTGTAATATCTTTTATGACTCCATGTTGGTGGATGTGGCTGAGGATGATCGCATGGATATGTTGTCATCCTTGGGTTATGCCTATGGATACATTGGTAGTACGATTCCTTTCATAATTGGAATCGTCATCATCTTTACGAAGCCGCTTGGTATATCAACAACAATGGCGACGCAGATCTCATTTGTGATTACCGTCATTTGGTGGGCTCTGTTAAGTGTTCCGCTGCTTAAAAATGTAAAACAAAAGTATTATCTTCCTCCGATTGAAAATGTTGTGAAGACTTCATTCACACGTGTTTTCAAAACTTTGGCGAAGATTCGTCAAGATAAACGGATGTTCTACTTTATCGTTGGGTATTTCTTCTATATCGATGGTGTCTATACGATCATCTCCATGGCCACAACCTATGGTGGTGAAGTTGGCATCGAGAGTACATTAATGATCGTTGCTTTGTTATTGACGCAAATCATTGCCTTCCCATTTGCGATTCTAGCAGGTATGTTGGCAAAGAAGTACGGTCCAATTCGTTTGATCAAAATCTATATTCTGATTTATATTTTCATTGCGATATTTGGCTTCCAATTGGATAAAGCTTGGGAATTCTGGTTCTTGGCTGTCATGGTTGCTCTAGCACAGGGTGGTGTTCAATCGCTGTCCCGCTCTTACTTTGGTAAGATTGTACCTAAGAATGAATCTAATGAATACTTCGGCTTCTTTGATATCTTCGGAAAATTTGCGGATTTCTTTGGCCCACTCATTCTGACCGCAGCTGCTTTGATCTTCCAATCCTCACGTTATGGTATCTTGGCTTTGATCATCCTCTTTATCATTGGTTATTGGATGGTGGATAAGGTCCATAAGATCGATATTGAAAACGCAAGATAAGTTAAATAAAGTGTGCTCCTTAGGGGCACACTTTTATGTCGTATTTTATAGTGCTTGATCGTCGACTTTACTTAGATAATCCTTTACGCTCACCATGACTTCAGGAATGCAAGTTGGATCGAAAGGCGATTTCAGATTGGCTTCTTTAACGATGTTTAAGAAACTCAAGGTTCCACCTGCGTTACAAATATTCAAATAATCCTTGAAAGCATTGGGATCATTTTCTTGACTACGTTTCCAGAATTGGAGCGCACAGACACCCGCTAAGGTGTAGTCAATGTAATAGAAAGGATTCGCGAAGATATGACTTTGGGTGAACCAGAAGGTACCTTGGTCATAGAAAGCATTTTCTGTGTAATCCTTATGCGGTGTATACATCTTCTCTAACCGACGCCATGCATCTTTACGATCTCTTGGAGAATACTCAGGATGGGCATAGACTTCATGTTGGAAGTGGTCGACAGAGACACCATACGGCAAGAACTTAAGTGCATCCGCAAGATGAGCGTATTTGAACTTAGCAGTATCTTCTTTGAAGAAACGATCCATCCAAGGCCATGTCAGATATTCCATGCTCATGGAGTGGATTTCACACGATTCCAGTGTTGGCCATTGACACTCCGGTACATCGATCCAACGGGATTGAAAGACTTGGAATGCGTGACCTGCTTCATGGGTCAATACTTCCACATCATGCGCGGTCTCATTAAAGTTTGCGAAGATGAAAGGTGCTTTGTGATCTGAAATGTAGGTACAGTAGCCACCCCCTTGTTTACCTTTTTTAGAAGCGAGATCCATGAGTTCATGCGACTGCATAAATCCAAAGAAAGCATCGGTTTCAGCTGAGAGCTCTTGATACATACCTTGAGCTGCTTTGACCAAGGTCTCCATATCTTCCTTAGGTACAGGATTGCCAGACTTGAATTCATAAGCGAGGTCATAGTAGGCAAGGGTATCCACATCGATGCGCTTGGCTTGTTTCTGATAGAGTTCTTGTGTGAAAGGGACAACATTCTTTAGAACCGACTCACGATAGCCTGCAACCATTTCTTGGTTATAATCCAAGCGATTCATACGTAGATAGCCTAATGGTATGTAGTTATCGAAGCCAAGTTTCTTCGCGATCTTGGTTCTAAGTTGGACCAATTCATCATAGATCGTATCAATCGCAACTTCATTCTCCGCTAAGAATTTTGTTCGCGCTTCAAAAGCACGTTTGCGTAAGGAACGATCGGGTGCTTGTGTCAATGGTGTCAATTGACTTAGCGTATAGGTTTTGCCATCCAATTCAATCTGTGCACTGGCAATCAATTGATAATAGGAACTTACCAAGCGATTTTCTTCTTGAAGTTCTTCGATGATGGCGGGGTCAAATGCTTTCAATGCGTTGGCTGCAATCTTAAAAAATGGTTCCGGAACCCAATCTTTGAAATCTTCTAAATACGGTGAGCTTAGAACAGCTTTATAGAAGGTGCTATCCAATTCAGCATAAAGGGGTTTGTATTCATCCCAATAATCATTTTCTTCTTTATAGAAGGCATTGTTGGTGTCGATGGAATGACGGATGCTGGCGAGTGTGGCCATCGAATCCACGGCTTGTCTTAGTTCATTGATCTTACGGAAGTAAGAGCGTTGTTCAGCCGCATCCAAAGCGTTGGTGAAGCTTTTTAAAGTCTCATTGAAACTCTGTTTATACGCTTCGAAATCTGGACGATTATAGGGGAATTCATTAAATTTCATAATTTTACCTCATTCTAAGTTTACGCTTTTTCAAACACATTGAAAAGTTCAAGCTGTGCTATAATGAGTGCGATGTTAAAACAGTTCAAAAAAAGTGTAGGCATTTGTCTACTCGTTCTCCTTAGTTCATGTTCACTTTTGGAACCAAAGCCTGCGGTGGATGAGATGATTGTTAATACGTCCTCATATGCGCATGGGGCTACTTTTACTTTAGCTGGACTTCCTGCTTATGTGGAGGAAAAAGAGGTTTATCGCATCGTTGATGAGCAAGAATTGGCGCTACTGTCTTTGGTTAAAAGTGAAGAAGATGTTTTTAAAGTCAATTTTGTGAGCGATGATCCCATTTCTTTAAATAAGACGTTTGCTTACTTGGAAAGTGTTTTGCCGTATAGTTTCAAACTATCGCTCGGTGAGATGAACTATACGCGTAAAGATGAATTATTGATGAGCTTACAATCCTTAGAGATCATGCCGGTTGTGGATGTGGCAAGTCAGGTGATGAGACCGGCACAGGATTGGAATGAAAACTACATTACTTCAAACATGACGCAAAAAGAAATGATCAAAGTTTATCACGATCAATTATTATTGAACACAAAATACGATACCAGTGTCTTGGAGTTGGATTTATCGGTTGTTCAGGATCATCCTTCTTTTGAAGCAATGGGTGTATTTCTCTATCAAACTGCCGTTTGCAGTGGTTATGCACGTGCATTCAATGCCTTAGCAAAAACCAGCAAGATACCAAGTTTGATCATTTCATCCTTATCGATGCAACATGCATGGAATCTTGTTTACGATGGCTATGAATGGAAATACATCGATGTGACCTTCAACGATCCAATTCCTGATCGACAAGATCGTGTGTTGTATACATACTATTTATTAAGTGAAAATCAGTTTCTAAGTGATGGTAAGCATCGCTTTGATAAGAGTGGTGACAATACCTTGAGTGAGGATGAATATTTGGAATTTGCATATCTCGTTTATCCTGAAACAAGACCTTAAAAGTTTTCAATGTATACGCTTGCATTAAAATATTTATAAGCTACAATGGATATATAAGCATAGAAAAGAGGTGTTCATAATATGGCAAGGGTAACTGTTTTTCTTGTCACTGATGGCAAGCAGCATCCAACTGAGGTTGTTGTCTTCGCCTGTGAATGCTTCGAGAATGATTTTTAAGATGGGTCAAGTATGTCCATCTTTTTATTTTTCTTTGTTTGAAAAATCGAGGAGGTAAAGTATGGATCAAACAAATCAATTATTCTGGGATGCGGCTGCAAGTGGTGACTTTCAAAAGGTCGTCGCTACCGTAAACCAGGGTGCGGATGTCAACATTCGCAACGCAGAGGCTAGAACGGCATTGATGCGGACGGCAAAACGTGGGCATGAAAAGATTGTTCGCTATTTGTTGGACAAAGGTGCTGATGTCAATGCAAAAGACAATAATAGTAAGACGGCTTTGATGGGTGCGGCAAAGAAGGGACATCTTGAGATTGTGAAGATGTTGCTGGATGCTGGAGCAGAAGTCAATGTCCAAGATGTCAAGGGACGCAGCGCATTGATGCGTGCAGGTTTCTTGGGCCATTCAGATGTTGTAGAAATGTTACTTAAAAAGGGTGCAAATCCAGATGCAAAAGATGAGATGGGTCGTACGGTCTTGATGGAAGCGTGTTTGGCATTCCGTTATGATGTCATCAAGCTCTTATTGAAACAAGAAGTTAGAATCAATGATCAAGACAATAATGGATGTACAGCTCTGATGCGTGCTGCTTACAGTGGATACGCTGAAATGGTTCAGTACTTACTGGACCATGGTGCAGATAAGGAATTAGTGGATGCAGAGGGCAATAAAGCCATTCATTATGTTCGTACGGATTGTTTAACGGAACTCAAGCCGTTGTTGAAATAGGAGTTAAACGAAAATGAAAGATTATGCAGCTCATGAAGTGAAAAACATCTGTCTTTTAGGTCATTCCGGTTCGGGTAAGACGGCGGTCGTCGAAGCAATGCTTTATTTAACCAAAGTTACGGATCGGATGGGGAAAACCATTGATGGAACCTCTGTTTTGGATTACGATGCAGAAGAAATCAAACGTGGACAATCCGTGTTCACATCGCTTGCACCAATCGAATGGAAAGATCATAAGATCAATTTCGTCGATACACCAGGTTACTTCGATTATGCCCAAGAAATGGAAGCGGGTTTAGCGGTTTCGGATAATGCTTTGATCGTTGTGGACGGTAAGGATGGTGTCCAAACAGGAACCCTACGTGCCTTCAAACAAGTAACGAAGCGTAAACTACCTACAATTTTCTTTATCAATAAACTGGATGAGGAAAACTCAAGTTTTGAAAAAGTGTATGATCAACTACGGGATACTTTTGGTAAAACGGTTATTCCGTTTGAACTTCCAATTTATGAAAATGGTCAGATCGTAGGTTCAGTCAATGTCTTAAGAAATAAAGCTTGGTATTTGAATGATCGTGAAAATGCCAAAGAAGTCCCAGCTGAGCTCAGTGCTCAAGTTGAGGAATATCGCAATCAAATCAGTGAAGCGGTCGCAATGACCTGTGATGATTTGATGGAGAAATTCTTCTCAGGTGAAACCTTTGATGAGACCGAGCTCGTTCAAGGCTTGCGTCTAGGGGTTCGTTCTGGTGAGATTCGTCCTGTTTATGCGGGTAGTGCCGTCAAGATGTTGGGGATTGAACGTTTATTGGATCTGATTGGTGAATATTTCCCATCCTATGGTGAGATTGGAACCGTTGATGCATTGGATGCCAATGATCAAGTCGTTAAAATGCGTACGGATGAATCTGAAGCCTTTAGTGCTTTGGTCTATAAGACATTGATCGATCCATTTGTCGGTCGCATCTCCTTTGTCAAAGTCATGAGTGGCGTCTTGACATCGGATACACAAGTTGTGAATGTTCAAAAAGACAAAGCTGAAAAGGTTGCCCAGATCTTTATTATCAAAGGTAAGCATCAGTTGGCCGTTGGTAAACTCTTTACAGGTGACTTAGGGGCGATTGTTAAGCTTCAATACACACAAACCAATGACACCTTGGCTACGAAAGCGAAACTCGTTCGTTATCCAAGTATCGTCTTCCCAGAAGGTTTATTGGCAATGAGTATTTGGCCAAAGAGTAAGAACGATGAAGATAAGATGAGCACATCACTGCAGCGCATCGAAGAGGAAGATCCTTCCTTCAAGATGGTTAAGAATGGTGAAACCAATGAATTGGTTGTCTATGGATTAGGGGACCAACACTTGGATGTCGTTGTGAATAAATTGCATAATAAATACAAAGTTGATGTCGATCTTAAAGAACCACGCATTCCTTATCGCGAAACCATTCGTTCAACGGTTACGGTTGAAGGTAAGCATAAGAAACAATCGGGTGGTGCTGGTCAATTCGGACATGTCTTCATCACTTTTGAACCTTGCGACAGTGAAGATATGGTTTTTGAAGAAAAAGTCTTTGGTGGTGCTGTGCCACGACAATACTTCCCAGCCGTTGAACAAGGACTTAGAGAAGCCATGGTCAAAGGGGTCTTAGCAGGATATCGTGTCGTCGGTGTCAAGGCAACTTTGGTTGATGGTAAATACCACGAAGTCGATTCGAAAGAAATTGCATTCAAAATGGCTGCTCGTCTTGCCTATAAAGCCGGGATGCCACAAGCAAAACCAGCCTTATTGGAGCCCATTGTAAAAATTAGCGTGACCATTCCTGAAGAATACACGGGAACCGTCATCGGTGATTTCAATAAACGTAGAGGTCTGATTCTTGGGATGGAATTAAATGATGAAGGCGAACAAGTCGTATCCGCTGAAGTTCCAATGTCGGAAGTAATGCGTTATTCGACAGAACTCAGATCCTTTACCCAAGGGATTGGGACATATACGCAAGCGTTTGATCGCTATGAACCTGCTCCACAACCGATTGCAGATAAAGTCGTTGCAAATGCCAAACATCATATGGATAATGAAGAGGATGAATAAGCGTGGAGAAATCCACGCTTTCCTTAAGGGGTGTTTATGGCAAAACTGTATTGTATCGGAGGAACCACCATTGATTTGGTGGGAAGACCTTATCAAAAGCTGAATCTTTATGACTCAAACCCAGGACAAGTCAAATTGTCTTTGGGTGGTGTTGCACGCAACATTGCAGAAAATGCAGTAAAGATGAATACGGAAGTCTATCTGATGAGTCTTTTTGGCAAGGATGCTTTAGGTCAATTCGCATACCAACAATGTGAGAAACTTAGGTTGGATTTACGTTACAGTCGTTTTGCCGAAGCATCCGACACAGCAAGTTATCTTGCTGTGTTAGATGATCACGGCGAAATGTTTCTTGGTTTGGCGGATATGGAGATCCTTGGGCAATTCAAAGAAAGTGATTTTGAATCCATTATTCTTGACATGAAAGAAGATGATTATTGTTCAATCGATACCAATTTAAGTGAGCTTCTCCTTGAACGCTTGTGTACTTCAATTCCAGCGAAGATTGTAATGGATCCAATTTCCTCAAAGAAAACCCATCGAGCCAAAGGCATCTTAAAGTATCTTGATGTCTTTAAGCCCAATAAAATGGAAGCAGAGATTTTATGTGGCTTTACTTTGGATACTGAAGCGCAAATCTTAAAAGCTTTAACCTATTTCAACCAACAAGGCATCAAAGAAGTGTTTATATCAGCAGGAGAAACAGGCATTTTCGCTCAGGTGGGCGATGAAAAATACCATTTCTCGCACGCTTTGGTTCCAGTGATCAATACGACAGGTGCTGGGGATGCCTTTTTAGGGGTATACTTAAGTCAACGTTTACAAGACAAGTCTTGGATCGACGCATGTCGGATGGGTATCTATGCATCCTATCTAACCATTCAAGATAAGGAAACGGTATTGGAATCACTCAGTCCACAAATGCTAGAATTATGTGCTCAAAGCATAGAAATCAAAATAGAAAGAAAATAGGAATGAAGATGTACGAAAAATGTGTTGCCTTATTATCGGAAAGAGGCGTTGAATTAACGGATATTGCACAATGTGTCCTTTATCTCCAATCGAAATATCATCCAGATGTCAAAGAGGATGAAATCCTTGCAGTCATTCAAAATGTGATTCGAAAACGTGAGGTCCAACATGCGATCATCACGGGCATCACCCTCGATAAACTGACTGAGTCGAATCAGTTACAAGACGATGATTTGCATGCTATACTGATAAATGACTATAGTCTATATGGGATTGATGAGGTCTTGGCCTATGGTATCTGTAATCTCTACGGATCCATCGCATTGACGAATTTTGGGTTCATCGATCGTGAAAAACCCTTAATCATCAAAGAACTTAATGAGCATGGTCATATGTGTCATACTTTTCTAGATGACATCGTAGGTGCGATCGCCGCGGCAGCCGCAAGTCGAATCGCCCATCATAACGCAGAATAGGAGGGCGTATGAAGAAATTACTTATTAGTGCATTATTAATCGCCATGATTTTGAGTGGTTGTACACAAAAAGGATTGACGCAAGTCAAACCGGTTGAAATTACCGATAAATTTGAAGCCAATGAAAGCTTTGTGGTTTACTTTGGTTTATCGTATTGTGCAGCATGTAAGATTTTCCGTAGCATCGTTGAAACCGTTATTGATGAATCAGGAACGGTTGTCTATTACGTTGAATACGATAATGAAGATCAAGCAGTGCTCGAGGACTTGGTTAAATCCCATCTTGAACAGAATGAAGCTTTTGGTTATTCATTTCCAATCATCTATGTTGTGAATGAAGGGAAGATCATTGATCAATTCTCGCTCGCACAAACAGACACAGAAGAGGAATTTAAAGATCGGTTGATTAAAAATGGAGTCATTGCAGAGTAAAGAGCTTACTTCAGTCATCAACGCTGAAGACATCAAAAAGCAATTACTTCACCTTGGTATCAAGCAAGGTGATGTTTTAGAAGTGCATGCATCCATGAAAGCCATTGGTTACATTTTAGGTGGATCGAATACAGTGCTTGATGCCATACTGGATGTGATCGGGTATGAAGGTACTTTGGTCATGGCGGCTCAAGCGTTTGGCAATAGTGAACCCGCTTATTTTGAACATCCACCTGTGGACATCAGTCTGTATCAAAAAATTCGAAGTTCGCATCCTGTGTATCAAAGCAAGTTTGAGGATTTGCACTATATGGGTGCATTAGCGAGCTCTTTACAAAAAAGACCCGCTGTTTATTTCTCTAACCATCCAATTGCGAGTTTCATGAGCATTGGTAAACATGCGAAATGGATCACTCAAGCGCATCCATTGAATGATGAATTTGGTTTGCGTTCTCCACTTGCGCGTATGGTGGAATTGAAAGCCAAGGTCCTCTTAATCGGTGTTGATTATGATTCATGTACAGGCATGCATCTCGGTGAACATCTCAGTGGGAAACGACCGCTTCAAATACAGGGCTCACGTATGAATGTGGCAGGAAAAGAAGAGTGGGTGAAGTTTCTTACGCACGCCTATGACTCAGATGATTTCAAGCCTATTGGTAGAGCGATGGAAATGCAAAATAAGATTCAAGCTGGATTGGTTGGCAATGCGGTCACAAAGATATTTGATTTAGAAACAGCTGTGCGCTTTACACAGAAGTATTTCGAGGATAATTTATGAGATTCACGATGCCTTTCTTCGACCGTTTCTTAGAAGTTGTTGAAGATGAAAAAGGAATATCGAGGCTTAGCTTTACGGATGTGAATGATGCGCCTCTAAGTGAAATGAATTTAACCATGTTGGAGCTGACGGAATATGCTAAAGGAAAACGCAAGACTTTTACGCGACCCTTGGTTTTAGAGGGTACCCGATTTCAAAAAGCAGTTTGGGGAGCGCTCTTGGCGATACCCTATGGTGAAACACGATCCTACCAACAGATTGCTGAGGCTATCCAAAGTCCTAAGGCATTACGTGCGGTAGGCCAAGCTTGCCATGTGAATCCAATTGGCATCATTGTGCCATGTCACCGTGTCATTGGAAAGAATGGTAAGCTGACAGGTTATGCGGGTGGTTTGGATTACAAAGTATTGTTGTTAAAACATGAAAAAATGGGCTGATTAAGCCCATTTTCTAACGATTAGATTAACGACTTCAATCATGAATTCTTCCAACGCTAAATCAAAGCGATTTTTGATGGGAGAATCAATATCCATGACGCCGATTACTTTGCCATGTACGATGACAGGAATGACCAACTCTGATTCGCTCGCACTGTCACATGCGATATGTCCTTCAAATAGATGAACATCATCAACGTTGAGAACTTGTTTGCGTTCAGCCGCTGTGCCACATACGCCTTTACCGATACGAATGCGTGTACAAGCTGGAAGTCCATTAAATGGGCCTAAGACAAGATCGTCTTCTTTTAATAAATAGAACCCTGTCCAATTTAAGTCCGTAATCATATGATAGACAAAAGAAGCGACGTTTGCCATATTGGCGATATAGTCGGGCTCATCTTGGATTAAAGCCTCAACTTGCTTCAATAATAAAGTGTAATCATTGGTTTTTTCGAGATTGTGCATAGTTTCACCCTAGCTATCTTAGCATAGCTTGTGATAGAATTAAACCGTGAACAGGGGTGCCTTACGGCTGAGATGCTAACCGCAGACCCTCATCACCTGATCTAGGTAAAACTAGCGTAGGGAGTTACACTTTCCTTACGCCTCACGGAGGTGTTTTTTTATGAAAAACCAGCGATTAGTATTAGAGATGGCGTGGATGGCTTTGTATGCAGCGATGTTTATTGTCTTGGATTATATCTCAAATCAGATTCCATTCTTTAGAATGCCCAACGGAGGAACCCTTGGCTTTAGTACGATTGTACTCTTGATTGCGGCTTATCATCTCGGATGGAGAAAGGGTATATTCGTTGCTTTATTGACGATTCCACTCCAAGGTTTCTTTGCGCCTTTTTATTTCCAACATATCCTTGGCTTCGTAATGGAGTATGTGTTGGCCTTTGCGGTGTATGGTTTAGCGCCTCTGTTTCCAAAGTACAGTGGTATCGTCATCGTCAATACGATAAGATTCTTGTTGCATCTTGTAGCGGGGGTTTACTTCTGGGAAACCACCTGGTGGGCATCTTTCTCATACAATGCTTGGTACATGGTACCAACCATGATCGTGGGTTTGATATTTGTACCGCTCATCGTAAAACGTTTGCGGTTAAATAAGTAAACAGGAGTTACTCTATATATAATAAGGAAAGACAGTTTTGTAGCTCGTAGTGATGAGATATAAAACTGTCTTTTTATTCAAATCGAAAAAAGGTATAATAAAAAGGCACGCATAAGGAGGGTTCATGAAACTTGAAGTCGGACAAAACATAAGTATTCAAAGCTACAAGCATGATGGAACACTTCACCGGACCTGGTTGACTTCCAAAGTGCTGGCGGTTCATGAAGACCACTTTGTCGTCGCGAACAATCGAACATGGGTTGTGGAAGCGGACGGCAGGCGATGGTATACACGTGAGCCTGCGATTTGTTTCTTCTACACGAAGCGTTGGTATAACGTCATTGCGATGATTCGAAAATCGGGTATCTATTATTATTGTAATCTAGCATCCCCAAGTTTATACGATGGGGAAGCAATCAAGAACATCGATTACGACCTGGATGTCAAAGTCTTCCCGGATGGTAAAGAAATCATCTTGGATGAGGACGAGTATGAAGAGCATGGTAAACAGATGGATTACTCGGATGCGATCAAAGATGTCGTTGAAACGAGCTTAAAGAATCTACTAGAAGTGATTGAGCGTAAAGAATATCCCTTTGACACCGCACGAGTTCAAGATTATTTCGAGAAATATCTCGTGATGTTGCGATCTAAATAAGGCGATATTTGAGGCTTTCAAAGGCTTTCAAAAGAATATCGAAATTTCCTAAAGAAAGTCGATGAAAAGCGTTGACAGGGATAGAATGGTTTGATATTATAAGTAGGCACTCACCGAGAACGGCAGTTAAAAATAAGCTTGGTGAAGGGCGCTGATCTTTGAAAACTAAATAGGAAACAACGTCAATTTTAAAACAATAACGGAAACGTTAACCACGCAAGTGGTGAAATAAAAAAACAAAAATGAGCAGTTCAAACGGAGAGTTTGATCCTGGCTCAGGATGAACGCTGGCGGCGTGCCTAATACATGCAAGTCGAACGAAGATCTAGCTTGCTAGATCTTAGTGGCGAACGGGTGAGTAATACATAAATAATCTACCCATTGGACTGGGATAACTGTTGGAAACGATAGCTAATACCGGATAGGTGATTTGAAGGCATCTTCGAATCATTAAAGTAGGGTCACTACACCAATGGATGAGTTTATGGCGCATTAGTTAGTTGGCGGGGTAACGGCCCACCAAGACGATGATGCGTAGCCGACCTGAGAGGGTGACCGGCCACACTGGGACTGAGACACGGCCCAGACTCCTACGGGAGGCAGCAGTAGGGAATTTTCGGCAATGGGCGCAAGCCTGACCGAGCAACGCCGCGTGAGTGATTAAGGCCTTCGGGTTGTAAAGCTCTGTTGTAAGGGAAGAACATTCAGGATAGGAAATGATCTTGAACTGACGGTACCTTACCAGAAAGCCACGGCTAACTACGTGCCAGCAGCCGCGGTAATACGTAGGTGGCAAGCGTTATCCGGAATTATTGGGCGTAAAGGGTGCGTAGGCGGTTTATTAAGTCTATGGTGAAAGTGCGGGGCTCAACCCCGTATGGCCATAGAAACTGATAGACTTGAGTGCAGGAGAGGGCAATGGAATTCCATGTGTAGCGGTAAAATGCGTAGATATATGGAGGAACACCAGTGGCGAAGGCGGTTGCCTGGCCTGTAACTGACGCTGAGGCACGAAAGCGTGGGGAGCAAATAGGATTAGATACCCTAGTAGTCCACGCTGTAAACGATGAATACTAAGTGTTGGAGAAATTCAGTGCTGCAGTTAACGCAATAAGTATTCCGCCTGGGGAGTATGCACGCAAGTGTGAAACTCAAAGGAATTGACGGGACCCCGCACAAGCGGTGGATTATGTTGTTTAATTCGACGCAACGCGAAGAACC
>DHGC01000091.1:0-989 GCA_002402585.1 Erysipelotrichaceae bacterium UBA4808 | reverse complement strand
TCGTCAGCTCGTGTCGTGAGATGTTGGGTTAAGTCCCGCAACGAGCGCAACCCTTGTCTTTAGTTACCATCATTCAGTTGGGGACTCTAGAGAGACTGCCGGTGATAAACCGGAGGAAGGTGGGGATGACGTCAAATCATCATGCCCCTTATGGCCTGGGCTACAAACGTAATACAATGGCGTATACAAAGGGATGCGAAAGGGCGACCTGGAGCAAAACTCACAAAGTACGTCTCAGTTCAGATTGGAGTCTGCAACTCGACTCCATGAAGGCGGAATCGCTAGTAATCNNCGCGAATCAGAACGTCGCGGTGAATACGTTCTCGGGGTTTGTACACACCGCCCGTCAAACCATGAGAGTTGGTAATACCCGAAGCCGGTGGCCTAACCTAGAAATAGGAGGGAGCCGTCGAAGGTAGGATCGATGATTAGGGTTAAGTCGTAACAAGGTATCCCTACGGGAACGTGGGGATGGATCACCTCCTTTCTAAGGAGAAAGAATCGCATACACAAAAAAGACGTTGGTTTCCTATTTAGTTTTGAGAGCTTGGCTCTCAGTGGTTCTTTGAAAACCGAATAACAGATAAAAAAACATGATCTTTCTGAATAGTTGATACTATTTGGTAAAAAAATCTATGATTTCAATCAAAAAACGAGAAAAAACAGTTTTAGAAAAACAGTAAATCAAGCAAACAAGAATACGTGAATCACACGTTAAAAAACGTGATTAAATTAATAAGGGCGTACGGTGGATGCCTTGGCAATTAGAGCTGATGAAGGACGCAACTAACGGCGAAACGCTTCGGGGAGTGGTAAGTACACAATGATCCGAAGATATCCGAATGAGGAAACTCAATAGCGGTAATGCGCTATTATCCATAAGTGAATACATAGCTTATGTGAAAGCAACCCAGTGAATTGAAACATCTTAGTAGCTGGAGGAAAAGAAAACAACAGTGATTCCCTGAGTAGCGGCGAGCGAAACGGGA
>DHGC01000010.1 GCA_002402585.1 Erysipelotrichaceae bacterium UBA4808 | reverse complement strand
TCCAAACAGAACTTGCGTCTTGATCTTATCCCCATAGAATTTTGTGATGTTTTTTAGTTCAAGTATGTTATCCATTTCGAATGACCTCAATTGGGCTCAACTTCTTAGAACGTTGAGCAGGTATGAACGAAGCAATCAATGCCGATACGATGGCAACCGATCCTGAGAATGCAATGAACATCGGATCAAAGGCAATCGGAATCAAGGCGCTTCCATCTGGATTCCGCGCAAAGGTCGTAAAGGAAAGCAAGAGTGCGACACCAAATAGGACACCCAAGATGGCACCCCAGAAGCCCAGCAACAAACCTTGAAACAAGAAGATCCAACTGGCTGTCTTATCGGTGATGCCCATGGCTTTTAAAATACCGATTTGTTTCGATTTCTGCAATACCGTGATCGCAAGAACACTTGCGATGCCTAGAACCACCGATACCAAGACAAAGACTTGAATCATGATGCTGGAAATACTCTGACCATTCAAACCACTTAACAAATCTTCGTTTTGATCCTTCCAGTTCACAACCTTTAAATCCGAGGCCGGTAGTATCGCTTTAAGATTGGTGGCCAAGACATCCGCCTCAAACACATCGTCAACTTGAATCGCAATGGACGTAATCTCTTCACCAAGTTCGAACAAAGCTTGAGCCGTCGGCAATGTGGATAATATCCAGGAATTATTGATGGAATCCACTTTGAGATCGACGATGCCAACGATGTTCACATCAACACTTTGATTTGATATCGTTCTCAAAGTGAGATCATCATTGAGCTTCACATTGAGTTTTTCTGCGAGTCCTGAGCCAACAATGACATCATTCTTGGCTGAAGGCATTTTCCCCTCAATGAGTTTCTCACTCAGCTTATAGAGCTTATCCCCCTCTTCACTCAAGCCTCTCAGCAAAACAGACGCATCATCATTTGAACTGATGGCAAATGCTGGCCCTTCTGCTTGGTACGCTACAGCCGTGAACGAACCTCCATCAATCTTAAAATCTTCAAAACTCATTTCTTCTTCTTGTGTGATTGTGATATGGGGTGTACTGCCCACCGTCTTATCAATCAAACTATCTTGTAGACCTGAAATCAATAAACCTATGAAAATTTGGACAGAAACGCCGATGGCAATGCCCACCGCAATTAAAATCGTCTGACCCTTGTTATAACCAAGAAAACGCTTCGCTATGGAATAGGCTAGTTTCATGCGTTCTCTCCTAAGTATCGTTTTAGATCATTTAAATCATGCGTGATCATCACATCGTGTTTGACGAGAACTTCTGAATTCACATCCAAACCACGACCACCCGCAACCAAAGTGACCTCTGGGAAGTGTTCTTTAACATCCACGACGGTTTGAAGTGCTTTCGATAGATTGTAATAATTGGTCACACTGATGGCCACGACATCCAAATCCAATGTCTTGATCATGTCCAAGAACTCCAATCGAGGCGTATCTCGACCTACAAAATAGGTCTCATAACCAAGTAGACGCAAATAATCACTGACCATGCGAGCACCCAGTTCGTGTTGTTCACCATCTGGACACACGATGGCGGCTTTTTTGTTTAAATTCAACTTGCGTTGTTTCAACACAAAAGGATACGCCATTTCGATGATGGTTCGTACGATTGCGGACTGAATATGTTCCTTCCAAATCTTGTGCGTTGGATCGCTTTCATTGTCCGTTAAGAATGATAAGGACTTGCGAAGTACATCCTCATACAAGTCTTCGATGCTTATGGATTCATTGGACAATGCATCATAAGATAATTGAATGCATCGTTCCTGATCCAAAGCTTCGAATGAACGATAAAATTCTTCAAATAGTGTCATGAGCTTCCCCTTTTAGTTAAGGTAATTAACAAAATAACTGTATCATTTTAAAATCTTCTTTTCAAATCGTATGCATTAAAAAACCCTAGCTGAGCTAGGGTTAGATTGCATTGACAACTGTATTGACGATATCTTTGGCCGTCAAACCATACTTCTCAATCAAGGCAGCGGGTGTGCCACTCTCACCAAAGGTGTCATTGACGGCGACCATCGCCATCTTGGTGGGGTGATTCTTGCTTAAAGTCTCTGCGACCGCAGAACCCAAACCACCAAACTTGGAGTGTTCCTCACAGGTCACGACCAAGTTCGATTTCTTAGCATAGTCAAGGATGAGCGTTTCATCCAAAGGCTTGATCGTATGGATATTGATGACAGAAACTTCGATACCTTGTTCAGCCAATAGAGCAGAAGCTTTCATCGCTTCCTGAACCATCATACCGGTGGCGATCAAGGTGATGTCCTTACCTTCACGCAGGACGACGCCTTTACCCAATTCGAATTTATAATCTTCAGAGTTCACCGTATCCACGGCACTTCTTCCCAATCGTACAAAGCAAGGTCCATCGAATTCACTGATGGCTTTGATCATCTGTTTGGTTTCGATGTCATCACTCGGTTGTAGGACCGTCATGCCAGGGATTGCACGCATNNNGCACAGATCTTCACATTCAAGTGGGTGTAACCAATACTGTTACGAACCTGTTCATACGCACGCCCTGCCGCAAACATCGCAAACGAACTGGCATATACGATATTGCCACAGGTCGCGAGACCTGCCGCAACGCCCATCATATTGCCTTCTGCGATCCCCACGTTGAAATGACGCTCCGGACAGACCGCTTTCGCATCGGCGGTCTTGGTGGACTTACTCAAGTCCGCATCCAAGACCACGACTCTGGGATTCTGAACGATCAATTCTGCCAACGCTTTCCCGTACGCTTCACGGGTTGCCATTTTTGCCATGTCTTAGTCCTCCAATTCTTTCAAAGCCGCTTCCGCTTGTTCAGCACTGGGCGCGACCCCATGCCACATGTAATCATTCTCCATGAAGCTGACACCCTTGCCCTTAACCGTCTTGGCAATGATCATCGTAGGTTTACCCTTGATGGTGCGTGCTTCTTTATACGCTGCTTGTAATTGATCATAGTCATGCCCATCCGCATACAGGACATGCCAACCAAAGGCTTTGAACTTTGCATCTAAAGGAAATGGATTCATGACTTCCGTCACGTCCCCATCGATCTGTAGACCATTCATATCCAAGATGGCACAGAGATTGTCCAGCTTGTAATGGGCTGCGGCCATGGCCGCTTCCCAGATCTGGCCTTCCTCGCTCTCCCCATCCCCAATCAAAGACCAGACTCTGAAGTCCTGATTGTGGATCTTATACGATAACGCCATCCCAACTGCCGTAGACAAACCTTGGCCCAAGGAACCTGTGGACATATCCACACCTTGGACATAATGCATATTGGGATGCCCTTGAAGCTTTGAGTTGATCTTTCTAAAGGTCAAGAGTTCTTCTTCAGGCAAGAAGCCTTTTTCACTCAAAACCGCAAAGAGCAAGGCCGACGCATGACCTTTTGATAAAACAAATTTATCCCGCGCTTTATCCAATACATTGGCTTGGGTGATGTTCATTTCATTGAAATACAAAGACACGGCGATTTCAGTGGCTGAAAACGCGCCTCCGATATGGCCCGACTTTGCGTTGGTCACCATCTTGATGATGTTTCTACGAATTCGTTTGGCTATTTTTGCCAGTTCTTCATTACTGTACATTGCACGCTCCTATTTGTTTCAATTATAACGCATTTGTGGAAGTGGATTCCACAGGAATGAAAAGATACTGAAGCTAAGCTCAGCATCTCATAATAATCTTATATTGTATGCCAAGCAACGTTCTTCCATTTCACTTGGCCAAATTGATGCCTGAACCTCACCAATGTGCGCTTTACGCAAGAAGTACATGCACAATCTGGATTGACCGATGCCTCCACCGATGGAATATGGTAAATGTTTACGCAGAATGGCTTGATGAAAAGGAAAGTCTAGACGCTGCTCACAATTCGCAAGCTTGCATTGCTCAGCCAAACTGTTCTCATCGACACGCACACCCATGGAAGACAATTCAAACGCTCTTTCCAATACCGGATGATAAACCAGGATGTCACCATTCATGTTCCAATCATCATAGTCCGGTGCACGTCCATCATGACGAATACCCGATTTCAAGGTATGACCGATTTGGGAGATGAAGACAGCTCCCCACTGTTTGGTCACTTCATCCTCACGTTCTTTGGGACTTAGATCTGGATATTGATCCTCAAGTTCTTGAGTCGTGATGAACTGAATGTTTTCAGGTAGAATGGGTTCAATCATGGGATACAACGAATGGACATAGGCTTCTGTATCTTTCATCACTTGATAGATGGTCTCAACCGTTGCCTTCAGATACCCTTTTGTGCGATCTTTGACATCGATGCTCTTTTCCCAATCCCATTGATCCACATAGATCGAATGGAGATTGTCCAAATCTTCATCCCTGCGAATCGCATTCATATCGGTATACAAACCTTCACCAGTATTGAAACCATAACGCTGCAATGCATTGCGTTTCCACTTTGCCAAGGAATGAACGATTTCAATCCAATCTTCTGGACTGCTTTTCATATCAAAACCAACAGCGCGTTCCACTCCGTTCAAATCATCATTCAAGCCTGTATTCTTTCGAACAAACAAAGGTGCTGAAACACGTGTGAGAAGCAATTGCTCGGCCAAGACATGTTCAAAGAAATCCTTGATCTTCTTGATGGCGATTTCGGTTTCACGAATATTCAAAGGATGGTGATAATGCTCTGGAATATACAATCCATTCTCAAAATGTGTCATATGCGTTTCCTCTTAAAAACATGAATCTATTTTATCATTCCATGTTCATAAGTAAAGCGAATCCTTGAACGGATTGGGAGTGAGTTTACCAAGGATGACCCTATTTTGAGCTCCTGTAGCCGAAGGCACGTTGGCAGGCACACGATGCAAGAAGGCATAGCCAAGAATGACAAAAGCAATGGCTTCCTTGGCTTCACTGGAGAAGCCATAGGCTTCCTGTGTTTTCACATCCATTTTGGGTAGATACGCTTGGATACGTCGCATCAATTCATCATTGTAAGCTCCCCCACCCCCAACAATCATCGAAGTTGGAATTCGATGACTGAAGCGTTGGATACTATCGGCAATGCAATAGGCAGTAAAACTGGTGAATGTCGAAACGATCTGCTCACCCCTCAGCGATGGATATCGATGGATGACATCCAATACAAAGGCTTCTCCGAAATCTTCGCGGCCTGTACTTTTCGGAGGCTTGCGATCAAGGTATGGGTGTTTGACCAGATCATTGAAAAGAGCCCCATCCACCTCAGCACTTGCGGCACACTTTCCACTCGCATCATAGGGCAAATCAAAGAAATGACGCATGGCCTCATCGATCATCATGTTTCCAGGACCACAATCAAAAGCCTGAACTGTATCCTCCCCCAGGATCGTCACATTGCTTATGCCACCAATATTCTGCAACGCTACAACTTCATTCGCTTTACGATAGAGAAGCATCTCACTGAA
>DHGC01000054.1 GCA_002402585.1 Erysipelotrichaceae bacterium UBA4808 | reverse complement strand
ATCGTCCCATCATGCTTCAAGAAGTCATTGAAGCCCTAAATATAAAACAGAATGGTAGCTATGTGGATGGAACCTTTGGAAGAGGGGGACATAGTGCTGCGATTTTAAAACAATTGCAGGATGGTAAGTTGATTGTTTTCGATCAAGATGAAGAAGCCATCAAAGCTGCGCAGACATTGCAGAATACGTATCCGACAAAACTCGTTATCTGTCGTGAAAACTTCAGAAATTTAGATAAAACTTTAAATAAGTATGGCATTGAACATCTGGATGGAATTCTCTTGGATCTCGGTGTATCTTCGCCACAATTTGATGATCCAGAACGTGGGTTCAGTTATCGCTATGATGCACGACTGGATATGCGCATGGATCAAAGCCAAGATTTGGACGCCTATCATGTCGTGAATCATTATTCCTTTGAAAAACTAACATATATCTTCAGTCATTACGGTGAAGAGAAGTTTGCTAAACAGATCGCACGCAAAATTGAACAACAACGCGCGATCAAACCGATTGAAACGAGTTTGGCGTTAGTGGATGTGATTAAAAGTGCACTTCCTATGAAGGTTTTGAGTCAAAAGGGACATCCCGCGAAACAAGTGTTTCAAGCGATTCGCATTGAAGTGAATCAAGAATTGAAAGCGTTGGAAGAAGTTTTGGAACAAGCAGCGAAGCGCTTGAATCCAGATGGCCGCTTGGTCATCATTACCTTCCATTCATTAGAAGATCGCATGGTGAAGAAGTTCATGCAGAAACAGTCAACCGTCGATATGCCCGCTAAACTACCAATACAAGGACTTCTTGAAGCGGATTACGAGCATTTGACGCATAAGGTGATCATTCCCACAGAAGCTGAGTGTGAAGTGAATCCACGTGCACGTTCCGCGAAATTAAGAGTACTAAGGAAACGATAAATAAATGGCAAAGAAGATTACACGTGTAAAAAGAAGATATCTGAAGATCGAGGGCTTGTGTTTCCTCGTTTTCAGCTTGAGCTTATTTGCATGGATGTTCTCTTCAATTTTTCTTAGAGCGTATAATGTACAACTAAGTGTAGCGATTCAAAAAACACAAACGGAGATTGTTCGTTTGAATCAGAGTAATGAAGTGCTAAATGTAGAGATTCAAAATCTGAGCTCAAAAGATCGTGTCATGGCGATTGCTAAAGAAGCGGGTTTGAGTGTCATTCAAGAAAACGTAACCATCGTACGCGGTGAATGAAATGAAAAGAAGTCGTAATCTACTTCTTTTTACAATCGGATTTACGGGCATGGTGTGTGCTCTTTTAGCCGTTAACCTGTATTTTGTGAGTATCGCAGGGATTCATTTGAATTCACAGACCAATTTGGCTGAATACAGCAGTAATGTTAATACAGTCAAACAAAAATTAATCGCAAAACGTGGTTTGATTATCGATCGCAATGGTGAAATCATCGCCCAAGATCGTGAAACCTATACCTTATATGCCATCGTAAGTTCAACGCGACCTTCATACAAAAATAAACCTGCATATGTCGTGGACAAGGAAGCAACCGCTGAAATCTTAGCGAATATTTTGGGTGCACCTTATGATTACATCTTGGAGCGATTGGTCTCAGCGTCCTATCAAACAGAATTTGGCTTATATGGTAGCAATCTCAGCTTAAATCAGAAGAATACAATTGAAGAGCTCGATCTCAACGGAATTGGTTTCACCAAGACTTTGACACGTCATTATCCCCTGAATACCTTTGCGGCCTATCTTGTTGGTTTTGTCCAAAAGGATGAACTCAATACCAAAGGCGTGATGGGCATTGAAGCATCTTATGATAAAGCCTTAGCAGGCATGGATGGATCAAAAGTGGCGATTGTGGATCGTTATGGTTATTCGTTACCCGGGTATCCTGAAGAGGTTGTGAATCCACAAGATGGTTATAATCTAAAACTGACATTGGATCGTTCCATACAAGAACAGTTGGAATCCTCCTTTTTGATGACACAAGAACGTTTCAATGCGACGGAAGCTTGGGGAGCAGTCATGGAAGTGGATACAGGTAAGATCTTGGCTGTTGGTCAATATCCAAGTTACGACCCCAATAAGAAAGACATCACCAATTATCAAAGTTACTTAACACAACAAATCTATGAGCCAGGTTCTACGATGAAGGCATTCACTTATGCCGCAGCGATCGATTCAGGCGTTTATCGTGGAAGTGATACCTTTAATAGTGCCACCTTCTTGGTCGGATTGGATAAGAGTGGGAATGCGATTCGCTCCAGCAATTCTGGAAATCTCATTGGCTCGATTCGTAATGCGAATAATCGTGACTGGGGTCAGATCAGCTATGATTTGGGCTTTGCTTACTCGTCAAACGTGGGTGTTGCGAGTCTACTGACGAAATATTTAGATGATGATGTCTTCATGGAATATCTTGTTCGCTTCGGTTTTAAAAATAAAGTTAATTTGGATGGTATGAATGAAACGATTGGATCTATCAACTATACTTGGCCATTAGATAAGTTGACTGTGGGTTATGGACAAGGCATCTCTTTGAACATGGCTCAGATCTTACAAGCGTATACAGCGATTTTCAATGAGGGTAAATTGGTAAAGCCTTATGTCTTGGATGAGATCGTCAATGCGAAAACAAAAGAGATCATTCAAAAGACAGAAGTACAAGTCATTGGCCAAGCAATCAAGGCTGAAACAGCTTCTAAGGTTCAATCTTTGATGTATGATGTCGTCTATGGCGAACGGGGAACGGGTCAATATTATAAAGTGGACGAAGTTTCAATCTTAGCAAAGACTGGAACGGCACAGATGATCATTGAGGGTGAGTATTCAAAGGATCAATATATCTATTCCGTCGTAATCGGTTTACCTGCGGATAAACCTGAAGTCATGGTTTATTATGCCTTCAAAGCCCCCGTAAATAACATGGCACATGTGGATACCAATCCAATCAAACAATTGTTGCGTCAAATCGCATTGGTCAATGATTATCGTGAAGCTGTTGATACGCAGTTGACACAAGAGAAAGAAACTACATTGACTAGCGTTCCGATTAAAAGCTATATCAATCACAGTTTGGATTATGTATATCAGGACTTATTGAGTGTACAAGATAAAATCATCGTCTTAGGGGATGGAGACCGGATCATTGATCAATATCCAAAAGACGTCGAACATATTATGAGTACGCAAAATATTTATCTTTTGACATCGTATGAGAACATTGTCTTACCTGATTTGATTGGCAAGAGTAAGAAAGATATCCAAGCATTTGTAAATTTGAGTGGAATGAATGCCATCTATTTGGGTGAGGGGAATGCGGTCTCCATGAATATCGAAGCTGGAACAAGCATTGATTCAACAATGACGCTTGAAGTAGTCTTTGAATAATGTGCTATAATGTTTTTCGTCAGAGGTAGCGTATGTTAAATATACTCGTTGCGGGGTTGAGCTTCATCGTGAGTTTCTTCTTATATCCGCTTTTTATCAAGGTTTTGAATCAGCGTCAACACCAACAGATCGTTAGTGAATATTCTCTAGATAGTTTTAAAGCAAAAGCAAAAACACCCAGTTTGGGGGGTGTTTTATTTGTATTGGTGCCTGTTTTGGTATTCATGATGGTGTTCCCCAAGGCTTTGCTTAAAGCTGAGGTGCTCTTGGTACTGTTGGTGTATCTAGCCTATGGTTTGATTGGATTTGTGGATGACTACAAGATTATTCTCGAGAAAAATAATAAAGGGATCTCGGCACGTTTAAAGTTTTTTCTGCAGGTGGTTCTAGCGGCTGTCTTCTACTTCTTTTTTAGACAATATCTATCCTCAAGCATCACTATCTACGGTTTGAATTGGACCTTTGATTTGGGTGTTTTTTACCTTGTGTTTGTTTTGTTTGTGTTCACAGGAGCCAGTAATGCGGTGAATTTGACGGATGGTATGGATGGTTTGGCAGGGGGGACGAGTCTGATTGCCTTGTTTCCATTTGCAATATTTGCCTATCGTCAGGGCAATTTTGAAATCTTTGCCTTTGTGTTGGCTTTGATGGGCTCTTTGATCGCCTATCTTTGGTACAATAAGCATCCAGCCAAGATCTTTATGGGGGATACAGGTTCTTTAGCTCTAGGCGCTGTTTTAGCAGCTTTAGCTTTGGTATTGAAACAGGAGTTCAGTTTCATCTTCATCGCAGGTATTTTCATCTTTGAGACGCTTTGTGTCATGATACAAATTGGTTCAGTTAAACTTTTCAAGCGACGTGTTTTCAAATATACGCCGATACATTATAGTTTCACTTTGTCGGGCTGGAGAGAAAGCAACGTGGTACGTTTCTTTTGGGGGATGGGCTTTGTTTTCATGCTTATCGGACTCTTCATGGGGGTATTGAAATGAAAGCTTTGGTTATTGGGGCTGCTCGCAGTGGTATAGCGATTGCGAAGTTGTTGAAGCAAAATGCGTATGATGTGGTGTTAACAGATTTAAAAATAGTTAATGAAAAACTGAGTTTGGAAGACATGGGTATTTCTGTCTATGATGAAGGGCATCCTTCGTCTCTTTTAGAACAAAGCTATGATTTGATTATCAAGAATCCAGGGATTCCACACACGAGTCCATTTGTTCAAGCATTGAGTGATCAAGGTTACTTCATCTACAACGAAATTGAAATTGCATGTCGAATGGTGAAGTATTCAATTGCGGCGATTACAGGCACGAATGGTAAAACGACTACGACGAGTCTTCTTGAAGCAATGTTGAAACGCAAAGATGAACGAAATCTTGCGTGTGGAAACATTGGCTTGGCGTTTAGTGAAGTTGTGGCAGAACGAGGCGATGTGACACTGGATGTGGCGATGGAGATTGCTGCGTTTCAATTGTTGGGATGTGATCGCTTTAAACCGAAGATCAGCGTTATTTTGAATCTCGCTCCGGACCATTTGGATGTGTTTGGGGATGTGGGTGCTTATTATGCTGCGAAATGTCGTATTTATCAGGCTCAAGATGAGAATGATGTTTTTTTGAAGAATTTGGATGATGAGAACATTGTTGCGCTCACACAGGACGTTAAAGCGCGTGTATTGTCTTTTTCACTGGATAAGGATGCAGATATTCATCTTGAGAATGGTTGGGTCAAATTCAAAGAAGAGAAACTTTTTGAAGTATCCTCGCTAAAAATCACTGGCATGCACAATGTATCCAATGCGATGGTTGCGTCAAGCATGGCGTACTTGATGGGTGTTGAACTTTCTGATATTCAAGCTGTTTGTGCGGAATTTACGGGTGTTGAACATCGTTTGGAATATATCACCACAATCAAGGGTGTTCGCTATTACAATGATTCCAAAGCAACAACCGCTGAATCGACGGAAGTCGCATTGAAAGCCTTTGATTCCAACATCATCTTATTAGCAGGTGGTTATGATAAGAAAACCGGCTTTGCTATATTGAAACCTCATATGCATCGTTTGAAAGCGATGTATGCTTTTGGGGTTACACGTGATCAATTCAAGCAACTCTATCCAGAAGCTGTTTTAACAGAGACGATGGAAGATGCTTTGATGCAAGCTTATGCCTGTGCTAAAGAAGGGGATGTGGTGCTTTTATCGCCTGCTTGTGCGAGTTATGATCAGTTTGATAATTATGAACAACGTGGAAAAATGTTCAAAGCATTTGTTCATGCTTTAAAAGCAAAAGCAAAAGAATGACTTTAACTAAAGTTCAATATGCTTTATAATGATACAGCAGTAAGGTGGATTATGAATGACTTTTTTTTAATGACGGAACAAATCGAATTGACCATTGCATTGAAATTAGGCATGCTTCAAAAGTATGCATTGCCAAATTTAAGCTATGAACAGTTCAAAGAAGCACTTGTGGCCATCAAGTGGAAAAGTGGCATGCCAACGCAATTACATGATGTCATTGATGATGTACTATCGTGTAATGAGGATGAAATCGTGGCATTTTTAGCGAAGAAAGCCGTCATCGACGGACATCGGAAATCATTGGCAGATTTTGCTTCAATGGTCGGAGGGAATGAATGAAAAAGAATAGCCGCTTGATTGTATTTGCACTAACCGTGGTTGTACTCTTGGTAACAGTGCTTGGTTTTAGTAAGAATGTACAGGATTCCATGACCTTAGGACTTGATCTGCAAGGTGGTTTTGAAATTGTTTATGAAGTCAGTCCATTGATCGATGGATCGGAATTGCCTGAGATGAGTGCAGTTACGACCAGTATCAGCAAACGTATTGACGTCTTAGGTGTCAATGAACCAGAAATCAGCATCGAAGGTGATAACCGTGTTCGTATTCAATTGGCTGGTGTTACAGATCAAGAAGAAGCACGTAAGATTATTTCGACGACAGCGAATCTAACGTTCCGCGATGTCAATGACAACTTATTGGCGGATGCGACCATCTTAGTTGAAGGTGGAGCTTCATTGGCGTATGAGAATGGCTTTGTCGTGGTCAGTTTAAAGATTGCCGATCAAGATAAGTTCTTTGAACTTACGAAAAAAGTATCTGAGATGCTCAGTGGAAACAACATGATCATCACATGGTTGGATTTTGAAGAAGGTGTGGATTCTTATTTGGCGGAAGTTCAAAAAGAGAGTCCTAAATATATTTCAGCTGCCAGTGTCAATCAAGGCATCAATGGCGATGCGATCATCAAAGGTTCATTTACCGATGAAGAAGCACGACAATTGGCAAGTTTGATCAACTCGGGTTCATTACCAGTCAAAATGACGGAAATTTATGCGAATGTGGTCAGTGCTGAGTTTGGATTGAATGCATTTGCTCAAACAACCTTTGCAGGTTTGTTTGGGGTTTTGGGCGTCATGGTCTTCATGATTGCGATATATCGTTTGCCTGGTGTCGTTTCAGCGTTGATGTTGATGCTTTATGTCTTCTTGACAATATCAATCTATAATGCGATGGGTGGCGTGTTCACCTTGCCAGGTATTGCGGCTTTGGTGCTTGGGGTTGGGATGACGGTCGATGCGAACGTCATTACGTTTGAGCGAATCAAAGATGAATTGTTACTGGGTAGAAGTCTATTGACTGCGCATAAAGAAGGTCATCATTTGGCATGGCGCACTATTTTCGATTCACAGTTCACGACATTCATCGCAGCTTTCTTGATGTATATGTATGGTTCTGGAGCAGTCAAAGGCTTTGCGACGATGCTTATGGTCACAATTTTCTCGACGCTTTTGATCAATGTGTTCTTTACAAAATTCTTGTTGGGTTTGCTTATTAAATCCGGTAAGTTCGATGACAAAAAGACGTGGTTCGGTGTTCGCAATCAAGATATTCCGGACTTGAGTAAGGGCGAAGAAAAACGTTATTTCGGTCAATTCAATCGTTTTGATTTTGTGAAATTATCTCGACCTTTCATCACAGCGAGTTTGGTCGTGCTTGTCGCAGGTTCTTTGCTGGGCATCTTAAATCTTGCACAAGGCAATGGTGCTTTGAATATGGGCATCGACTTTACTTCAGGAACCAAGATCACGGTTAATTCCGATACTGCTGTCACTGAGGAGGCTGTCATTGCAGATTTCAACAGCTTTGGGTTAGATCAATTCAAGGTTCAATTATCAGGTGACAAAACAGCGTATGTGACAACTAATCAAATTTTGGATCGTAGCAAATTAGATGAGATCAACAATGTGATCGAAGCGAAGTATGGTCAAGAAATAAACGATAGTGTCGTTACACCCGTTGTAGGTCAAGAGTTGGTTCGTAATGCGATGTTGCTCTCATTCTTAGCTTGGATCTTTATTCTGTTGTTTATTACGATCCGCTTTGAATTTGACTATGCTTTATCAACAATCATCGCATTGGTGCATGACGTTCTGTTTGTCTTCGCTTTCTTTGCTATCTTTAGACTTGAGTTTAATACTGAGTTGATTGCGGTTATCTTGGCCATCATTGGGTACTCTGTGGATGACTCCATTGTTATCTTTGACCGCATTCGTGAAAATGTTAAGAATTGGTCGAAACCTCATATTTCGAAAGAAGATTATCGTTCGATTGTCAATGATTCGCTTCGTGCTACAGCGCAACGTTCGTTGTACAATACGTTTACAACTCTCATTCCGATTATCTTCTTGATCAGTTTGGGTTCTGGAGCGATCTTTACCTTCAATATTGCGATGTTGGTTGGCTTGACAGCAGGGGCATATTCATCGATTTTCATTGCTGCTCAATTCTGGTACTGGATGCGTGTTCATCGTAAACCGAGAGTGGTTAAAGCAAAACCTAAATCAAAGAAGAGTGAACCTGAAGAACTAACGATCTTTGGAATCAACGACTAAGAGCAGAACACCTGCTCTTTTTTGATATACTTAACGTATGAAGAACAATACATTACTCGAAGCTTTGATTGAGTTCAATCAACTTAATGAACACCAGATTCATGAATTATACTCACCACCAAAGTTGGTGTTTTCTGAGCATCCATTGTTTGTCAAAGCAAGCAAACTTATCCAAGAAGCAATTACTAATCAGCGTAAGATAATCGTCTGTGGTGATTACGATGCGGATGGTATCATTGCGACAACCATCATGGTTCAGACCTTACGTAAGATGGGTGCAGATGTGGGATACTATATCCCCAATCGTTTTACAGAAGGCTATGGTTTGAATGTTGCGACAGTTGAGAAAGCATTGGATAAGGGTTATTCATTTTTTATTTGTGTGGATAATGGTGTTAGCGCGCATGATGCACTTAAAATACTCAACGATAACAATGCGACCAGCTTGATTTTAGATCATCATCAATTTGAACAAGATGTTGCATGTACACATTTGATTCATCCGGACATGTTGGATGAATTCGATCAAAACATGTGTGGTTCTGGTCTAAGTTTTCAGTTGAGTCATCACTTGCTTGGTTTTGATGCGTATTTGTGTAGTTTAGCTGCGATTGCGACCATTGCGGATGTCATGCCTCTATGGGGCTTTAATCGTGCGTGTGTGATGGCAGGGATTGAGCAGATCAATCAGAATGCGTATGAGACTTTGAAACCACTTTTTAATAAAACTGGAATCATTAATGAGCAGGATATTGCTTTTCAATTGGTTCCGAAGATCAATGCCTTTGGTCGTCTAGCGGATCAAGTCAATGTCAATCAATTGGTTGAGTATCTTTCCTTGGAACATTCTAATACGATTCAAACCTTTGCGAAGGAGATGCTACGGATAAATGATCGACGTAAGGAAATCAATCAAACGATGTACATTGAAGCACTAACTTTGATTGATGATGCGGCTGTGCAAGTCTTGTCCAGTCCTCAGTTTCACGAAGGTATCGTTGGGATTACAGCGGGTCGATTAGCGAGTGAGTTACGTAGACCTGTCTTTGTCTTGAATGAGCACCAAGGTCGTTTGAAGGGGAGTGCACGATCTTTTGGTGGCGTCGATCTGAGAGCTTTGATCGAGCCGGCTTCACATTTATTACTAAGGTATGGGGGGCATGCGGCTGCGGCTGGCATTGAATTGAAGAAGGAAGATGAACATGAGTTTAAACGTTTGATCAATGAACACGTTCATGCTTTATATGCTTCAGAAGTGCGTGATGATGGTTTAATTATGAGAATGGATTGGTTTGATATCGATGTGATTGAGAATTGTATGCGTTTTAGGCCTTTTGGGCATGGTTTTGTTTGGCCAGAGTTCTATTTCAAGGATGTAGAGATTCGTGATGTACAACGCATGCGAATGGGCTTACGTTTCAAATTGATGATATTTGGTCGTATGGTGGATGCGGTATCTTTTGATGACACGATGAATGAGACACATTTACCTGTTTTTAATTCAATAAAAGCTCAAGTCAGCATCGATGATTATCGTTCAAGACGCCAATTGAAGCTCTTGATCAAATCCTTTGAGTAATGTTAGTTTTCTTGTAATTTGTTTATGTTTTGCTATAATAGTTGTGTTACAGGAGATAGGTATGGACTATAAAAAATATATAGCAGACATTCAAGATTTTCCGATTGAAGGTATTTTATTTAGAGACATCACACCTTTGATGGGTGATGGGGAAGCATTTCATAGTGCAACCCAAGAAGTCGTCCAATTTGCACGTGAAGTCAATGCGGAAATCGTTGTTGGACCTGAATCCCGTGGCTTTATTTTTGGTTGTCCCGTTGCATTTGAACTTGGTATCGGCTTTGTGCCTGTTCGCAAACCAGGCAAATTGCCACGCGAAACAGTTAGTTTCAGCTATGCTTTGGAATATGGAAAGAATGAACTCCATGTTCATAAAGACAGCATCAAACCTGGGCAACGTGTTTTGATTGTCGATGACTTATTGGCGACAGGTGGTACCGTGGAAGCAACGATTCGTTTGATTGAGCAATTGGGTGGCATCGTCGTTGGTTGTGCCTTCTTGATTGAACTTGACGCTCTCAAAGGACGCGATGTGCTTAAGGGCTATCCAATATTCACTTTAGTTAATTATGATTAATCGAAGACTTGTCTTCGATTTTTAAAAGATAGGTTTCCATGCAAAGAAAACAACTAGAGGTCACAATTGAAGCGATTCTCGATCTCGTTCGAGCGGTGAATCCAGACAAAGAAGCTTTGGATTTGATTCAAAGAGCTTTTCTTTATGCATCGGATAAACACAAGACTCAATTCAGAAAAAGTGGTGAACCTTATATCGTTCACCTTATGAACGTGGCTTACATTCTTGCGGATTTGAAAGTTGGGCCCAAGGCGATTGCGGCGGGTTTGCTTCATGATGTGATCGAAGATTGTGACATTTCCAAAGAACAATTGGCTGCTGAATTTGATGATGAAATCGCAACTTTGGTTGAATCGGTTACCAAGATTGGTAATATTGAGTTCAAAGATGAAAAAGAATACATGGCGGTCAATCATCGCAAGATTTTCATTGCGATGGCCAAAGACATCCGTGTTATCCTAATCAAGCTAGTGGACCGTTTGCATAATATGCGAACCTTGCAGTTCATGAGTGAGATCAAACAGAAGAAGATAGCAGCAGAAACCTTGGATGTCTATGCGCCAATCGCACATCGTTTGGGGATCAGTGAGATCAAGAATGAACTTGAGGATTTAAGTTTCTATTACCTCTATCCAGATAAATACTATGAAGTTGCGCATCTTGTCGAAATGCGGAAAACGGAACGTGATCTTCAAGTCAATACGATGATCAAAGACATCAGTGCGCTTTTGACTGAAAATAAAATCAAATTTAGAATCTTTGGTCGCTCTAAACATCTTTATAGCATCTACAAAAAAATGACGACTAAAAACAAACGTTTTGATGAGATTTTGGATCTGCATGCGATCCGTATTGTAACGACAGATAAGGTCTCGTGCTATGAGATATTAGGTTACATCCATGCGGATTATCGTCCCATTCCAGGACGTTTAAAAGATTATATCGCGATGCCGAAGATGAATATGTATCAATCCTTGCACACTACGATTGTTGGTGAAGGTGGAAGCATCTATGAAGTTCAGATTCGAACTGAAGAGATGGATTCGATTGCAGAAAAGGGGATTGCGGCACATTGGCATTACAAAGAAGGTTCCAAGTTCACCCCTGAGAAGAATCAGAAAGAGATTGAAGATCGTCTCTCTTGGTTCAAGGATTTCGGTAATCTGACGCAAGAGAGTAAAGATGCGGATGAATATATGGATATTCTAACGCATGATGTCTTTGAAGCGAATGTTTATGTCATGTCACCGAAGGGACGTGTCATTGATTTACCAAATGGTGCGACACCTTTGGATTTTGCGTATCGTATCCATACCGAAGTTGGACATGCGACTGTTGGAGCCATTGTGAACAATGTTCTGGTTCCATTGAACACACCTTTAAAAACTGGTGATGTCGTTTCAATCAAGACCTCTAAACAGTCCAATGGGCCCTCTGAAGACTGGCTGAAGATTGTAAAAACAACGCATGCAAAATCGAAGATCCGGAATTATCTTCAGAAGAAAGAAATGGATGATCGCTCCATCTATGTAGAAAAAGGTGAGCATCTCTTTAAAGAAGAATGTAGAAAACGCAATATCGATGAAAAAGAGCTCATCACAAGCAAACGTCTGGAAAATGTCTTCCAACATTTCACGGTGAGTAATTTAAATGATTTTTATTATGCCATCGCTGTTAAATCGCTGTCATTGTCTGCTGTCTTTGAACGTTTGAATGTTCAAAAACGAGGCTTGTTGGATGGCTTCAATTTGGATCGTGTCTTCAGAAACACTCAAGTCAAGAAAACCGTTTCTAAATCGGGTATTCGAGTCTCTGGAGTTGAATCCATGATGATCAGTTTGGCGGGATGTTGCGCACCGGTACCTGGCGATGATATCGTAGGCTTCATCACAAAAGGCCAAGGTGTAAAGGTTCATCGTAAGGATTGCATCAACATCAAGTATGAAACAAAACGCTTGATCCATGTGGAATGGGATGATGAACGCAAAGAAGGTAAGTATGAAGTAAAACTCTATATCTTGGCTCAGGACCGTTCGTTCTTGATTTCAGATTTGGTGACCATCATCAGTCAATGCAAAGCGGGTTTGGTCGCTGTTAATTCGACTGTTAACGAAGATAAAGTAACAGCGACAACCTACATGAATGTTGTTGTCAGTGATGCGGAACATCTAAAAGTCGTCATTGCAAATCTTAAGAAGATTGAAAATGTTTTTGAAGTGCATCGTGCTCAGAATTAGTTGTCGGACTTTTTAAACTGTGCTATTATAGGATAAATTCAATGATTAGGAAGTTTGATAGTTTGATTATTTAGAGATGGAATGTAGGGTGCAATTTCCAAATCAACTATTGAATCGACACCTAGGAGAAGCTACTTTGAACTTAGTAGAAGTAGACGGTCATCCCGTTATCGACTTGAGTGTGTATTTTTAATACAAATTAAGGTGGTACCACGTGAAAGCGTCCTTAACTGGAGGCTTTTTTTATTCAAGGAGGCAAATATGTCAAAGTATCAAGTTCCAAGAGGAACACAAGATGTTTATGGTAAAGAAATCAAGAAGTGGCATAAAATCGAGCAATTGATTCGTGAAATGATGCAGGTTTATGGTTACGAAGAAGTTCGTACGCCAGAATTTGAGCATACGGAAGTCTTTGCGCGTGCCAATGACTCGAGTGATGTGATCAATAAGGAAATGTATACCTTTATGGATCGCGGTGAGCGGTCTTTAAGTTTGAAGCCTGAAGGCACAGCCGGTTTGATCCGGAGTTTTGTTGAGAACAAATGGTATACGCAGCCGGATTCACCGTTTAAATACTATTACGTGAGTCCGTGTTTCCGCTACGAACGTCCTCAAAAAGGGCGGATGCGGATCCATCATCAATTTGGAATCGAGGTTTTGGGTGATAAAACACCTTATATCGATGCGGAGGTTATTGGCTTAGGTCTAACCTTTGTTAGAACGCTCGGTTTGAATGATTTAAAAGTCTTGGTCAACACCTTAGGGGACCAAGAAAGTCGACAAGCGTATAAAGAGGCTCTGAAGAAACATTTTGAGGCGGATATTCATACGATGTGTGGCGATTGCCAACGTCGTTATGAACAGAATCCATTACGTATCCTAGATTGCAAAGTGGATGCGGAACATGCGAGTATGCTCAGTGCACCTCGTCTACAAGATTACTTGAATGAAGAATCAAAAGCCTATTTTGATCAATTGGTAAGTGTTTTGAAGGACAGTGGCGTTGAGGTTGAAATCTCCGATCGATTAGTTCGAGGTTTAGATTACTATACACACACGGTCTTTGAAGTCGTCAGTGTCAATAAAGATATGGGCTCGCAAGCGACTGTCTTTGGAGGTGGTCGTTATGATCAACTCGTTGAAGAATTGGGTGGACCGAAAATGAGTGGCATCGGCTTTGGCATGGGAATTGAGCGCTTGTTGGTCGCCCTGGATGCGGAAGGCGTTGAATTGGTCCAAGAAGAAGGCATTGATGTCTATTGCGTGACCTTGGATGATGAAGCCTTGGATTATGCGTATCATTTGAGTAATTATTTACGTTTGAATGGGTATAAGGCGGACTATGATTATTATCGTCGTTCGTTTAAAGCTCAGTTCAAAACAGTTGAACGTAAGGGTGCGAAAGTTGCGATTCTATTAGGTCAAAATGAAATGGCAAAAGGACAGATGGTTTTAAAGAATATTGAAACGCAGGAACAAGTCACTTTGGGTGAAGACGAAATCTTGCATCAATTGGATCATTGGTTGAATGAAGATCATGTTTGTGATCATGATCATGGAGGAGAACATGCTTAAAACACATCATTGTGGGGAATTGAATACAAGCAATCTCAATCAGAATGTTTCTTTAGTGGGTTGGGTCAGCAAACGTCGTAATTTTGGATCCATCGTTTTCATCGATTTACGCGATCGCGAAGGCATCACACAGTGTGTGTTTGATGAGTCCATCAGTGAACAAATCAAAGATGTGCGTAATGAATATATTTTGCAAATCAGCGGAGAAGTCATTCAACGCAAAGATGCGAATCCAAAATTGGCAACCGGTGAGGTTGAAGTTAAAGTCAATGCATTCAAAATCATCAATCAAGCGGAATTAACACCGTTGATTATTCAAGATGAAACGGATGCCTTGGAAGACACACGGTTGAAATATCGCTATCTCGATTTGCGTCGTCCTGAGATGCAGAAGAAGTTGATGCAAAGAGCTAAGATCGTCCGGACGATGCGTAACTATTTAGATGACAATGGTTTCATTGATGTGGAAACACCAATGCTTACCAAATCCACACCAGAGGGATCACGTGAGTATTTGGTTCCTTCGCGTGTGCATGCGGGTGAATTCTATGCATTGGCACAGTCGCCTCAAATCTTTAAGCAATTGCTTATGATTTCTGGGATTGAGCGTTATTATCAGATTGCGCGTTGTTTTAGAGATGAAGATTTGCGTGCGGATCGTCAACTGGACTTTACACAAGTCGATATCGAAACTTCATTCTTAGATGAACATGAGTTCCAAGACTTGATTGAATTGATGGTCAAGGATGTGATGAAGGCTGTCTTGCATCTAGAGGTCAAAACACCTTTCTTAAAATTATCGTACCAAGATGCGATGGATCAGTATGGAAGTGATAAACCGGATAATCGGTTCGGTTTGAAGTTAAATGAAGTTAAGGATATTTTTGTAGAGACCGAATTCCCAATCTTCCAGAATGCTTTAGGTCTCAAGGATGGCTCCATAAAAGCAATTGTTGTTAATGATGGTGCACATTTCACTCGTAAAGAAGTGGATGCATTAACAGATGTTGCGAAGAAGAATGGTACAAAGGCTCTAGTGGCTTTGAAGTATGTCAATGCTCAGCTAGAAGGGAGTGCGGTTAAATTCTTCAGTGATGAACAATGCAAATCATTGATCGAACAACTCAATTTGAAGGGACAGGATTTGGTACTACTTACAGCTGATCGTTGGGAAAGAGCAGCCAGTGCATTGGGTGCTGTTCGTTTAGCACTTCGTGATAAATTGAATCTTACGTCAAAAGCGGATTTCTCGTATCTTTGGGTCGTGGATTTCCCGCTCTTTGAATATGATGATGAAAATGGGCGTTATGTTGCGAAGCATCATCCGTTCACACGTCCAAAAGTTAGTTCTGTGGAAGAGCTTAAAGCGCATCCTGAATTAGCGAAGGCGCATGCTTATGATTTGGTTTTGAATGGTTTTGAGATTGCGGGTGGATCGATGCGAATTTATGACCAAACGATGCAAAGAACCATGTTTGAGTTGATTGGCTTTACACAAGAGCAAATCCAAGAACGTTTTGGCTTCTTCGTCGATGCGTTTAAATACGGTACGCCTCCACATGGTGGCATTGCATTTGGTTTGGATCGTTTTGCAATGGTATTGACACAATCCGATTCATTACGTGATGTCATTGCCTTCCCTAAGAACGCGTCCGCACGTTGTCCTTTAACGGATGCGCCAAGCCCAGTTGAGATGAAACAATTAGAAGAATTGCATCTCTTGATTGCAAAAGAATAATTTATGGTATAATTTAATTACCCAAAAGGATCACGTTATTTCCGACACTTCGATATAAGGGAAACGGAAGTTGCTTAGTTGTGTGAATGCCGGGCATTGCTTGGAATCCTAAGATTAAGCACATGTTACCCACCTGATAAACCAGGGAATATATCACCTTTTGGGACTCTATTTAAACCCGTTGAATCGGGTTTTATATTTGTATGATAAAAAGATTCATCACCTACTACAAACCGTATAAGCATCTCTTTTTGTTGGATATCCTTTCAGCAATTTTAATCGCATCCATTGATTTGATCACACCGCGCTTCACGAATTATCTGATTTCCAGCATCATACCTGAGCAGAAATTCCAACGTTTGATCGGATGGTTGTTGATTTTGGGGATGTTTTTTATTGTGCGTGTGTTACTACAGTATGTTGTGGAGTATTGGGGGCATGTCTTGGGCGTTCGGATGGAACGTGATATGCGAAATGATCTCTTCAATCATATCCAAGGGTTACCCATTCAGTATTTCGATCGTATGAAGGTGGGTAAACTGATGTCACGTTTGGTCAATGATTTGAATGACATCTCAGAAGTCGCGCACCATGGTCCAGAAGATCTTCTCATATCAATTGTTTTGTTGGTAGGAAGCTTCTACATGATGTACACCAGCAATCTGGAATTGGCGATTGTCATGACCATTTTGGTGCCTTTGATGATTTTCATCGGGGTTCGCCAGAATCTCAAGTTTCGTAAGGCGTTTCGTGTCATGCGTGAGCGTTTGGCTGAAATCAATGCTCGTGTTGAAAGTAACTTCTCGGGTATTCGTGTCGTCAAGGCTTTTACAGCTGAAGAGAGTGAGAGTGAGGATTTCGCATTAGGCAATGCACGCTTCTTGGTTTCTCGTCAAGGTGCGTTGAAGGTGATGGCGGAGTTCGGTGTAACCGTGAAGTTCTTTGTCATGTTGATCACATGGATGGTTCTATTCGTGGGCGGTTATCTGGTTATTCAGGAACGGATGACGGTGGGTTCATTGGTTGAGTTCATCCTTTACGTTCAATTATTCCAACAACCCATCACAAAGATTTCTGCGTTCATCATGATGTACAACCAAGCCATGGCTGGGTTTGAACGTTTCATTGAAATCATGGAGATTCCAAAGCAGAAGGACCATGAGCATGCGCAAGTATTGGATGATATCAAAGGTGAAATCACTTTTAAAAATGTAAGCTTCCAGTATGATGAAAAAGGTGATCGGCATGTATTGAAAGATCTTTCGTTAACCATCGAGGCAGGTACGAAGGTTGCTTTTGTTGGACCGAGTGGTGGTGGTAAATCGACACTTTGCAGTTTGATACCACGTTTCTATGAATTAAGTGATGGACGAATCTTAATCGATGGTAAGGATATTCAAGAAATCCAACTCAATAGTTTAAGACAACACATTGGCATCGTCCAACAAGATGTTTTCATTTTTGGCGGTACGATTTTACAGAACATTCGTTATGGAAAAGTGGATGCAAGTGAAGAAGAGGTCATCGAAGCCGCTAAGAAGGCTCAGGCATGGGATTTCATTGAACAGTTGGAAGAAGGCATCCATACACAAATTGGTGAACGCGGGGTGACGCTTTCAGGTGGTCAGAGACAACGCATTGCTTTGGCTCGGGTATTTTTGAAGAATCCTAAGATCTTGATTTTTGATGAAGCAACGAGTGCCTTGGATAACCAAACAGAAAAGGAAATCCAGAAAACACTAAATGAACTGAGTAAAGATCGAACCAGTTTGATTGTGGCGCATCGTTTATCAACGATCAAGGATGCGGATTGGATTTATGTATTGACACCTCATGGGATCGTGGAAGAGGGTTGTCACGAAGACTTAATGTCTTTGGAGGGGGTTTATTATCAACTCTATACAAAGGAGAGTATCTACAATGAACATGAATGAGTATTATCAACGAATAAATAGTTTCATAAAATATACGCGCAGACTGTTAATGAAGGGTAAAGATGGTGGCAAATTCAAGCAAAGTGAATTTGTGAAAATAGATCCAAATGATGATTATTATCTAGTATATGGTCATCAGATATGTTCTCCAAGCTACTTATCAAGACTCGAGAACAACGAAGTCATCGCAAAAGTAGAAGTATACAATTATCTTCTAAATAAATTGAATGCATGTTTCATATATCGTGAATCTAATAATAAGACGCAAGATTATCTATGTCAGCTCATAGTCGATCTTTTTTTTAGCGCTTGTGAAGATATATCTCGAATTCAAGATGAAATTACAAAGCATTCTTTAAACATCAGACAAGATTGTTTATGGGAGCTGGACCTGATTGCAATTACTAGCATCTTGAATTGGTTTGAAACTGGAGTATCGTTAGAACTGCGTCAATTTCATCATTTATTCGAAATATTTGATTGCTTAAATCCAAAAATTCAACAAGTGCTTCTCTACTATTTTGTATGTTCTGTCTATTTTAATCCATCATTGTGGGTTTCTAGTAAGGATGTTTCAAATTTGGTTAGTATGAAAGTTTTAAACAATAATCATTTGACTGCTTTTCAGAATTTTGACCGTATCCAATTGTTCAATCTTGTGAAAAACAATTCAAACTATAGCAATCCAATAAACAATACGAGCTTTCTTAACAAGATAATCTTAGCGTTCAATGAATTGAAAAAGTTCGATCCTATTCAAGGTAAAAAATATACCAAAGAAGATCTCGAATATTTAATGAATCGATTTAGAACTTCTAACAGACAATTTAAGAAATTAATCGATCGTATTTTGTCAGACTCTAAGTATAACCATAATGATGTGCGTTACTTATATCAGAATTTCTTGGTTTTTGAACCATCACCACATATATTTACAAGAATAATTTTCAGAAATGCATTACCCAAGATCAAACGGACCGATCAAATGAAAGATTTTATCAATTGGAATGCCGCAATTATTTGAAAAAAACTTTATGACATACTGTTTTATTCATGAATTTGATCAACGATAAGTGTACTCAAATCGATTTGATAAAATATAAGCGAAGGAGGTAAACCTTCCTCGGCCAGAGGAAGACCTAATAAGAGTTTCAAAATTTAAACAGTAACCGATGCTTGCTGGTATGGGATATCCTATACTATTTACGGATAGTCTTGAATTATCGTGAAAAAAAAGGTATTCTATACCAGTAAGGATGGTTAAATTATGGAATTCTTAACTTCGATTTTAAGCTTGATATTTGGGATTCTTATTGGTGGTGGTTTAGGCTTCTATTTCACGCGTAAAACATTTTTAAAACAACTGAAAGACAATCCTCCAATCAATGAGAAAATGATTCGTGCGATGTACATGCAGATGGGACGCAAACCGTCCGAGGCGCAAATCAAACAAATCATGAAATCCATGAATCAGTATCAATAAAAAAGGACACCGGTCCTTTTTTTATATCCAAGTTACTTTTGTTTCTGTGCCATTCAAGAGACGTTTGATGTTGGCTCGATGACGATAGAAAATCAAGATGGCGATCAAAATGAAGTTGAGTGTGAATATCCAATCCCCACCTGTCGCAAAATATGCGATGAAGATGGAAATCGTTGTGGCTACCATTGAAGCAAGGGAAGCATACTTTGTCAATTTCAAGATAATGAAGAACAGCGATGCAGGGACAACGAACAACAGAATCACTTGATTGACGATGATGGCTGCCCCTAATAAATAACCTGCTGCAGTGGATACGGCTTTACCACCCTTGAACTGGGCAAAAATAGGATAAACATGTCCAATTGCCGCAAAGACGCCTGCGAGTGCTGCATACTGGGGAGCAAATTGATAGACAATCAAGATTACAAGGGTAGCTTTAAGTATATCGAATACAGTGACACTGAAGCCTGCTTTCTTACCCAAGACACGACCAGCGTTCGTCCCACCAAGATTTCCGCTTCCTTTTGTTCGAATATCGGTTTTATAGAAGACCTTACCGATAATTAGTGCAAAAGGAATGGACCCAAACAAATAACCAAAAACGATTGCCAAAATTAGTTTAGGATCAATCATAATTTACCTCTCTTTACGTACTCATTATAGCAAATCACAGCACATCAGTCATTTAAAAAAAACGTTGATATTGTATAATAGATGGGTAGATAGGAGTTTTTATGGCAACAAGACAATACGATGAGCAAAGTATTCAAATATTAGAAGGTTTGGATGCTGTTCGCAAACGTCCAGGGATGTACATCGGATCGACCGATAGTCGTGGCTTACATCATTGTGTATGGGAAATTCTCGATAATGCGATTGATGAAGCAATGAATGGTTTTGGCAAACACATCGTCATCACCATTGGTAAAGACAATACAATTAAAATCGAAGATGAAGGTCGTGGGATGCCTGTTGGTAAACATGCCTCAGGGGTTTCTACTTTACAAGTCATATTCACGGTTCTCCATGCAGGGGGAAAGTTTTCAACGGAAGGTGGATATAAACGTTCGGGTGGTTTACACGGTGTTGGGGCGAGTGTGGTCAATGCTTTGAGTGAATGGATGGAAGTTGTAGTACACTACCAAGGTTCAATCCATCGTATGGTTTTTAGTAAAGGTGGATCAAAGGTTTCTGCGCTTGAGACATTGGGGAAAACCAATAAAACAGGAAGTACGGTTACGTTCAAGCCGGATGAAAAAATCTTTGGCAAGATTGATTTTGATGCGGAATTGATTCGTGAGCGTGCTCAAGAAAGTGCTTTTCTTTTAAAGGGCATCAAGCTTACAGTCAAAGATGAACGTAACGGTCAAGTGGATGTTTTTCAATACAGTAATGGTTTGATCAACTTCATTGAATTCTTAAATGAAGATCGGACAGCGATGCATGAACCGGTTTCGTTTGAAGGCAATGTCGGAGAGATCTCTGTTCAGTGTGCTTTGCAATACACCGATGATTATCAAGAAAATACGTATTCGTTTGTCAACTTGGTTCGAACCGTTGATGGTGGAACCCATGAAGTTGGGTACAAGTCAGCATTGACGAAGGTCATGAATGATTTTGCACGTAAGATTGGTGTATTAAAAGATAAAGATAAGAATTTTGAAGGCAATGATGTCAGAGAAGGCTGTACGTCGGTTATCTCTGTAAGCATTCCTGAGAATCTGCTTCAATTTGAAGGACAAACCAAAGGGAAATTGGGCACCAATGAAGCACGATCCGCTATGGAAGCCATTGTTCAGGAACAACTGACATATTATCTCGAAGAACATCGTGAGTTGGCGAATGCGATTCTTAAAAAGATTCAAAAAGCTTCAACAGTTCGTGAAGCAGCTCGTCGTGCGCGTGAAGATGCCCGTAAGGGAAAGAAGAACGGTAAGAGTGAACGCTTGCTTTCTGGTAAATTAGCGCCTGCACAATCGAAAGATGTGCGTAAAGCAGAACTGTTTCTCGTGGAAGGGGATTCTGCGGGTGGAAGTGCCAAACAAGGACGTGACAGTAAGATTCAAGCCATCTTGCCATTACGAGGAAAGGTTTTGAATACAGAGAAAGCAAGTGTTGCGGATATTGAGAAAAATGAAGAACTGAACACAATCATCCATGCTTTAGGTGCGGGGGTGGGCAGTGAATTCGACATCAAGGACATCAACTACAATAAAGTCATCATCATGACCGATGCCGATACGGATGGGGCACACATTCAAGTTTTACTACTCACATTCTTTTATCGATACATGCGGCCTTTGATAGAGCATGGGCATGTTTATCTTGCTCAACCCCCCCTGTATCGCGTTTCAAAGGGTAAGCAATTCAAGTATCTATATACGGATGAGGAACTCAAAGCATTGATGCAAGAGTGGGGTAAGGTTGAAATTCAACGTTATAAAGGCTTGGGTGAGATGAACGCTTCACAATTATGGGAGACGACCATGGATCCGGCACACCGTACTTTGATTCAATTGAATCTTGGGGATGCTTTGATCGCACAACGTGTCGTTTCAGTTTTAATGGGGGATAAGGCGGATCTCAGACGGGATTGGATTGAGAAACATGTTTCCTTTACTCTAGAGGATGATTTCGCAAAGGAGACGGCAAAGAATGGATAAGTTAGATTTAAATCAAAATTCGCTTGAAACAATCATGTCCGATCGTTTTGGACGTTATTCAAAATACATCATCCAAGAACGTGCACTACCGGATGTGCGAGATGGTTTGAAGCCTGTCCAACGTCGTATCTTATACGCGATGTACAGTGATGGGAATACGACGGATAAACCGTATCGTAAATCCGCCAAAACAGTGGGTTTAGTCATTGGTAACTTCCATCCCCATGGAGACTCCAGTGTCTATGAGGCCATGGTTCGTTTAAGTCAAACGTGGAAGATGAATCTGCCTTTGGTGGACATGCAAGGAAACAACGGTTCAATTGATGACGATCCAGCCGCTGCAATGCGTTATACCGAAGCACGTTTGGCTCCGTTTGGGCAAGCTTTGCTTAAAGATATCGATCAAGACACTGTAAATTTCACTTCGAACTTTGATGATACGACCTTAGAGCCTTCTGTTCTACCAGCATTGGTACCAGAGCTTTTGGTCAATGGGACCAGTGGGATCGCGGCAGGGTATGCGACAAACATTCCACCTCACAATCTACGCGAGGTTGTGGAAGCGAGCATGTATCGTTTGAATCATCCTGAAGCGACAATCAAAGAAATTGCAGGCATCATGTTGGGTCCGGATTTTCCTACCGGTGGAATCGTGCAAGGCCGTAAGGGGATCATGGATGCCTTTGAGACGGGTAAGGGAAGAGTCGTCATTCGTGCGAAAGCCGAAATCGTTCAAGTTAAAAACATTCAGCAGATCGTAATCAGTGAAATACCTTTTGAAGTCATTAAAAGTAATCTTGTTAAAAAGATGGATGATATTCGCATCAATAAGAGCATCGATGGTATTTTAGATGTCCGTGATGAATCCGATCGTACAGGACTACGGATTGTTCTGGATATACGTAAAGAGAATGATGCGCAGATGATTTTAAATTATCTCTATAAGAATACCGATTGTCAGATTTATTTTAACTACAACATGGTCTCGATCATTAAACAAAGGCCTGTTTTAAGCGGTGTCATGACTGTTTTAGATGCGTTCATTGATTTCAGAAAAGAAGTCGTTTTGAGACGCTCAAAGTACCAATTAGCTGAAATTGAAAAGCGCATGCATATCTTAGAAGGTTTGGTTAAGGCGATATCGGTTTTGGATGAAGTCATCATGATCATTCGCTCATCCAAAGACAAAGCCGATGCGAAGAGCAATCTTATTACGCGTTTCAGCTTTACGGAAGCCCAGTCTGAAGCCATCGTTAGTTTACGTTTGTATCGTTTGACAAATACAGACATTCTTGAGCTCAAAAATGAATTGGCTGAATTGAGTGTTGAAATGCAACGCTTAAAAGGCATCATTGAGAATGAGAGCTTGTTAAGGAATGTCATCTTAAAAGAATTTCAAGAAATTTTGAAACGTTTTGATACACCACGTCGCTCTAAAATCGAAGCTGAAGTAGAAGAAATCGTCATTGATAAGATGAGCATGATCACCAATGAGAAAACAGTTGTGACGGTAAGTCGCGATGGTTATATCAAACGCGTGTCCATTCGGTCATATCAATCCAGTGAAGGCGTGCTTCCAGCTCTGAAAGACAAAGATGAATTGATCGGTGTCATTGAAGCGGAGACGTATGATCATTTGTTGTTGGTTAATGATTTAGGCACCTATGCTTTGCTTCCTTTGCATACACTTGAAGAGAGCAAATGGAAGGATTTAGGGAATCATTATGGTCATTACTTGAAAGCGGATGATCATACCAAACTCATTTCTGCGCATTTGGTTAAAAGTTTTGAGACGGAAGCGTATGTTGTCACGGTTTCACAAAATGGCAACATCAAACGTACTCTGATTAAAGATTATCTGGTCTCAAGACTCTCGAAGACCTATGATGCGATGGTTTTGTCTAAAGGGGATAAGGTTGTGGCAAATTTTGTTGCCTATAGGGATGAAGAATTGGTGTTGCTATCCCAAGAAGGCTATTGTGTCCGCTATCGCATTGACATGGTTCCAACATCGCAACCAAAAGCGAAGGGCGTCAAAGCTATGAATTTACAAGCACACGATAAGGTTGCATATGCTTGTGCACTATCCAATCAAAACAATCTTGTCTTTGTATGTGACAGTGGTTTGATGAAGCGCATTAAAACAAGTGAGATCACGTCGTTCAATCGACCTGCAAAAGGGGAATTGATCGCTAAGAAAGTTAAGTCGAATCCACAAACCCTTAGTTACGTTCAGGCAGCTCAGGTCTATGATGACATTCGCATCACACATGATGATAAGTGTTGGATTCAAGCCAAAGACATCAGTTTGATGGATAAAACCCAGACGTTCAGTCAAGTGAGTGATGTCAAGGATTTCTATATCGTTAAGCGCATTGAAGATGTGCGTATCGTTGATTTCAAACCTGAAGTAAAAGATCCTCAAGTTACTGAGGATCCTAAGGTGGAGGAACATCATGAAGTTGAGTTCATCCATTTTGATTTAGAGTAATTCTTTTAAATAAGCATCCACATCGTCAAGCGTATTGAAGTAAGCAAACGCAAAATCTTTAATGGCTTGATTTGGACGCATGTATTGGGCTAGAAATAGCCCTTTCGCATTTGCGAGGTATGAAGCTTGAACGCCATTGAGCGTCGCATCCAGAATGATCATCGTATTTGGTTTGATGTTTTGCAAACGTGCTAGTTTCAAATAGATATCTGCTTCAGGTTTGGCATTAAGCACTTGCTTTGTACTGTAGATGTGATCAAAATTGAGTTCGATCTTTGCTTTTTCAAGTAAATTCTTGATTTGCTCAATACGATGATTTGTTATGAAATACAAATCAAAATCATTTGCCCATTGATTGAGTTTGTCGAGATGGTCTAACTTAATCGCCGGTTCTAAGAGTGTACTTGACACGACTTTTTGATAACGTGCTTCAACTTCGCTGACAAAAGGTGCGATTAAACGATACTCACGCTCGAGCTTCTCACGTTTTTCGAGGTGTGCATCATAGTGTCCCATTAAGAAGGTTTCGGTTAATTTAAGTTTATGCTCTTTGGCGATGTTTTTCCAGATGTTCTGCTTGATTTTGTAATGCTCAAAGATAAAGTCGTCAAGGGTAATTACCAGTGTTTTTTTTGTCGTCATGAAAGTATTTTGCCATAAATCAGGAATAAATGGTATTGATTTACACCATAAATCGATGCAATGTTATAATGATTCTATGCTAAAAGACTACTTCAAGCCGGATGCGATCAAAAAAAGGATTCATGAGATCGATTTAGTCGATTTAGTGAAGCAATTTGACTTGGTTGTCTTAGATGTGGATAATACATTAGCAATCAAAGGTACGATTCAGATTGATCTTGAAACGGATCGATGGTTAAGAACCTTGAGTGAGCTTGATGTGCATGTCTTGATTTGTTCAAACAATCCGACGCGTGCGGCTAAAACAATTGCTGAAGCCTATCATTTTGATTGCTTGAATCTTGCGCTTAAACCCTTTAAGTTTCGTTTCCAATGGAAATTGAATCAAATGAGAATCCGTTATCAGAAGGGTGTTTGGTTGGGCGATCAGTTATTTACGGATATATGGTTGGGAAAACGTTTAGGGTTTCATACGATTTTGATCGAACCTTTAAGTTCGAATGAATATTTGTCTACGCGCATCTTGCGCTTTATTGAAAAGAAAGTAATTGGTTAATATGGAAAAACATAGTTGTGTCGGTTGTGGCATCAAACTTCAAATAAGTGATCCCAAGGCATTGGGGTATACGACGCGTGAAGATGCTCAGTATTGTCAGCGTTGTTATCGTATCAAGCATTATGGTGATTTCGCACCGTTAAAGAAACATAGTGTCCCTTCAGATGAAGTCTTTCAAGCGATTGCGAAACTTGAAGGAACCATTTTGCTGGTTATTGATGTGACGGACATTGATAGTGGTTTGTTTACAGGTATCCAAAGACATTGTATGAATCGTGATTTCATCATCGTTTTGACAAAATTTGATTTGTTGCCAAAGACGGTGACGAAACAGCGGATCGTAGGTTATCTAATGAGTAAGCTACGCGATGTGCCAATCAATGTGCTTGGGGTGGCGACGACTTCACATCAAGCTAAAGTGGGGGCAAAAGCGCTTGTCCAAGAAATTAAGAAGCTTAAGATCAAACGTTTGATTACTCTAGGGTATGCGAACATGGGTAAGAGCACGTTGATCAATGCGATGTTGGAAAAGGATGATTATCTGACCATTTCTCCATATCCGCATACAACCCTGGAAATCAATCAGATCGAATGGGCACAGGGAATTATTTTTGATACACCAGGCATCAAAATCGAACATAGTTTTACGGATTTGTTTCCGTTTGATGAATTGGAAAAAGTTCAGATTCGTAAGGCGTTCAAACCGAAGACCTATCAATTGGATTCGGCGCAGTCGTTTGTTTTACCCAATGTGGGAATTGTGAGTGTTAAACCTAAAGAAAAGGCTTCTATCACACTTTACTTCTCAGATCAGTATCCAATCCATCGGACGAAGTTTGATCGTTTGGAGGCCTATTGTGCGAAGCATGAGGCAAATGATCTTTATGCAATCAAAGCAAGACGAATCATTCAGGACCAACCAATCTTTGATATTGTGTTCAAACAGTTGGGATGGTTCTATTGTGTAGGGGAGTTCGAATGGATTGAAATCAAAGCAGTTTATTTCGATCAAGTCATGCAAAGAAAGGCACTTATTTAATGTTAAACAGTAAGCAAAAGAAGCAATTGAGAAGCTTGGGCAATCCGTTGAAACCCCTTTTCAATGTGGGTAAGGAAGGTTTGAGTTTGAATCTGATCAGCAGTTTGGAAGACTCACTTAAGGCACATGAATTGGTGAAAATCTCTGTGCTTAAAACTGCTCCGAATCCAGTCATGGAATTGGCATTGGATCTGGCTTCATCAACACACAGTGAATTGATTCAAGTGGTGGGTCGAAGCATCCTGTTGTACAAACAAAGCGAGAAGCGTAAGATTCACCTGACATGAGTCGCATCGTTCTTTTCGGGGGGAGTTTCAATCCCATTCACAAAGGTCATTTAGCGATTGCGAAAGCATCGCTTAAACAACTTCAAGCCAAGGAACTGTGGTTTTTACCTACCTTGCTTTCACCACTGAAGGATGTGGAAATGGCTTCATTTGAACATCGTTGTCAAATGATTGAATTGATGATCAAACCATTCCGAAAATTGAAATTATCCCGTATTGAAGCGGAGCGCGAAGGCTTGAGTTATACCTACGATACCGTAAAACAATTGATTGAACGCTTTCCTGAACACCAATTCATTTGGTTGATGGGATCGGATCAGATGATGAAATTCAATCAATGGTACAAATACAATGAGTTGATCGAACTCATCCAATTCGCGGTTTATCCGCGTGATGAAGAACATTCGATCATACGACCTTTTATCAAAATCGAAGCGTCGGATCTCTTTCCCAACGCAAGCGAAGCGATACGACAGGGTGAGATTCATTATACAGAAGCTAAGGTTGTTCGCTATTTTATGGAAAATGCCTTATATGTTGATTCAATCGTAAAACGATCATTAAGTGAAGCACGTTTTGCACATGTTCAAGCAATGACTGAATTGGCGTTGCGCTTGGCAGATGCGCATCAATTGGATCGTAGACAGGTCTATTTGGCGGCGATGTTACATGACATCGCGAAAGAATGGCCGAAAGAAAAGTTGAAACAATGGCTTAAGTTTAGTTATCCAAGTTATTTGGAAAAAGCACCTGCGATTTGGCACCAAAAAGTTGGGGCTGCCTATGCATCACGTATCTTGCAGATTCGTGATCTGAGCGTTATAAAAGCCATTGCACACCACGTGGAAGGACACTCAGACCCATTATCTAAAGTAATCTATATCGCAGATAAATGTGATGAGACCAGGGGATTTGACGCAAGCAAATGCATTGATTTAGCTTTGCGTGATTTGCATCAAGCCTATCAAGTTGTAAGAAAAACACAAATGGAATATCTAGATAAGGAGAAACACATTTGAATGCACTAAAAGCTTTTGTGGAATTTTTAGAAGATAAAAAGGCGGAGAAGATAACGGTTCTCGATTTACGTTCGACATCGTCAATTCAAGATTATGCCATTATTGCGGAAGTAAACAATCCTCGTTTGCTAAATGCCCTAAAGGATTATTGCATTGAGTTTGGTGAGTCACTTGGGTATAAGGTTCATCATGTGGAAGGGCAGAATGAGAGTGAATGGATCCTCATTGATTTCGATACTTTGGTCATGCATTTGTTCTTAAGTCAATCCCGTCAATTCTATCGCTTGGAAGACTTATGGTTGGACAAGATCATCGAAATATGACTTCGTTTGCGGATTATTATCACGCTTTGACCTTTAGTCATGAAGGGTATGAAGCTTACTTAAGCTGGCTTAAGACTGAGGCAAGAGGAAAAAGTTTACTTGAATGTGCTTGTGGAACAGGTTATTTTAGTAAGTATTGTGCAGAAAATGGGTTCCAAGTGGATGCTTTGGATCTTGATCCAATTATGATCGACTACGCTAAGCAAAACAACTTGCACCAGAATGTGCACTATGTGTGTCAAGATATGCTTGATTTGAATGTTTTTGGTGAATATGATGCGCTTGTGGTCTTTCTTGATAGCCTTAATTATCTAGATAACTTGCAACTACTTGAATCATTCTTCAAGGAAGCCTATAAACATTTAAAACCAAAAGGGTGTTTGTTGTTTGATGTGCATCAAGAGCAAAGAATCGAAGAGTTTCAAGATGAGTTCATTGAAGAAGACTTTGTATTGGGTGTTCCGTATCAATGGACGATCCAAACAATCGAAACCAATAAGATTCAACACCAACTCATCTTTTATGAAGACATCCTAAAAAAACAGGTTTTTACACAGACGATTTTCTCACTTCTAGACATTATGAGAATACTTGAAGAGTTGAATTTCATTGTGGATGTTAAATTGAGTCTAGGTGATGCAAACACAAATGAGAAATATTATATTAAAGCAAGAAAGGGTTAACCATGTACGCGATCATTGGCGCAATGGATGAAGAGGTTAGTGCACTTCGTCATCGCATGCAAGACGTAGAATTAAAATCAATCGGACCTGTAGATTTTATGTTTGGAAGACTGAGTGACAATGAAGTTGTCTTGTTTAAAAGTGGAATTGGTTTAAGCATGGCGGCCATGAGCACAAGCATCTGCCTCAGTCACTATGCAATCGACGCCGTCATCAACATTGGTACAGCTGGAGGCTTGAAGCCTGAGCAAAATGTGTTGGACATCGTTGTCAGTGATAAAATCACATATCATGACTTTGATATCACACCTTTTGGGAATGAGCGGAATTTTAGCAATCGCAATCGTTTTGTCTTCAAAGGGGACAAGCATATGATGGATGTCTTCAAACAACTTGAACTGGATCATCCGGTATGGATCGGTCCCTTAGTTTCAGGCAATCAATTCATCCATTCATATGAACAGCTTGCGACCATTGAAAAGTACTTTCCTGAAGCGATTGCGGCTGAAATGGAAGGAGCTGCCATTGCACATGTTTGTTCAAGCTTCAATTGTCCATTCATTGTGATTCGATCGTTATCGGATATCGCGCATAATCCTAAGAATGACTTGACCTTTGATGAATATCTTCTTCAAGCAAGTGAGCGAAGTGCTGGCTTTACTGAAGCATTCGTCAAATTACTTAATCAATAATAAAATGGACAGTTCAATTGAACTGTCCATTAGTTTGTGTATTCGTCCAACCATAATTGATTTTGAATCATCCAATTCTTTAGGTCATATTGCGTGAAGTTCATTGCATCGTTCCATTCCAATACCGAAATAATGTTAAGTTTACCATCCACTTTGCTCAAGAGGACAAAAGCAGGGAAGTGCGAGAACCCCAAGCGTTCTTTGATGGCTGAAGGGAGAACGTTTTGATTGAGCTCTTTCACGTCGACAAAGTAAATCTGATCGAAACGATTCGTGCTAGCACTTTTCAATAAGGGTTCAATGATTTCATTTTCTGTATATGTGCAGTTTTGATTATCCAAGGCACAAAAGAAAAATGCTTTCGGTTTTTCGTCGACTTGGTTCAATAAATCGATGTAGTTGATTTTAACGACATTCAAGCTATCATAAGGCTCCAATACTTGTTCATTCGGCTTAAAATAGTTGAAGAGAATAACTCCAACCAAAGTAATTAAAACTAGTATTAAGATAATGAGACGTATAAGTTTTGTCATGGTTTTCGTTACAAATTTTAGCATGGGACGGTTTTTTTAGCAAACCTTGAAAGGCTTTGTTATAATTAGAGTCATGAACGAATACAAACGAAGTTTAACGGTTTATCTATTTCTAGTAATCATTGCGATTTTTAGCTTTAATTTCGTTGTTTTCGTTCTGAGTCCAGCAAATCAATTGTCAAATTCTCAAGCAAAAATCATGGAGAAGTTGTTTGAACGCTATTCGATCGAGCGATGTCAATCGATTCAACGTTATCAATATTCGCGTGTGATGTATGTTACGAATTGTCGCATCAAAGAAGTGGATACTTTCATCTTTTTTGATCACAACGGGATTACTCATCATAGATTAATCGTAGATCCAACAAAAATCAGTCTGGATTATGAGAGTTTGATGCGTAAACTGAATCTTGAAGAGGCTAAGATGACACTTATTTATGAAGAAGGTAAAGTACTTTATCGCATTCAGTCACAAACGATGGAATATCTCTATGATTACAATGACTTGGAACTGGTTAAGAAAGTGAGATTAAGTTATGTTTGAGCATGTTTGGGAAAAGCGATATTTTGATCGTAAGACATTCCTATTAGAAGAAAATAATCGACTTAAGTTGAACCCTTTTGAGTTGGTTATTCTTCTTTATATCGAACATTACAACGCTAGTCAAAAAGCGATTGATTTGAATCTACTCGCAACGATGATGCAGGTGAGCACATCACAAATCGATCAATATTTAACGGGCTTGATTCAGCGCGGCTTCGTAAGCTTGGATATCAGTGAAACAGGTGTCCATTATCGTTTGGATGGTGTATATCAATTTGAAGATAAAGCGGAATCAACGGAACTTAAGTCATTGGTTGATATGTTTGCGGATGAATTCATGCGCCCTCTCACTGGTAATGAGACTGAAAAATTAGATTATTGGCTGATAAAGTGTGGTTATGATTATGTTGTTCATGCGTTGCGTGAAGCAGTCATCTATCGTCAGTTGAAATTTCCTTATATTGATCGAATCCTAAATCAGTGGTTGAAAGATGGGCTCAGCTTAGAAGACCTGAATGCTGGTAAGCGGAATGCAAAGTAAACTGCGTCTAGCTTTGGATACGATGTATGCGATGTATCCCGATGCGTGTTGCGAGCTGGACTTCAAGACCAATGAGCAATTGGCGATTGCGGTCATCTTGAGTGCACAAACCACAGATATCTCGGTCAATAAAGTCACACCGAACTTGTTTCAAACGTTTCCTACGATGCATGCATTAGCAGAAGCGCAACTTGAACAAGTCGAAGAAACGATTAAAACCATTGGTCTATATCGCAATAAAGCCAAACACATCAAACAATTCGCGAAACAGCTTGTCGAGGATCATGATGGTATATTACCAAGCAATGAACACGAACTGACGGCGCTTGCAGGTGTAGGTCGTAAGACGGCAAATGTCATCATGGGTGTCGCTTTCCAACAACCTGCATTAGCGGTGGATACACATGTGTTTCGTGTTGCACATCGCTTAGCTTTGGTTACGCAAAAAGCAAATGTCTTACAAACAGAACTTCAACTCAAACGTAAGATTCCTAAACAAGAATGGATCGATGCACATCATGCAATGCTCTTCTTTGGTCGATACCATTGTTTGGCACGACAACCAAAATGCAAAGAGTGTTCATTGCAATCGGTTTGTAACTACTATAAACAACAAAAAACAACTCAATCTGATTAGACTGAGTTGTTTTATTAATATCTGTATTATTAAGGAGTCGAGGCACTTTCAAATGTATATTTGATACCACCAGCATTCTTAATTACACTTAATTTAAGTGTCTTGGAAGGATCGGTATATTCATCATTTCCAATTATCACTTTGGTAATAGTACCTGCTGTATTCGTACCAATGTTTGTACATAAATTGTATGTAGCACAATAAGCAGGTAGCGTATCTGTGGTTTTGTTCAAAATATCACCAAGATCGATATCTTTGTCTTTGATTACCGTGACCGTAAAGGTGAGTTGATCTTTCTTACTGGTCTCATAGGCTGTGTTTTGAAGATTTGGATTAAGTTCTGCAATCTTACCAATGAGTGCGATTTCATCCGCATTACGTGGTTCGATTTCGGTGATTGGGAATTTCGATGCACTCAATTGATTGTCTGAAATCCATTGATTGAGTATACTGATCGGTTGGCCGATGAGTTCTGGGATATTGATGAACATATCTTTCATGCTATAGCTTGTACAGAGCTCGGAGCTGTTGATTTCGACATAATCATACCCATAATACCCACAGGCATTAACGACCGAATTTGGGCCTACTGCGATGGTTGTGCTTAATGTGCTAGTTGATGATTTCAAGACATCGACCACATTGCCATCAATACTTACGCGAACTTTGTATACGATGGGTCCATACAACCAAGAATAATCAAAGAGTCGTCGTCCAGTTGCTTGAACCACTTTACCATTGACTTCAAGATAGAGTTCCTTTGTATCCGGCGCTAAGACCATCGCATTCGCATCGGGATAATCATTTAATTTAAATGTAAACGTACGATTGTTACCCAAACTTGTAGCTGTACCATTGAACGATGAAGGTGCATAAACGCTTGGGGTAGGAAGGCTTGCTAGATTTGCATATTCGGATTTGATTAAGCCAGTGACGACCAAATTTGGATTTGTATTTGCATTTGGCGCGACATAAGGATAGACACCAACAACATGCGTGACATCGATGACATCTCTTGGACGTTGAACCGCACTCGGATTTGGACGTTCTTGATAGAGCGAATTCAATACTTGATTACTTATTTTACCTGGAAGGTTCATGTTTATTTGAGCCTGGTTCATGTATGAAATCTGATCCTTTACGGCTTTGTCATAACCAACCCAAACTGCTGTAGTGAATTCACTTGTGGAACTCAGCATCCATTTGTCCTTGGCAGCCCCTGCAGGGATGCCAAACTCAACACCGGTATTACCCCAATCTGAAGTACCCGTCTTAGCGTAAACAGGGAAGTTTCGCTTTAGAATCTGCATAAAATTAAAATATGGGCCATTGACATTGTATTCCATCAAATTTGTAGTCATATAAGCTGCCTCAGCTGAAAGGCTCGTCGTAGAGGTATAGCTGGGTGTGATTGGTTCTTTACCATCCAAGAACTCGATACGTGTGACTGTATGTGGTTGAATGTAAGATCCACCACTCACGATACTGGCTTGTGCTCCGGCAAGCTGAAGTGGGGATACTTCAAAGCTTGACCCACCAATCGCATACCCAATATCGAAACTACCGCTTGTGACTTGTGTGAAACCAATACTATTCAAGTAGCTGACGACTTTCTTCGCCCCAATCGTATTCACGACACTTTGAAGCGTTTGGATGGCAGGGATGTTCAAAGAGCTTGCGACCGCTTCAGGTACCAAAACATCCCCTCTGTAAACATTATCAAAGTTCTTAACGATGATGTCTGTTCCGACATATTGGATCGGTTTGTCTTCCAACATGTGCTGCGTCGACCATCCGAGATGTTCAAAGGCCAATGGGTAGGTGAGGAATGTCTTAACTGAGGAACCTGGTTGACGTCGCATGTCGATGGCACGATTCAACAAGCGTTCACCGTTGTAGAAACGACCACCACCGATACCAATGATTTCACCCGTTTTATTGTTCATCGTAACAATTGCGGTTTGGATAACCTCGTTCGGCCATTCGAAACTCTTGTTTTCACCATTTTGGATAGATTCAATCGTTTCTTGTAGGTCGCGATCCATTGTTGTATAGATACGCATTGGCACATCAACTGGATCCAAACCAGTCAGGGTCTTGACTTCTGCTACGGCCGCATCGACATAGGCTTGATACGGGTAAGCATTGGCGCTGTTCTTCGTGTTCCCAACCAAAAGATTCTCTAATGGTGTTTCGGATGCAAGTTTGTATTCACTTGGCGTGATGTAGCCATGATATTCCATTAAATTTAAAACAATATTTGTACGCTTTTCAGCGTTTTCTAAGTTATAGAGCGGATTGTATAAATTAGGGGCATTGATGATACCGGCAAGCATGGCTGCTTCCAATAAGTTGACGTCTTCAATACTTTTGCCAAAGTAGAACTGTGAAGCAGTCTGGATGCCACGCTTGTTTCCAGGAACACCATAGTTGATGCGATTCAAATAGAGCTCTAAGATGCGCTTTTTACTGATGACTTTCTCGGCTTGAATCGCGACATAGATTTCACGAATCTTACGATTGACGCCCGCCAAACCAGAGCGAACGGCTGTTGCTTCTTCGGTTTCAAAATAAGTTCCTTTGACCAACTGCATCGTAAAGGTAGAACCACCTTGTCCAAAACTCAATGTTCGTATGTTTTCAAACATGGCTTTGGTAAAACGTGGAATATCAAACCCATTATGCTCAAAGAAACGTGAGTCTTCGACAGCTACGAATGCATCGATGACAACTTGTGGAAGTTCATCATAGCTAATGTTTTCGCGGATCTGAAAGCCGATATCCGCGATTTGGTTGCCATCCGCATCAAAGACCTTGGAGCTATCCGATGTAACGAAATCAGAGCTATTGAGCGTTGGAGCACCTTTTAAGACTGTGGCGATATAAATGATGCCACTTGTAGAGCCAAGGATGGCAAGAACTAAAAAAGCGGACACTAGGATCGCTAGTTTATCTTTAAGTGGTGTTTTTTTAGATGTTTTCTCCGTTTTATTCTTGTTCAACGGTTTGAAGAGTTTGAGTTTTCTCATTTAGAAGCTCCTTTAAAGAAGGTGGTATCAATCACATTGAGATAATTGACAGGGGGTGTCAAAGAAAAGGGGATAGGATATGCGTTGTCTTTGAGCCATGCATAAGGAATGGATTTTCGATCATGATCGTTTAGGAATCGATCGAAATCCTTTAAATATAAGAGATAAGTTTCATCGTAAGTGACGAAACGAAGAATCAAGAAACTCAAGCCCCCATGATGCTCAACATTTCGCATGTGCTGCAATTGATGGGGATGAATATTCTTGAGTGGGAAGGCGGTTAAAGACTTGGTTTCCTTGGCTTCGAAGTCAATCGCGATCCCACGATAAACACCATTGTAATCCGTTGTACTGGGAATCTTATAATAAGCTTCACGGATGCAAGCTTTGTTGCGGGAAGGGTAGTCGACTTTGACAACAGTGATCGGTGTCGGTTTCTTATGGATGTTGGCTCGATTCAAATCAAGATAGTATTGATTGGTTTGATTCAAGTCATCTTCGAGGTTCGCACCACGTTGAAAATGGGGTTCTTTGATACCTTGTTTGACTGTAGTTTTTTTGCCGTTTGGATAGTTAACCATATTTTTAACAGTCTTATTATAGCTAAAAGGATTGAACAATACTAGTTCATGCAAGTTGTATGCAAGTTGTGTGACCTTGTATTCGAAGTGTAAATTTGGTTTAATAAAGATATTGGGTACAAAAATGACAAAATTAACAGATCAGATTATTTTTAATAAAAGTTTCAATGTGGAATTCAAAGGATATTCAACCTTAGAGGTGGATACATTTTTAGATCAGGTGATTCTGGATTATCAGTACTTTCAATTTGAAATGAAAAAAATGCAGGAAAGTCTGCAGGTTTTACAGCAACAGAACGCTTCGCTTCAGGCACGATTGATTGAAGCAGAGGGTCGACTGGATTTGTATCAAAACAATCAAGAAAGTGCACCTTTGAGTCAATCAGATCTCTTGAAAAGACTTGCTAAATTAGAACAAGAAGTTTATCATAAATAATTGCATCGAAGGCAATCGCTGGTCGTAAGATTAGAGGAAAGTCCATGCTCGCACCTTCTGCGATGAAGGTAGTGTTTATGCTAAATGAAAAAATAAATTTAGGCAGGCAACTGACGGCAGAGTCAATCCTAAGGCGCAAGCTATGGAAGCGCTCTTGAAAGTGCCACAGTGACGTAGTCTTTCGGGAAACGGAAAGAGTGGAACGCGGTAAACCCCATAAGCGAGAAACCCAAATTTGGTAGGGGAACTTCAAAGGCCGAACTGAAGGTCGATGAGGACAGCAATGTAGATAGATGGTTGCCCCTGGAAACAGGACAGAACATGGCTTACACGATGCATAAAATTGAAAATGGGAGTCAACTTCCATTTTTTTTATACATTTGTTTTTTAATGGTATAATAATAAAAGTAGGAGTTGAGCATGCAAAAAATTGGTCTAAAACTTAAGGAAAGAAGAGAAGAATTAGGTTTCACTTTAAGACAGATGAGCGATAAGACACGTGTCCCAATCGGTAAGCTGGAAGCCATCGAAGCAGGCGACTTGAAGCGATTGGAAAACGATTTGTCTTATGTTCGTTTTTATGTGCGTTATTACTGTAATGCCTTACATATCGATTTTGAAGAGGTGCGTGAGGACTTGGATAATAGTTTGGATGAGTATTCAAATACAACTAAAATGATGAAAATATCGGAAGTCAATGAAGTATCTGAACGTATTCAAGAACGTGCGATGAGTTTAAAGCGCTCAAAACAAAAAAAGTGGGATGTATCGTTGATCTCATTTGTGGCTTCTGTGATTGTTTTGGTCATCATTTTGATATTGGTTTTCATCTTCTTGATTTTACCAAATCTTAATCAAGATAAAGATCCGGTTCTTTTAAATCCTCAAATGCCTGAACCAATTGAACCCTTGCCGAATACACCCGATGAAACACCGGTTGTGGAGGATCAGATTCTCGCGATCAATCAGCTTGATTCTTTAAATTATGAGATCATCGGTTTCGATGAGAATGAAGAGTTGAGTTTGGTTCTGAACTTTGGGTCGAATGCTTATGTTCGAATCACTGTCAATGGCGATTCGGCTGTCAATCTACCGAGTAAACTCTATAATGTTGGGTCGACCTTGGATTTCAAATTCACGGCGAGTGCAGATACCACGCTAGAAATCTACATTGGTTGGATGAACGGCAATACGATGTTTTTAAATGATTTAAGTATTCCTTTGGATGCAGAAATTGCAGCTCGAAATGGTTCAGTCACATTGACGTTCAAATGTGTAGGAGGAAACGCATGAATCTACCCAATCGATTGACTTTGATTCGTTTATTGTTTATTCCTGTCATTGTATTCTTCGCAACATTTCCGTTCGCACAGTTTAATATCGTCTTTGGCTATGTTAAATATGCGTTCGTTAGTCTTCCTGTTGTAAATCTGATTATTTTAGCTTTGTTTACTTTGGCGAGCATCACGGATTTTCTAGATGGTTATCTTGCGCGTAAGAACAATCAAGTCACGACGTTTGGTAAGTTTGTGGATCCGATTGCGGATAAGCTTTTAGTCAATACGGTATTCATCTTATTCGCTTATCAAGGCGTTGTGCCTGTCATTGCGGTGTTGGTTTTGATTTGGCGTGATACCATTGTCGAAGGCATCCGAATGATTGCGGCTCGAAATGGCGTGACGATTGCGGCGGCTTTCTTGGGTAAAGTAAAGACGGTAGCTCAGATGCTGACGATCATTCTTTATCTCGCGGGTAATCTTCCTTTTGAGTTGGTTCAATTACCGGTCCATGAATTGATGTTGTGGTTTACGGTCATCATTTCGGTCTTGAGTGGTGTATCTTATTTTGTTCAAGCCAAAGATATGATTCTGGAATCCATGTAATGAAACGGTTGGTTGAACTCCTTGTTGAAAAGAAGTTAAGCATCAGTACCTGTGAAAGTTTCACAGCGGGATTGTTCGCATATGAACTAGGTAAGATTCCAGGGGTCTCTGCCACTTATAAAGGTTCAGTGATCGCTTATCAATCTGAGGTTAAACATACGGTACTTGGTATTGATCCAATGTTTCTTGATACCTATGGTGTCGTGAGTCGGGAAGTTGCTGACCAAATGGCAAAAACGTGTCAAAGTATGTTTGCGAGTGATATTTGCATATCCTTTACAGGCAATGCAGGGCCTAGTGTGCTCGAAGGGAAAGCCTGTGGTTTGTGGTTTGCTTGTATGCGGTATCGAGATCAACAGTTTGATTTCGAGTTTCAAGATTCGTTGGAACGAAATGCTTTGCAAGTGCATGCGGTTCAAACGATGACGTCTAAGTTAATCGATATTATTAGGGATATGCCAAACTAAAGCATATTTAAAAGAAGAGGAACCTATGGAAAATAAAAAAGATATTTTATTGGAAGATGCTTTAAAGCAGATTCAAAAACAGTATGGTAAAGGTGCGGTTATGCGTTTAGGTGATCGTGCAAATGTTGAAATCGATTCGATTAGCAGTGGCTCGATCGCAATCGATTACGCTTTGGGTGTGGGGGGTTATCCTAAAGGACGTATCGTAGAAATCTATGGTCCAGAGTCGAGTGGGAAGACCACATTGGCTTTGCATGCGATTGCAGAAGTGCAGAAAAAGGGTGGCAAGGCTGCCTTTATTGATGCGGAAAACGCTATCGATCCGATGTATGCCAAAGCATTAGGTGTCAATATTGAAGATTTGATTCTTTCGCAACCCGATAGTGGTGAACAGGCTTTGGAGATCACTGAAATGTTGATTAAAAGTGGTGCGATTGATTTGATTGTCATCGACTCAGTTGCGGCTTTGGTTCCTCAAGCTGAATTGGATGGTGAAATGTCGGATGCCCATATGGGTCTTCAAGCACGTTTGATGTCTAAAGCGATGCGTAAATTGGCTGGGGTCATGAACCGCAGTGATTGTACGGCAATCTTCATCAATCAATTACGTGAAAAGATTGGGGTCATGTTTGGTAATCCTGAAACGACGACAGGTGGGAAAGCACTTAAGTTCTATGCTTCGATTCGTGTCGATGTTCGAAAGAGTGAAGCTATTAAATCGGGAACGGATATCATTGGCAATAAAGTCAATGTGAAAATCGTTAAAAATAAAGTAGCTCCACCATTCAAAGTGGCGACTGTTGATATCATGTATGGCAAAGGGATTTCGCGAATTGGAGAGTTAATTGAGATGGCTGTCGATCGTGATATCATTCAAAAAGCTGGGGCATGGTTCTCCTATAATGGAGAAAAGATTGGTCAGGGTAAGGAAGCGGCGCGTGCATTCTTGCAAGCGAATCCTGTGATTTGCAATACGATTGAAGTGGAATTAAAACAAAAGCTCTTCACAAAGGTTGTAGAAGAGGGTGAAGAAGGACACTAACGTCCTTTTTTGTTGAGAAATGTTCGAAAATTAAGTATGATTATAAGTAGAGTTATCAAAACTCTAAGCTGGAGGAAAAATATGCGAGATTTACCATACTTTTTCATCTTAGCTAGTATTATCGGTGGTTTTGCTTTGGGGGTCATCTTGATGATGGTCATCTCAAAGTTAGGATTAAATAGAGATCAACAAAAAGCAAAGCTTATTTTAGATGAAGCGAACATTAAAGCAGATGCTGCTTTACGTCAAGCGCAACTCGATGCGAAGACACAAGCTTATGATTTGAAATTAGCTGCAGAAAAAGAAATTAAGGAATCAAAACAATCACTTCAAGAAATTGAAGCTAAATTGAACCGTCGTGAAGACAGTCTTAATTTTCGTAATGAGACGTTGACCTCAAAAGAAAAAGAACTTGATACAAGAAATAAACAAGTTACCGAAAAATTAAACGTACTAGAGAAGATGGAGAAAACCCTGCAAGAGAAGATCGATGGGCAGGTTGTTGAGTTGGAACGAATTGCCAATATGTCGGCAAGTGACGCAAAACAGGAATTATTGGATATCGTTCGAGTAAGAACACAAAATGAAGTAGAAGCTTATATCCGTGACCAAGAAGAAGAAGCGAAGTCAAAGGCTTCCGATATGGCACGTGAGATCATTGGTTTGGCAATTCAACGTTATGCACAAGAAGAGACTTTGGAACGTACTGTTTCCGTTGTCGCCTTGCCAAATGAAGAAATGAAGGGTCGTATCATCGGCCGTGAAGGACGTAACATTCGCGCGATTGAACAAGCGACTGGTGTTGACATCTTGATTGATGACACACCAGAAACCATCACATTATCTTGTTTCGATCCAATCCGTCGTGAAGTTGCACGATTGTCTTTGGAGTCTTTATTGAAAGATGGTCGTATCCAACCTGGTCGTATTGAAGAGGTCGTCGGTCGTGTTCAAAACGAGTTGAATGAAACCATTCAAAAAGCGGGTGCTGATGCCGTATTTAAGGTTGGTATCGGTAAGATCGATCGTGAAATCGTCGGTTTGATCGGACGTTTGCGTTATCGTTACAGTTATGGGCAAAATGCTTTGCAACACAGTATGGAAGTTGCTTATTTAACGGGAATGATGGCTGCTGAACTGGGTTTGAACCAGAATTTAGCTAAGCGTGTTGGTTTGCTTCATGATATCGGTAAAGCTTTGGATTTCGAAATGGAAGGAAGCCATGTGGAACTCGGTGCTCGCATCTGTCGTAAGCATGGTGAACATCCAGCGGTCATCAATGCGATTGAATCGCATCATGGGGATGTGCCTGCAAATTCAATTTATGCCGTTTTAGCGCAGGCTGCGGATACGTTGAGTGCTGCTCGACCAGGGGCTCGTTTTGAATCATTCCAGAATTACATTCAACGTTTGGAACAATTGGAAAAGATTGCCACATCCTTTGATGGTGTTGAAAAAGTGTATGCGATTCAAGCAGGACGTGAGATTCGCGTCATGGTTGTTCCAGATAAATTGGATGATTTAGCTTGTCACCGCGTTGCACGTGAAATACGCGAGAAGATTGAAAAAGAAATGACCTATCCGGGTCAAATCAAAGTCACGGTTATTCGTGAGACACGGACGTCAGAAGTAGCGAAATAATGAATATATTATTCGTTGGTGATATCGTAGGAAAAGCAGGTCGAGCAATTTTATATGCTCGACTTGTTTCGCTTAAACAAGCGCATAATATTGATTTCATCATCGTGAATGGTGAAAACATCGCGCATGGTAAAGGGATGACCCTGAAGCTTTATGAAGAGCTGCTTGCCAATGGGGTCGATGCGATCACCTTAGGCAATCATGCGTATTCCAAGTCGGATATTTTAGCATTTATCCAAAAAAGCAAACATCTTGTAAGACCTTTAAACATGTATCCACAAACGCACGGCAAAGGAATACAAGAGTTTGAAGTAAAAGGCAAGACACTTCGCATCATCAATTTGATTGGTTCGATTTTTATGGATAATGTCGTCGAAACACCTTTTGAAGCCATGTATCAACTTGAGCGATTCAATAAGAACAAGATTGTCATCGTTGATCTGCATGCAGAAGCGACCAGTGAGAAAGTTGCCTTTGCCTATCAGTTCAAGGATCAATGTGCTGCAGTCTTAGGGACACACACACATGTACAAACAGCCGATGAGAGAATCATTGATGGTTGTGCATTCATAAGTGATGTGGGAATGACCGGTCCTTTCAATAGTGTCATTGGACGTGACATTCAAGAGGTTTTGGATCGCTTCAATGGTAATTATTCAAAGCGCTTCACTGTAAGTGAAGAACCTGCGCAGCTTTGTGCAGTTGTAATCTCGATTGATGAAGAAAGCATGCGTGCGACACACATTCAGCGGATTCAGATTCGACCGGAAAATGAGTTGAATAATGAGCATTAAGTGCTATAATTATTTTATTAAAAGGAGGATTCGTTATGCCTGTTGTTGTAGCAAAAGATAGCTGTATTGGTTGTGGTGCCTGTGTAGGTGTTTGCCCTGTTGGAGCTTTATCTTTGGATGCGGATGGCAAAGCAGAATGCGATGAATCGATCTGCATTGATTGCTTAGCATGTATCGGTGTTTGTCCAACTGAAGCGATAAGTCAAAAATAACCAAGCAGAGCTTGGTTTTTTTAAGGGAAAATTATGAACGAACTATTTATCAAACCAAATTTAAAAAGTGCTCAAAGAAGAACGAAAGATGAAACGATCATCGAACGTTCGCGTTTCAATATACCAGATGAGTATCTTAGTCTAGGCTTTAATAAGAAATTTTACTTACGTACGTACGGATGTCAAGCGAATGAGCGTGATTCTGAAACACTTCGTGGGATGCTTGCAATGATGTCTTATGCAGAGGTCAATACACCTGAAGAAGCCGATTTAATCATCATGAACACATGTGCCATTCGTAAGAATGCAGAGGATAAAGTTTTTGGTGAAATCGGCCATTTGAAACAGTTGAAATATGAGAATCCAGATTTGATTTTTGTGGTATGTGGCTGCATGGCTCAGGAGGAAGAGGTGGTCAACACCATTCTTAAGACCCATCAACATATTGATATCATCTTTGGTACGCACAATATCCATCGTTTCCCAGAGCTTTTGATACAAGCTCATTTCAGCAAGGAAAGAGTCGTTGAAGTTTATTCCAAAGAAGGGGAGGTTTATGAAAATCTACCTGTCAATCGTGTTCAGAAAGCAAAAGCTTGGGTAAACATCATTTATGGTTGTGACAAGTTCTGTACATACTGTATCGTTCCATACACACGTGGCAAGGAACGTTCACGTTTAAGTGAAGACATCCTTAAGGAAGTCGTGACTTTGGTTGAAGAAGGTTATCAAGAAGTTACGTTGTTGGGCCAGAATGTCAATGCTTATGGTAAAGATTTGGAGCTCGACTATGGCTTTGCGGAATTATTGGAAGATGTGGCAAAAACCGATATTCCACGGATTCGTTTCATGACAAGTCATCCTTGGGATTTCAGTGACAAGATGGTGGATATCATTGCGCAATATGACAACATCATGCCTTTTGTTCATCTCCCACTTCAATCTGGAAGCAATGAGATTCTTAAAATCATGGGACGTCGTTACACAACCGATGAGTATCTTCATGTTTTTGATGCATTGAAGACTAAAGTTAAGAATATTGCTTTCTCAACGGACATCATTGTTGGCTTCCCAAATGAGTCGGAAGAACAGTTCAATGATACATTGAAGATGATTGAGTATTGTCAGTTCGATAATGTTTACACTTTCATTTACTCGCCTCGTCATGGGACGCCGGCAAGTAAGATGGAAGATAACATTGAGTTGGAAGTAAAGCGTTCGCGTTTGAAGCGTTTGAACCAACGCGTATCGGTATATGCTCTACAAAACAATAAGAAGATTGTGGATTCGATTCAAAACGTTCTAGTGGATGGACCTTCTAAAAAAAATCCAGATGTCTACAGTGGTTATACTGAAACGAATAAGTTGGTCAATTTTATACCGAAGAAAGCAAAAGCTGGTATGATTGTAAAAGTGAAAATTACTGGAGCGAATACTTGGACCTTAAAAGGTGAAGAAGTTTAGCTTAAGTTTGCTTTATACGCTATAATGAAAATAGTGTTTATTTAGGAGGAAATATAATGAATCAAGTACGCATTTTTGCGTTGGGTGGCTTAGATGAGGATGGTAAGAATCTTACCGTTATCGAGATCAATCAAGATCTTTTTGTGATTGATGTCGGTCTTAAGTATCCGGATAAGGATCGTTTAGGGGTTGAAATCATCATCCCAGACTTTAAGTATCTTATCGAAAACAAACAAAGAATTAAAGGCATCTTCATCACACATGGCCATGATGATGCAATGGCAGCTCTACCTTATCTGATCAAGCAAGCTAATTTGCCGATTTTTACAACGCCATTGACGGCAAAGCTAATTGAAAAATTGTTTAAAGAAGAGAAGGTGAGCGATTATCAAATCAAGGTTATTAAACGTGACGATAATTTGAATGTTGGCAAAATCAATATCCGCACCTTTAGCTTGACACACTCGATTGCGGATGCTTTTGGCATTGCGATCGAAAGCCCTTTTGGCTACATTGTTTATGCGGGTGAATACATCATAGATTTTAATACACGTAATCCAGCCTTTGCTTGTGATATCACGAATTTTGCGGAAATTGGTAAAAAGGGTGTTTTTGCTTTTTTAACTGAATCAGTTGGCGCGGATCGTCCAGGCTACACGGCACCCAATCACATGATCACGGAGACGGTTGAAGATGTTTTGGAAGATGCGAGGGGTCGCGTTTTTGTGACGATGTATGAGCAGAATTTATTCAGACTCATGGAATTGATGGAGTTGGCTAAGAAATACAAGCGTAAGGTATTATTCTTCAATCAGGATCAACGCGAGTTGTTACGCTTGGCGGAATCTTTAGGCTATTACAAGATGCCATTGGATTTAGAATTGCCAAAGGGTAAGTTTAATAATGATTTAGACAATGTCATGGTCATCATTTCTGGTAGTGGACCGCAAGTCTTTAAATTAATGCACAAGATTGCATTGAAAGAAGAAGAATTGTTTACGCTGGACGCAAATGATACGGTTATCATTGCTTCACCGATTGTTCCTGGCACGGAAAAAGAAGCAAGCATGATGGAGAATGAGCTATACAAAGAAGATGTCAATGTCATTACTTTAGATCGTCGTAAAGTGATTTCGATGCATGCGTCGATTGAAGACATCAAAATGTTGGTGTATCTCTTAAAACCGAAGTATTTCATACCAATACATGGCGAATATCGTCATCTTGTGAACAATGCGACGATTGCATTGGATTTGGGTTATTATGCGGATAAAATCGTTGTCTTGGACAATGGTCAGATTGCGACGTTTGAAAATGCTAAGCTGGCGAATACAGCGAACATCATCAAGTTGGATGAGATTTTAATCGACGGAAATGCACATTTAGATTCCAGTGGTTTGATTCTCAAGGATCGTGAGATGTTGTCGACGGATGGTGTCATCGTCATTGGTATCGTTTTGAATTTCAATACCAAAGAAGTCATTGGCGGACCCGATGTTCAATCGCGTGGTGTCATTTATCTTAAGGATGCGGATTACATCGTAAAGGAAATTGGTGGGATTCTCGAGAATACAATTGCTTCGATGGTTGAAAACAAACGCTATGAAAACATGAGTGCCCGAAATGAAGCAAAGGATAAAATCACTAAGTATGTCTTGAAGGAAACGGGTAAGCGTCCGATGATATTGCCGGTCATTGTCGAAATCAATTTAGCGGATTAATATGCCTCGTAAAAAGAAAGTTAGTTTCAAACATAGTCAGGTCATACTCATTGCACTCATTGGATTAGCATTGATTTTTATTGCGTTTCAACGTTTAGGTGTCATTGGTGTCTATTTCGATCGTATCATGAATGTTTTGTTTGGTGTGCGCCGTGACCTTGTCTATTTTGGCTTGGGTGCTTATGCCATCTATCGTATTTTCAATCGTAAGCATTTCCATCTTTCATTGAAGTATGCATTGATGAGCATATTAAGCATCGTCTTAATTATCTTGACAAGTACCTACATCAGCTATGAAATTAGTGATGTGGGTTTTGGTTTGTTTAGTACTTGGTTAAATCAAATTAATTTTATCTTTTTTGATAAATTTCCTTCACATGGTGGGGTTTTCGGTGTAGGCTTATATGCTTTCTTCACAACTTTGTTTGATCGTTTGGGAACATTGTTTGTCTTGATTATCGGTTATCTTGCCTTGATCATGATGAATGTGGATTTTAGTTGGCTTAAGACCAAAATCAAGCTGATGCGAATGAATCATGGTAAGAGGGAAGTCAATTATATTGATGAACCTCAAGTCAGTACCTCTCGAACTGTCTTCTTGACACCCGATGAACCAAAAGCTCATCCTAAGGTTAAAGCCTTGGAACCTGAGATCAAAACAAAATCAGCTGCTACGATTCATGTCTCCGGTGGAAACTATGCAATACCAAGTCTAAGTCTTTTAGACGAAGTCGCAATTAAATCAAAATCCAATGCGAATAGTGTTGCGGCAAGTCAAAAAGGAAAAAAATTGATCGAAATCCTTGGTGAGTTTGGGGTAACTGCAAGTCTTGTTGGGACTCATATTGGACCAGCTGTTACTAAATTTGAAGTCAGACCTGAAAGCAATGTTAAGATATCTAAGATTGCATCGCTACAAGACAATATCAAGATGGAGCTTTCGGCGAAAGAGCTTCGCTTAGAGGCTCCAATTCCGGGACGGAATGCGGTGGGTGTTGAAATACCTAATATCGAGATGGTTCCCGTTCGAATGATTGAACTGATGAAGGATGTTCCAGCAGATAAATTGTCAAAGAAATTGTTGTTTCCTTTAGGAAAAGACTTGATGGGTAAATCAGTTTTTACTGAGTTGGATAAGATGCCACACTTACTCATTGCAGGAGCGACAGGGAGCGGTAAGTCGGTTTGTGTCAACTCGATCATCATTAATTATTTATTAAGAACAACACCAGATGAATTAAAAATGGTGTTAATTGATCCTAAGAAGGTTGAATTTACACCGTATCATAAGATTCCGCACCTCATTTCACCTGTCATCAGTGATGCTGCTGAAGCAGCAAGAGCGTTAAAAGTTATTGTGTCGATGATGGAAAATCGTTATGAAGTCTTCTCAAACATTGGTGTTCGTAATATTCAAAGTTACAATGAACTGCTTGCTAAGAAAACAGATCCAAGTTTGAATCCAATGCCTTGGATTGTAGTCATCATTGACGAGTTGGCAGATTTGATGATCGTTGCTGGCAAAGATGTAGAAGGAAGTATCCAACGGATCACACAGTTGGCTCGTGCTGCTGGGATTCATTTGATCGTCGCAACACAACGTCCAAGTACAGATGTCATCACGGGTATCATCAAGGCGAACATTCCATCACGTATTGCTTTTGCGGTTTCTAGTGGAATTGATTCTCGTGTCATTTTGGATGGTGTTGGGGCTGAACGTTTGTTAGGTTATGGAGATATGTTGTTTTTCCCAGTAGGGGAACCAGCTCCAATTCGTGTTCAAGGGGTTTACATCAATGATGAAGAAATTCGTAGAATAACGGATTTTGTATCAAAGGGACAGAAACCGCAATTTGATGATGCGTTTTTAAATCTAAGTGATCCTGAAGGCACTCAAAATGGACAGTTGGCTTTTGATGATCCCATCTTTGAAGAAGTCAAACAGTACGTGATTGAGACGCAACGTGCATCCACTTCGAACATTCAAAGACGATTTGGTTTAGGGTACAATCGTGCTGCTCGCTTGATTGATATGTTGGAACAACAAGGGATTGTTGGTCCTGCGCAGGGTAGTAAGCCAAGGGATGTGTATTCACATAAGGCTTGAGAAATAGCGGTTCTATTTGACTTATAGGGTCAATTTGCATAAACTTAAACTGTAGTTTTACTACAATGGAGGAACATAGATGAAGAAGTTATTTATTCTGTTTACACTCGTTCTTCTAACACTCGGTACTTTGACTGCTTGTAGCAGCGATGAACCAGCAGTGGTAGAAGAAGAAAAAGGTTACGAAATTGGTTTGGTTACCGATATCGGTACGATCGATGACAAGTCCTTTAACCAAGGTGCTTGGGAAGGTGTTGTTGCATATGCTGAAGCGAACGGCTTGACATACCAATATTACCAACCAGCTGCTGCATCTACTGCTGACTATATTGAAGCGATCACATTGGCAATCGATGGTGGAGCTAAGGTTGTTGTAACACCTGGTTTCATGTTTGCTGGTGCGATTTATGAAGCTCAAACAATGTATCCTGAAGTTAATTTCATCTTGTTGGATGCAGATCCACATACAGATGATTATTCTGCTTTCAAAATTGAGAGCAATGTTTACTCGATTTATTATGCTGAAGAACAATCCGGTTTCTTGGCTGGTTATGCTGCTGTTAAAGATGGCTTGACCAACTTAGGGTTCATGGGTGGTATGGCTGTTCCAGCTGTTGTTCGTTTCGGCCATGGTTTCGTTCAAGGCGCTGAAATGGCAGCTGTTGAATTGGGCGTTGATGTTACAATCAAATATGAATACTTGAACAGTTTTGCACCAGATAACAACCACCAAGTCAAGGCTTCTGGTTGGTATTCTGAAGGTGTTGAAGTGATCTTCGTTGCTGCTGGTGGAGCTGGTTTGTCCGTCATGGCAGCTGCTGAAGAAGCTGACAAGAAAGTTATCGGCGTTGACGTTGATCAATCCAATCTTTCTGACTCCGTTATCACTTCTGCTATGAAGGGCTTGACCTCTTCTGTAGAATTGGCTTTGACTGACCTCTATGCTGGCAACTTCAAAGGTGGCGTAATCGACACTTTAGATGTTACGGTAGGTGGTGTTGGTTTACCTGCTGATTTCTCTCGTTTCTCGACATTCACACAAGCTGATTACGATGCGATCTTCGCTAAGTTGGTCAGCGGTGAAGTTGTTGTTGTTAAGGATGCTGCATCCGTCAACGACTTAGCAGTTACGAAAACTACAGTTACCTTAATCGGAGCTGAATAAACAGTAAAGGTGGAGCAATCCACCTTTTTTTCTGTCACTTCAGAGACGATTAATGTATAATTTCCCTGAAGGAGTAATGAAATGGAATATGTAATTGAGATGCAAGGCATTACTAAAATTTTTCCTGGTATCATCGCCAATGACGATATTGATTTGAAAGTCAAAAAAGGTGAGATCCATGCGTTGTTAGGGGAAAACGGTGCGGGGAAATCGACATTGATGAGTGTGTTATTTGGTTTGTATAAACCTGAAAAAGGAAAGATCATCATCAATGGTGAAGAAGTTTCGATTAAGAGTCCGAATGATGCCAATCGTTATGGAATCGGCATGGTTCATCAACATTTTAAATTAGTACATAATTTTACTGTTTTAGAGAATGTCATTCTCGGTGTCGAGAGCGTTAAATATGGCCGTTTACTTATGGATGAAGCTCGTCAGAGAGTTATTGAGCTATCACAAAAGTATAGTCTTTTTATTGAGCCAGACGCTTTGATTTCTGATATAAGTGTTGGTATGCAACAACGTGTTGAAATCTTGAAGATGCTATATCGTGAAAATGATCTTTTAATCTTCGATGAACCCACAGCTGTATTAACACCACAAGAAATCGATGAGCTGATGAAAATTATGAAAGACTTGGTTGCGGAAGGGAAGACCATTATTTTTATTACGCATAAATTGAATGAAATCAAAGCTGTGGCAGATCGCGTCACGATTTTACGTAAGGGTAAATATATTGATACCGTTGATGTGGATGTGAGCAGTAAGGAAACGCTTTCGGAATTAATGGTAGGCCGTAAAGTATTGTTGGAAGTTGAAAAAACACCTGCACAACCCAAAGAGGTTGTTTTAGAAGTTAAGAATCTTGTGGTCAAATCGAAAACGCATGGTAAGAACAAAGTCAACGATGTAAGCTTTAAGCTGCATCGTGGTGAAATACTGTGCATTGCAGGTATTGAAGGAAATGGTCAAACAGATTTGGTTTATGCTTTGACTGGACTTGAGAAAGTATCCAGTGGGCAGATTATCTATAAAGGTGAAGACATCACCAATAGTTCAATCCGTCACCGTAATGTGAAGGGAATGGCACACATTCCCGAAGATCGTCATAAACATGGCTTGGTTTTGGATTACAATTTGGCTGAAAATTTAATTTTACAAGATTATCACACAAATAAGTTCCAAACAAAGGGTTTTTTGAAGTTTAAAAAGATCTATGACAATGCGGATGAATTGATTGAGCGTTACGATATTCGAAGCGGGGGTGGAGCTCATTCAATCGCACGAAGCATGTCGGGTGGTAATCAACAAAAAGCGATTGTTGCACGTGAGCTTGAAACACATCCAGATGTGTTGATCGCAGTTCAACCAACGCGTGGTTTAGATGTTGGGGCGATTGAATACATTCACAGAATATTGATTGAACATCGTGATAAAGGTAAGGCGATTCTTTTGGTTTCGCTTGAACTCTCTGAAGTCATGAGTGTAAGTGATCGCATCCTTGTGATCTATGAAGGTGAATTGGTCGGACAAGCAGATCCAGCTGTTGTGTCTCAACAGGAATTGGGTTTATATATGTCTGGTTCCAAACGTGAGGTACTTGAATGAAAAAGTTCATCTTAAATGAAAATGTCCAAAAAATTCTTGCCTCTTTGACCGCAATCCTAATTGGTTTCATTTTTGGGTTCTTGATTCTACTGTTTGCAGCAAGCATCAAGACGCAAGCTACGAATCCTATTGAAGGCTTTATCACCATCATTACGGGTGGAATGCGTTACAACGGCATCAAAGGCTTTGGCATCATACTTCGCTATACGACACCGGTTTTATTAACAGGTTTATCGGTTGGTTTTGCGTTTAAAACGGGTTTATTCAATATTGGTGCTGCTGGACAATTCGTCATGGGCGGATTTGCGGCTGCTTATATTGCCATTCGTTGGACTTTTATTCCTCTGGAATTGCTTTGGATCGTTGCACTTTTAGGAGCGGTTGTCGTCGGTGGTTTCTGGGGAATGATCAGTGGCGTTCTCAAGGCTTATCGAAATGTGAATGAAGTAATATCATCAATTATGTTGAATTATATCGGTATGATCACAGTTAGTAATTTGGTCTTTACAATCAAAGATCGCTTTAATCCATCACGTTCTCAAGTACCGCTAAGCCGTATTCCTACCTTTGGTTTGGATAAGCTGTTTGGTGTTAACACCGTGGATTTTGGAATCTTCATTGCGATTGCGGTTGCGATTGTCATCTATATTGTTCTAGAAAAGACGAGTTTTGGTTATGAGCTCAAAGCTTGCGGCTTCAATCGTGAAGCTGCACGTTATGCTGGCATCAATGACAAAAAGGGCATTATCTTATCGATGACCATCGCGGGTGCTTTGTCTGGTCTTGGTGGTGCACTTGTCTATGTCTCAAGCATCACGAAGGTTTTCGATCAATCCTTGGTCCTTCAAAGAGAAGGCTTTGATGGAATTTCAGTTGCGCTTTTGGGTTTAAGTAATCCACTTGGCATCATCTTCTCGAGCTTTTTCATCAGTATGTTGCGCAATGCGGGTTCATCTTTATCAAGAGCTGGATTCAATGATGAGGTTATTCGCATCATGACGTCCACAATCATTTATGCCAGTGCGTTTTCACTTCTGTTCAGAGACAAAATTCACAAGTTGTTCAGCAAGAAGGAGGTCAAATAATGGATACGCTATTATTTTTACTTAAAAATATGATTCCATATATGATTCCACTTACAGTTGTGGCTTTGGGTGGCATGTTCTCTGAACGAAGTGGGATTGTAAATATTGCTTTAGAAGGAATCATGGTTTTTGGAGCTTCGATTGGCATCTTCTTCATGTATTTCTTTCCAAATTTGTTTCCACCACAAATAATGTTGATTGCGGCGTTGATTGTTGCTTTGATAAGTGGAGCCATCTTCTCATTACTTCATGCATACGCATCGGTTAATCTAAAAGCGAATCAAGTCATCAGTGGTACCGCTTTGAATCTGTTTGCGACATCCTTCCATGTCTTTGTTGCTCGAATCGTGACACCCAATGGCGTAGAAGGGGTCAAGTTCAATAACATCTATCGAATTCCTTCGATTCCATTTCTGTCAGACATTCCGTTCTTAGGTCCAATTCTATTCACGAACACGTATATCACAACCTTTATTGGCTTTGGTATCTTGTTTATTTCATCTTATGTTCTCTTTAAAACACGTTTTGGTTTACGTCTACGTGCATGTGGAGAACATCCTCAAGCAGCTGATTCGGTGGGCATCAATGTCAATCGCATGCGCTATATCGGAGTCTTGATTTCCGGTGCCTTAGCTGGAATGGGTGGTTTGATTCTGATTGTGCCCAGTACGGTTGAGTACACGGGTGTCGTATCCGGATATGGTTTCTTAGCCTTGGCAGTGTTGATCTTTGGTCAATGGCGTCCATCGAAAATCGTTCTTGCAGCTGCTTTCTTCGGTTTGATGCAAACGATTTCGAATTCAAGTGGTTTAAATTTCTTTATGAGTCTAGGCATACCTAAGTATTTCTATCAAATCGTTCCTTATGTTGCGACACTGATCGTCTTGACATTCACATCTAAAGAATCAGCTGCGCCAAAGGCAGCGGGCGAACCCTACGATCCAGGAAAAAGATAAGAAGGCATTATGCCTTCTTATTTTTTTGAATGAGATCATTCTTCAAGTTGTAGAGGTTTTCAGATAAGTCGACATAATATTTATGAGGAAAGCGCAAACGTTTAACTTCATCCCATATGGTATTCATCTGTTCAGTACAGAAATTTCGTGTTTCTTCTGTCGATTTTACTCTATAGACACAACTACCATTTACAAATATGGGTCTTTGCAGTTGTTTATAATGGTAATTCGAAATTTCTTTCTTTTTCCAAGGCGCGATCGGATCGAAAAGTGTGTAAGTGTCAAGTGGGATGACTTCATCCGCTAAACAAATCAAATCACCAATGGCTTTATTGGATTCATTGTCGTAGAAACGAATCAACTTCTTAAACCCAGGATTTGTGATTTTTTCAATATTTTCACTGAGTTTGATGGTGGGGATGATTTGTTCATCCTTTTCATACGCCACAACTTTGTATACACCACCCAATACGGGGTGTGAGCTTGAAGTAATCAAGTTTTCTCCAACGCCAAATACATCGATTTGAGCATCTTGAACGAGAAGATCATCAATGATGTCTTCGCTTAATGAGTTGGATGCAATGATCTTGCAATCCTGTAATCCAGCCTCATCCAATGCGATGCGTGCTTTTTTGGATAAATATGCCAAATCACCACTATCGAGGCGAATACCTTTTAAGCGATAACCGTTCGGAATCAAATAATCTTTTGCTACTTTGATCGCATTGGGGATACCGCTATGTAAAGTGTCATAGGTATCCACAAGCAATACTGAATTATTTGGTTGAACCTTAACATATTCCAAAAAAGCTTCATATTCACTCTCGTGCATTTGAACAAAACTATGGGCCATCGTTCCAGAGACAGGGATGCCATGGATCTGCCCAGCTAAGGTATTCGAAGTTCCAATCGCACCCGCAATGTAAGCTGCGCGTGCACCTTCAACCGATGCATCAATGCCTTGAGCACGACGGACACCGAACTCTAAAACTGAACGGTGTTTTGCAGCTTCAACGATGCGCCGCGCTTTGGTTGTGACCAAAGTCGCATAGTTGATACTAAGTAATAAGAGTGTTTCAATCAATTGCGTCTGTAGCAATGGTCCACGTACCGTAACCAAGGGCTCATTTGCAAATACAGGTGTACCTTCTTCGATCGCCCAAATGTCTAAGCATAATTTAAGATTACTTAAGTATGTTAGAAATTCTTCGTCAAAGAAGCCTGTGGATCTTAAATAGGCACAATCCTCATCTGTGATTGTGTAGTTATTAATCTGATCAATCAATTGATTGAGACCATTAAATAGGATGTAACCACCTTGATTTGGAATCGTACGTACAAACATATCAAAATATGCAATGTCCTCATGTCTATTTTGTTTGAAGTAGGTATATGCCATTGTGAATTCATAAAGATCGGTAAGTAAAGCAGAGTGTTTGAAAGAGTCCATATTAAGTGCGTTTTCCTATTCTGTGGTATGATGATGCATATGAAGTCATTATATCACGATAGAAGAAGAGGAGTTTTCAATGTTTAAAATTAAGCAAGATTTACCGTTTAATTGGATCAATACGGATAAATTCAAAGATATGATCATTTCGATACGCTTTGCGGTAGAAAATGTTGAGCCCAATGTGAGTATGAATAACATACTGTCTTACATGATGAGTGATCGATCTGAGATGTATCCGAGTAAACAACTGATGTCAAATCAGATGGATGCACTTTTCGGATTGAGTCTCAGCAGTAAGACAACGACATTCGGAGCGGCTCATGTCATCGAAATTCGTATCCGTACTTTGAATGAACGTTACACCGATCAGCCACACATCCAAGAGGCTGCTCGATTCTTAATGGATTGTGTTCGTCGCCCTTTGATAAATGAAGCCAGTTTATGTGAAGCAAAGAAGAATTTGATAGCTAGTTTGAAGCGTATCCAGGATAAGCCAAGCCATTTAGGCATCATTCGCGTGTGTGAAGGCGTTGGTAAAGATACGCCACTTGCCGTTTTCAGTCAAGGAAACATCGACGTGATTGAATCCATTGAGTTGGATGCACTGAAAGCGTATCATCAAGAGCTATTAAAACAGGTTCAGCCGATGATCCTTATCATGGGTGATTTCAAAGGCTTGGATCAAAAGAAATTGCAAAAGCAATTGACGTTCAATCAAACTCTAGATATCTTGCCGTCAGCTTATGTTTTCCAGCCACGTCATTCATTTAAGGCAACGATTCAGAAAGAGACTAGTCAAACGACATTCACGCAACTGTATGCGACGCATACGGCGTACAACGATCCAGATTATTTGGCCATGCGTTTATATGTGATCATGTTGGGTCAGTTACCAAACTCCTTATTATTTCAGGAAATCCGCGAGAAGCGTAGTTTGTGTTACTCAATCAGTGCGAGCTCCTTCAATTTTGATGGTGTGATGGCGATTCAAACCGGGATCAATCATAAGGATTTGGATGAAGTAGAGATGTTGATTGAGTTACAAAGAATCAAACTGGCCAAAGGCAAATTTAGCCAAGCTTTGTTAAAAACAGCTCAAAAGATGTTTATCAATGGACTTGAGTCCATGATTGATGAACCGTATGCATACTTGAACTTCATGTACCAAAGAGGTTATACCCAACATGATTTGAATTTGAAGGCAACCATTAAAGCAATCCGAAATGTCAGTAAAAATGATATCGAAGCGATCGCACAGAAGATCGAATTAATCGGTCAATATACAATCAGAGGTAAGAATTGATGCGTAAAATATTTGATGATATCAACGAACATTATGATGTGTTCGAACTTGAGAATGGGTTGAAGATTTATGTGATACAAAAGATTGATTATCAATCCTCCGTATTTTATCTTGGCTTTCCGTTTGGATCTTTTGATTTGGTCCAAAAGGCGGATAACGAAATCAAACAATTCCCATCCGGTGTCGCACATTTCTTAGAACACAAACTCTTTGAGAATCCCGGAGGCATCGACATCATGCAAAGCTTTAGTCATCTATCGAGCAATGTCAATGCATTTACTTCATACAATGAGACTGTCTACTATTTCAATTCCAGTAAGAAGGCACTTCAAAAACCATTAAATCTATTATTGGATTTTGTTCAAAATCTATGCATCACGGAAGCTTCCGTAGAAAAAGAAAAAGGCATCATCACGCAAGAATTGCGAATGTATAAACAAATGCCTGAACAACGCTTAATGGCAGAAACCTATCATTCATTATATGCCAATCATCCAATACGTTTGGATATTGGAGGAACAGAAGAGTCGGTTAATGCAACACGTAAAGAAGATTTAATGGATGCCTATCGCTTGAATTATCATCCTGCGAATGCAACACTTGTATGTGTGACGCCACTTGCACCGGATTTGATTTATCAGTGGGTCGAAGATAATCAGAATCAAAAAACGTTTGAACCGAAACATGAAATCAAACGTGTGCTCGAAGTCGAACCAAACGAAGTGGTTCGTCCTTTCCATCAATTTGAGATGGATATTCAAGCATCAAAACTAACTTATTCATACAAGTTGAATGATTATTCAGAAGATCCAAAGCAGAATATTGAAAAAGAATGGCAGTATCGACTCTTCCTTGAATTGATCTTCTCACCCACGAATCCTGCTTATGAAACATGGATGGAAAGCAATCGTATTGCGGAGTATTTTGGCTATGAAGTCGAAGTCAATCGTGAATATGGCTTTGTGATGTTCTATGGGGAGAATGATGATGAGCATGATTTCATTGATTTGGTTCAAACTAATTTGAAAACAGATCTCAATCGCTTTAAGCAAGCTTTCGATTTGTTGAAACGTCGATACTATGCACAAATGTTGCGTAGCTTTGATGACCAAGATGATTATGCCATCACGTTGTTGCGATCACACTTCAATAAGGTGGAGATGATGGATTCAATTGCAATTCTTAAATCGATTCAATTTGAAGACATTCTGCATCTCGGAGAAAACATATTGAAAATGCCTACGGCATTGGTAAAAATGACAGGTCTTGCTAAACTTGATTAATCGACACGCTTAGCATATCTAAACTGGTCGTAAACTTTCTTAATAAGCCTTTTTAAGCATTCGATACTTATGTTCAATTGTGACATACTCTTTTTACAAGGAGGAATTTATGTTGAATCAAGTTGTATTGGTAGGTAAAGCAGTCGGTGTTCCAAGCTTAAAAGAAACAAGTAATGGTATCAAGTATGCGGAGTTGATTTTGGAAATCGAGCGCAATTTCAAGAATACGCAAGGGGAGTTTGAAACCGATCAGGTTCAGTGCATGTTGTGGCGTAATCTTGCGGAATCGACGATTGAGCAGTGTACTGAGGGTGCTTTGCTGGGTGTCAAGGGTCGTGTTCAGTCTAATAATTATGAGGGGAAGGATAATGTACGTATCTATCATTGTGAAGTGATTGCAGAGAAGGTTTCTTTCTTAGGTACGCGTTAAGAAGCTATCTTTCAGGCTAGTTGAGCTGAAAGATTTTTATTTAGAGGATTATTCCATCCCATCTTTTGTCTATTTTGAATCGTGTTATAATGATGACAAGGGTTAAAATTATGAAACAATATCACGCTTTATTAAATGAAATTCTTGCAAAGGGAACGGAACGCCTTGATCGTACATCGACCGGTACTCGCTCGATTTTTGGCTATCAAATGCGCTTTGATTTGGCGGAAGGATTTCCGCTCCTAACAACAAAAAAAGTACATTTCAAATCCGTTGTCCATGAGTTGCTTTGGTTCATCACAGGATCAACTAATATCCGACCATTAGTCTTGAATAATGTAAGAATCTGGAATGAGTGGCCTTATGAACGCTACGTTAAATCAGATGAGTATGGTAATGAAAGTTTGGATGAATACGTAGAGCGTATCAAAAACGATCAAGTGTTTGCAGATAAACATGGCAATCTAGGACCCGTATATGGTAAGCAATGGCGGGACTTCAATGGCGTCGATCAATTAAAGCAATTGATTGAAGGCATTCGTCATAATCCTTTTTCAAGACGACATATCATCAGCGCTTGGAATCCTGCTGAGTTAGAAAATATGGCCTTGCCACCTTGTCATATGATGATGCAATTCTATGTATCTTCTGATCAGAAACGTTTGTCTTGTCAATTATATCAACGCTCAGCGGATGTTTTTTTAGGTGTACCTTTCAATATTGCCTCTTATGCCTTGTTTACACATCTGATCGCACAAGCCTGTGATTTGGAAGTTGGAGAGTTCGTACATACTTTTGGTGATGTTCATATCTACAATGACCATATGGAACAAGTAGCCCTACAGTTGAGCCGTGATCCATTACCTTTGGCTCATTTACGATTGAATCCGATGATCAAAGACATCGAAGATTTCAAGTATGAAGACATTGAGTTATTGGATTATCAATCCCATCCAGCAATTAAAGCAAAGGTGAGCGTATGATTACATGTGTCGTTGCGATGGATGAACAGGGTGGTATTGGCTTGAATGGAAGCTTACCCTGGCACATCAAAGAGGATTTAATCCACTTTAGAAACATGACCCTTCATCACACGATCTTGATGGGTAAGAAGACCTTTCTAAGCATTGGGAAAGCCTTGCCAAAACGAAGAAATCTTGTTGTGACGCATCACCCTGAGCTATTGAAAGATGAAAAAAATCTTGAAGTCATAGACGATATAGAAACTTTCTTTAAAGAAAATTCAAATTCCGAAGAGATGATCTATGTCATCGGTGGAGCCATTGTCTATGCCCAAGCTTTACCTTATGCCAAATATCTTGCGATCAGTCACATCAAAGGGACATTCACCTGTGATACGTTCTTTCCGCATTTCGATGACAATGATTACGACATCATTAAAATAGAAACATTTGAAGCCTTTGTCTTCAAAATGTATGAGAAGAAACAATGAAACATCTTTTTTTGTGGATCAAAATGATCATCTATTATCCTTCCTTTATGTTGAGTTTGCTTCATGTTCGCAAAGATGACATCGAACTGAACCAATATACAGCAAAAGTCATTGCGACGATCTTACTGCGTTTGATTAAAGTTAAAGCAGAGATGACACATAAGAATCATATTCCACTTGAGGATGGCCATGTGTTCATTGCACGATCTTCCAATGATTACGAAGCCGCTTTGGTATTGGCGCAGATTCCTGTAGACATCAGTTTTATTTTTGGTATGGAAACAAGATTGCCTTACATGAAGATATGGTTCAAACGTATCCAGTCCCAATTTGTTGATTTGTCTAACTATTCATTTGTCCTACATGATGATCATCTTAATCAAATCATAAGATCGTCTAAGAATCTATTTGTTTTCATCAATGATAAGGGTTCAAACATCAATGATAGTTTCTTCCATTATTGTCAAACCCATCAAAAGACCATCATCCCCGTTGTTTTTGAAAACTCGAAAAACATCATGATCAAAGGGAACATGCATGCTGTTACGATCGATGTTCGTTTACCGCTTCATCATGAAGAGTATCGTGATAATTCCATTGATGAGCTTAAGCAGGAGCTGCAAAGCAGGATGTCATAAAGCTTTTTGTATCTTAGCGTTATTTTGGTATAATAAACCAGTCATGCAAAAATTCACTGTCACACTTGAACAATTTACCGGTCCCTTAGATCTCATGCTTCATCTCATCAAAGAAAAGAAGTTGGATCTTTTTGACTTGGCGATGGATGTTTTGATTGAGCAATACATTCAATACTTAAATGCTGTTGAAGATAAATTAGAAATCGCAAGTGAGTATCTCTATGAATTGGCTGCGCTTTTGGAATATAAGTCCAAGAAGTGCTTGCCTGTGGATCCAAAGCCATTGGAAGTCAATGAATACGAAGAAGATCCAAAAGATGCATTGGTTCGACGTTTGATTGAATATCAACAATTCAAAGATATTTCACAGATGTTGAATGAACGCTTTTTAGAGCGTCAGAAGCAATTGGAGAAACCGATTGAACGCCAGATCATTCAAATGGCGGATGATGAAAACATTCGTTTTACGCATGGTAATCAAAGTGATTTGTTGAAAGCGATGCAGAAGTGTTTGGAACGCTTTAATTACACACATCCGATGCAGGTTAAGATCACAAAGACAGAACTGTCAATTGATGATCGAGGTGATCAGTTGATTGGAATGATCATGAACTTAGTTGAACCGTTTTCATTCGATGACATGATTCAAGATGTTCAAGATCGAGCTGTTTTGATCGTAACGTTCTTGGCGATTCTTGAACTCAATCGTCGCAATCTTCTTAGTTTCAGTTTCAATGATCAAGAAGTTCATTTCAGAAGGGGGATTGCTTATGGATATAACACTTAAAGCCATCATCGAAGGCATCATCTTCGTTTTTGGTGAAGAAGGCATCAGTTTAGCACAATTATCAGAAGCCTTGGACCTAGGAGAAGATTATATTCGAAACATCTTGGATGAGATGGTGAATGCGTATCAGAATGAAGATCGTGGCTTTGAATTGATTTCCATTCAAAATCGCTATAAGTTCATTTCAAAAGCTGCCGTACATGATTATGTGCAGCGGATCATCACATTGACCAAATCCCGCCAACTTTCGCAATCTGCGCTTGAGACTTTGGCGATCATTGCTTATAAACAACCCATCACGCGTATGGAAATTGAAGAGATTCGTGGTGTCGGTTGTGAGATGATGTTAAAGAAGCTTCAAGCTCAAGATTTGATTCGTGAAGCAGGTCGATCTGAAAATGCGGGAAGACCGATCTTGTATGAGATTACGGAAGAATTTTTAGATTTGTTCAAACTTATGAGTTTGAATGAATTACCGAATCTTCCAAACTATCAAGAGGAAAGCAGCGAACATCAGCTGTTTGAGTAAACAAATGGAACGATTACAGAAAATATTAGCACGTGCAGGAATCGCTTCGCGTCGTAAAGCGGAGGAATTGATTCTTGCAGGACGTGTTGAAGTCGATGGTGAAGTGATCACTACCTTAGGTTTTATTGTAAAGAAAGGCGCTGTTGTCAAATTCGATGGTAAAAAAGTCGAAGGAGAGAATAAAGTCTATTATCTTTTGCACAAGCCCAAAAAGGTCATCTGCAGCCTTAATGATGAACATGATCGTCAAACGGTTGTTAGTCTTCTTAATGTATCCGAACGCATTTTTCCTGTAGGACGCTTGGATTATGATACCAGTGGTGTGCTTTTTCTAACCAATGATGGTGAGTTTGCAAATGAAATGACGCATCCACGGTTTCACCTATCAAAACTCTATGAAGTCTCAATTGATGGCATCTTGAGGACAGCTCAAATCAAACAATTAGAAAAGGGCATTAAATTAGATGATGGGACCGTAACTTTACCGTCCAAAGTTTATATCACTAAGAAAAATATTGCGAAGCAGACAAGTGAAATGGAACTTACGATCCAAGAAGGTAAGAATCGTCAAATCAAACGCATGATGGAGGCACTTGGATTTAATGTGACACGTTTACATCGATCTAAACTTGCATTCGTGGATTGCAAAGACTTAAGACCCGGTGAATATCGTCGCTTGAAACCTTTTGAAGTAAAACAATTACGTGAGTTAGCCAACAATGGAGTCTTAAAATAATGCAGCAGTTTTTTGTAAAGACAAGCTTGACTCTGAATCAAGCTTTTTCACTTGATCCAGAACAGACGCACCAATGCATCAACGTCTTACGCTATCAAAGCGGTCAAAAAGTGGTTTGTGTTGATGCGGACCAAAAGCGTGCTCTGTGTCGGTTAGAAGTTCAAGTGTCCAATGCTTTTGCGACACCAATTGAATTTCTTAAGCAAAGCAGTGAGATGAAAATCAAGGTCACCTTGATTCAAGCCTTGATTCGTAAGGAGCGTTGGGAGTTTTTACTTCAAAAAGCAACAGAGTTGGGTGTTTATCGTGTCGTACCCTTGATATTGCGACGTAATGTCGTTAAATGGGATAAGACTGAAAGCCAGCACAAGCGTGTTCGTTATCAGAAAATCATGCAAGAAGCTTCTGAGCAGAGTAAACGTACATATGTTCCTGAACTCATGGATGTGATCACAATCGATGAAATTAAAGCTTATCTTTCGGATAACAATCTAGTTTGTTATGAGAATGAAAGTGCACATTTTATCAAAGATGTATTGCACCCAAAGCAATCGATCACACTCGTTTGTGGTCCAGAAGGTGGTTTCGACCCAAGTGAGATTGAGCAATTAAAAGAAATGGGCTTCAATATCGTTCATTTGGGGGCACGCATCCTAAGAGCTGAAACGGCGAGTTTATATATTTTGAGTGCGGTTGATTTTATGTTTGAGGAACACCAACGATGATTGAAGGAATTCTACTCAAAGCGAATAAGATCGATGTTTATAAAGATCGCGGCACAAAACAAGTACTTGCGCAGATGAAGCAGGTTTTTTCATTGTATAAGTTGGATGTAAATATGAGATCAGAATGTGATTTCTTCGATGCGTTGATCTTTCATGAAGGTTTGTTGAATAAATCACGCATGGAGGCGTGTTTTGAGGACGCTAGACGAGATTTGTTTGATTATTGGGATAACTTATCCTATCAAGAAAGAAATCGCTTGATAAGCCTTAAAAACGATGAACTGAAAAATGATCTTCATTATTTTAAAAGTAGCAATGGGAGCTACATTTGGATTGCTTTCTTTGATGAACTGCTGAATGCGCTCTATGACAAAGAACTTGCCATTCTGGAATTACCACAGTATTTCAAACTTTATCGTAATTTTAAAGACCGTACAATCAACATTGAACAGTATGGATTAGAACCCTATAAACAAGCCTATATCGAAATCCATGTGATCAAACGTTATGATGAGAGTGTGATTTTTTACTATTCCAACACAAAAAGCCTTTATCAAATCAATGCCGCAAGAAAATTACGTCGTTTTGCTTTGAGCAAATCTATTGGAAAGCTAATCCCTTTGAAAGAAGAACTCGAAATTATTGCACAAGCCATGTTAGAAGAGCATGAACTTGAAGCGATTGAGTATCTTTTAAGATCGACTCTTATCGAGGATAAAACCAAAAAGCAACTCATTAAATATCAAAAGAAATTAACAAGGAAAAGTAAATGAAGACATTTCTCATCCAAACCCTCGGATGCAAGGTCAATGCCTATGAATCCGAATACTATCGCCAACAGCTCCTTGACGTAGGATACCAAGAAGGCTTACCTAAAGAGAAGACGGATGTGGTGATCATCAATACCTGTACCGTTACCAATACAGCCAGTTTCAAAAGCCGCCAGAAAATTGCACAAGCGAAACGAACCAATCCGGATGCTTTTGTGGTCGTTGTGGGTTGTTATGTGCAGACCCATCATGCTTTTTTGAAAGATAAGTACGATATCGATTTACTCATTGGAGCAAAAGACAAAGATCGCTTGGTTGAATTGCTCGAAGCAAAGTGTGATCAAGTTGATTATGCCTATCCAAGAAGCTTTGAAAATCTACCGATTCAATCCTTCAAACATCAAAAGAAAGCATATGTGAAGATTCAAGATGGATGTAATCAGTTTTGTACTTACTGTATCATTCCATTTGCTCGAGGTCGGGAGCGCTCCATGGACATGGATAAGGTCTTCGATCAGATCAATGCCTTGGATCAGCACCAAGAAATCACATTGACAGGCATTCATACGGGACGTTATGGTTTGGATATCGGATCAAATCTTGTCCAACTTTTAAAAAGAATTTTAATCGAAACAAAGATACCACGTATTCGCATATCATCGATTGAAATCACGGAAGTTAGCGATGAAATGATTGAATTACTAAGGGATGAACCACGCTTAGCAAAACATCTTCACATACCCATTCAAGCAGCTAGTGATGATGTATTGAAAGACATGCATCGACCCTATACCTTAAGTGATTTCAATCAAAGACTTCAAGCGATTCGTGAACAGGTTCCTTCAATATTGATCAGTACCGATTTGATTGTGGGTTTTCCAACCGAATCAAAAGAAGCATTCGAAACATCACTCCATTCATTAGAAGCAATGAACCTTAGTTTCATGCATGTATTTCCTTATTCGAAACGCGAGGGAACCAAAGCTTCGTTTTATAAAGAAGAATGGACAAATGAAGTCAAAAAGGAACGCGTGCATATAGCACAAGCCTTATCGGATAAGATGCATCGTAATACAATGGTTAACTATGTCAATCATGATATAGAGGTTCTACTTGAAGAAGTACAAGAAGACATGTGTTTTGGTTATAGTGCGGAATATCTACCTGTACTTGTGAAGAATGGTCATGATTTGCTAAATCAACGGGTTTTGTGTAGAGTTATAGATGTTAAAAACGATCATCTGATTGCGGAAAGAGTAATTCTATGAAGTTAAATCGATTATTTAGCACAGCACCTAAAATAGAAGTAAAGGATTTGGTGACCGATTCAAGAAAACCCATGAAACAAGCGGTCTTTTATTGCCTCAAGGGGATGGTCAATGATGGTCATCGTTTTGTCGACCAAGCGATTGCGAATGGAGCCATCGTCATCGTTCACAGTGATGCACTTATTCATCAAGAAAGTATTACATACATTCAAGTCAATGATGTTCTAGAAGAACTCAATCGTACAGCAGCCATCTTTTTTCATAAACCTCATCAAAAATTGAATATGATTGGGGTCACGGGTACCAATGGAAAGAGTACGATTGCAAAAACCATCAAAGAAATCTACAATCATTTTGGAGTCTGTGGTTACAGTGGTACGATTTCCATTGAATATGGTCAAGTAATTGAAAAGCCGGATTTTACGACAGATGAGACCGTACCGACATTGAAGATGTTGAGACGTATGTTGAAAGCTGGAATGAAAGCTGTAAGCATGGAAGTTTCCAGTCAAGGTCTAGACCAAAGAAGAGTCGATGCGTTGGAGTTCGATATAACGATTTTCACGAATCTCACGCATGATCATTTAGATTATCATGGTAACTTCGAAAGTTATTATCTTGCCAAAAAACGTTTGTTCTCTCTCATCAAGACACATGGCTGTGCCATCATCAATGTCGATGATCCCTATGGTGCACGCCTCTTTAATGAAGTGAATCAACGGAAATACAGTTATAGTATTGAGCATGAAGCGGATTATCAAGCGAAGGATTTGATCATTAAAGCAACGCAATCCCAATTCAACCTTGGTGTTCTAAATCAAAGCTATCCCGTAGTGACGAATTTCGTTTCCTCTTTCAATATTTCTAATCTTTTAGCAATCATTGCATCTTTACATCAATCTGGTTATGCGATTGAGAGTATCATTCCATTGCTCGTGGATCTACCACAAGTAGAAGGTCGAATGGAAGTTATTCAAGAAGGTCAGAATTTTGATGTCATTGTTGATTACGCACACACACCAGATGGCTTTGAAAAAATCTTTACATTTGCAAAATCCATTACGTCGTCTAATAATAAGATTATCAGTGTCTTTGGTTCAGCGGGTAAACGTGACCGTAAGAAAAGACCCATTCTAGGATCAATTGCAGACAAATACAGTCAGATGATCATTCTCACTGAAGAAGACCCACGTAATGAATCCGCACTTGAAATCGCTCAGGAAATTGCAGAAGGCATCCAACAAGCGAATCACATCATTGTCTTGGATCGATATGATGCAATTCAGCAAGCTTTAGAGCTTGCCAATCAAAATGATACCGTTCTAATCTTAGCAAAAGGAAATGAACGCTACATTACCCGCCAATTTGGAAAAGAAGCTTGGATGGGGGATGATGTGGCGACCAAAGAAATCTTAAGAAAAATCATCATCGAAAAGGAGCATCTCGTATGAAATACAATGAATACATCGATCATACCTTATTGAAAGCCAATGCGACGCAATCCGAAATCCAACAGTTGTGTCTCGAAGCCAAAACACATGCTTTTGCATCAGTTTGTGTGAATCCGTATTGGGTAGCTAAATGTCGTGAAGCATTGAACGATTCTAACGTCAAAGTTTGTACGGTCATTGGGTTTCCTTTAGGTGCAAGTTCGACGCTAAGCAAAGCCAGTGAAACGCGGATTGCTTTAGAACAAGGTGCGGATGAGTTCGATATGGTCATCAACATCGGAGCGCTCAAAGATAAACAGGATGATGTTGTACTTAAGGATATCCGAGCAGTTGTAGAAGCTGCACAAGGGAAGACTGTAAAAGTCATCATTGAAACCTGTTTGTTAAGTGAAGAAGAGAAGATTCGAGCATGTGAGCTCTGTGTTGAAGCGAAAGCGCATTTTGTTAAGACTTCCACAGGTTTTTCAACAGCAGGTGCGACATTTGAAGATGTGGCTTTGATGAAAAAGACCGTCAAGGGCCAATGCAAAGTCAAAGCAGCAGGGGGCGTTCGCTCCATGGAAGACATGCAAAAAATGATTGAAGCTGGAGCAGATCGCATCGGGACATCAAGTGGTGTCAAACTTGTTCAGGGATTAAACGCGAATTCATCATATTAACTTGCAATTTCACTTTAGTTTGATATAATTACAACGGTAACTTTAGGAAAGGAGGGGAGAATATGCCAAGAGTCATTTTGAAAGATAATGAGAGTTTAGATGAAGCGTTACGCCGATTCAAACGTTCAGTATCACGTAACGGTACCCTCGCTGAAGCACGTAAAAGAGAATACTACGTTAAACCTGGAGTTAAACGTAAATTAAAACAAGAAGCAGCGCGGAAAGCACGTCGTTCAAAATAGAAGCGCAAGCTTCTTTTTGTTTACATTTCGATATTGCAGCTTAAAATGAAATTGGAGGTTCATCATGACCCATCGTTTTGATTTAAATCCATATAGTCTTGAAGACAGTAAATTGCTCCATGGTTTCAATGATCAGAATCTGCGCTTATTGAAACAACTATTTGAAGTGGATTTTGTCATTCGCAATCATGAGTTGATTGTGAATACACAAGATATTCAACGCGCTGAACAGTTGAAAGCGAGTATCTTGGCTTTAGTCAAACATATCCAGATCAATCACACCCTCGATGAGCGTGATGTCATCTATTTATCGCAATGTGTTTTGGAAGATGCACAAGATCAATATTTTAAGGTCACCAATCAATTGATTGGTAGAACAGTTGCGGGTAAGCCGATTTATGCAAAAACTTTAGGTCAGAATCGATTTATTGAAGCACTTAAATCTGCTGAATGTGTTATCGCATCTGGACCTGCAGGGACAGGCAAAACCTATCTTTCCGTTGTCTTTGCCGTATCTCTTCTTAAAAAGGGCGATGTAAAGAAAATAATTTTAACGCGACCCGTTGTTGAGGCTGGTGAAAATCTTGGCTTTCTACCGGGTGATTTAAAGGAAAAGATTGATCCTTATCTTAGACCACTTTATGATGCATTAAACGATGTATTGGGACTTGAAGCCGTCGATAAGATGATTGAGAAGGGCATTATTGAAATAGCGCCTTTAGCCTATATGCGTGGTCGTACATTCGATGATGCGTTTGTCATCTTGGATGAAGCGCAAAACACAACACGCATGCAAATGTTGATGTTTTTAACGCGCATGGGCTTTCAAAGTCGACTTGTTGTAACAGGTGATGTGACACAAGTGGATTTGAAGCAAAGCTCTGGCTTGGCGCATGCTAAGAAAGTCCTAAAAGACATCCAAGAAATTCAGTTTGTAGAACTCAGCAAAATGGATATCGTTCGACACCCACTGGTACAAAAGATCATTGAATCGTATGCAAAGGAGAACAATCATGGCTAATATTCTTTTTGTGGATGATGAAATCAATTTACGTAAGCTTGTTAGTTATGACCTCAAACAAGCAGGATTCAACTTCAGTGTTTGTGAGAATGGTGAAGAAGCTTTGGAATTGGTACGTAAACAAAAGTTTGATTTATGCATCATTGATTGGATGATGCCAAAACTTTCAGGCTTAGAATTGGTTAAAATATTACGCGAAGAAGGCAGTGATGCAATACTGATCATGCTTACGGCGAAAGATGAAGAAGAAGATTTGATTGATGCTTTCGAAGCAGGAGTGGATGACTATGTTCGCAAACCATTTTCATCACGCGAATTGATGCTTCGCATCAATGCTCATCTAAAACGAATGAAACTGACACAAAGCACAACTAAAATCTTAGCGAATGTTCATTTAGACTTAGCAAAACGTACATGTTTGATTAAAGAGGAGATGATTCTTTTAACGAAGATAGAATATGACTTATTGTTATTGTTCATCGATAATTTCAACCAGGTCTTATCCCGCGATATGATTCTAAATGAGTTGTGGAACTTTGAATACGATGGGGATACGCGAATTGTAGATGTGCATGTTTTTAAACTCAAATCAAAAATGAAAAACAGTCAGCTTGAATTCAAATCGATTCGTGGTATCGGTTATCAATTAGAGGTTAAAAGTGAATAAGCATTTTATCGTCAAGTTGATCCTTGCTTTCCTTATCTTGATCTTAAATGATTTTGTTCAATTCATCGAGCCAGTGATCTTGACGATCGCTGTTTTCGGCTATATTATTTATCTTTTTTATGATGAAATTAATTTGAAGAAGATCCGTATCGACCAACTCATTCGACAGTACCAACAAGAGATGAACATTGTGAACAAAGAATCAAGTTTGCGAACGAAGCAATTAGAATCGATTGTTTCAAACATTAATTTCCCAATGGTTCTCATCAATCAGCATGCACAAATTTTGCTCGTTAATGATAACTTTTTGAAGCTGAACAACATCACTGAAATCAAGCAACTTCATGAGAATAGTCCCCTCGATACAGAGCTTCGCAATTTCATGCGTGAAGCTTTCTTAAAGGAGATTAGTAGTCAAAAGACAATGAACATCAAACAACAAGATTATAGTGCTCTTTCCATACCTATCTATGAAAATGGTCGCTATATGGGATGTCTCTATATCTTTCAAAACATCACCTACATTTTAGAGCGTGAGCGCATCCAAAAACGATTTATTGCGGATGCTTCACATGAGCTGAAAACACCTGTATCGGCAATCAAGGGCATGATTGAAATTCTTAATCGTCCTAATTTCAAAGACGAAGAAACCTTACTGGATTTCCATCAACAGATTGAAATCGAAGCGAAGCGTATGGAGAACATCATTCAAGACATGCTTACGCTTTCGCGAAACACAACCAAGAATGTTCTCTTGAATATTGAGCAGTTCAATCCGTATCAATTAATCAATGATGTCATACGAAGCCAGCAATCCAGTATCCAACAAAAACGAATTGTTGTAGAGAATAATCTGTCTAAAGAACTCAATGTTGATGCGGATCGTGATAAGTTTTATCATATCTTTTCAAATTTATTGAGCAATGCAATCAAGTCGAGTGAAAGGGGAACAATATTGTTCGAAAGTTCAATGGACGATCGCTTTCTATCGATAATGATCCATGATGAAGGTATCGGTATGCATCCCGCTGAAATACCGTATATCTTTGAGCGATACTATCGAATTGATGAATCACGTTCGCGTAATACGGGTGGCAGTGGTTTGGGTTTGGCGATTGTTAAGACCTATGTCAATGCGCATCAAGGTACGATTGAAGTTCAATCCATTGAGGGTAAAGGATCAACATTTACCTGTAATTTTCCAATTAAAATTGTTAAAAAAGCTTAACATTGCATTAACACGCATTAAACCAATCTATTTTCAAGATTTCATATACTAATCTCAGGAGCAATCCTAGGAGGAAATATGAAATTTTTTCGTTTAGTAAGTGCGGGGTTGATTTTAGGATTAACGCTAAGTGCATGTACGGCTGCAGAATCGAGCACACAAGAAGAAACAAAATTATCGGGTACGATCTCAATTGATGGTTCGTCTACTGTATTCCCTATCACAGAATTGGTTGCAGAGGACTTCAATGCAGAAAATCCAGATGTTCAAATCACAGTTGGATTCTCTGGAACAGGGGGTGGTTTCACCAAATTTGCTGCAAAGGAAATTGAAATATCTGGAGCATCTCGTCCGATTAAAACGGCTGAAGTAGAAGCTGCAACAGCAGCTGGCATTGAATTTATTGAATTGATGGTTGCATATGATGGTCTATCAGTTGTAGTGGCTAAGGACAATGATTGGTTGGATTATCTAACCATGGAGGAATTAGCGAAGTTGTTTGGACCTGAAGCGACTGCTACAAAGTGGAGCGAAATTCGTGAAGGATTTCCAGAAACGGAAATCAAACTATACTCACCTGGACACGACTCTGGTACCTTCGATTACTTTACAGAAGCAGTCAATGGTAAGGGTGGCGTAATTCGTCAAGATAATGAAACCGTTAAAATTTTCTTTAGTGAAGATGACAATGCATTAGTCACGGGTGTTGCTGGAGATGCTGGTTCGATTGGTTACTTTGGTTTCGCTTATTATGAAGAAAATGCAGACAAACTTAAACTAGTTCCAATTCAAAAAGCAGATGCGCCTGTTACGCCAAGCTTTGAGACGATTAGTAACAGTTCATACCCATTATCTCGTCCACTGTTCGTTTATGTTAACAAAGAAGCATTGGCACGTGAAGAAGTAAGTGCATTCGTTACATTCTATATCGAGAATGCTGCTGAATTGGCAAGTGAAGTAGGCTATGTCGCTTTGCCAGAAGCATTGTATGCCGAAGCTTTAGCTAAATTGAACTAAGAAAATAACTAGTCGGAAAGGGCGCTATGTGCGCCCCTTTGACATCCTCGGAGGTTTGCGTGAAGAAAAAGAAAAGTTATCTGCAAGAGAGTATAATACAAGTCATTCTGGCGCTCTTTGCGTCTATTTCAATTTTAACGACTATAGGCATCGTTTTCAGTCTAATGTTTGAAAGTGTCATCTTCTTCAGAGAAGTGTCTATAATTGAGTTCTTTACATCGATTCGATGGGCTCCAGTATTTAATCCGCCTTCATTTGGTGTTCTACCTCTTATATCGGGAACGTTACTGATTGCTTTCTTATCCAGTATGGTATCCTTACCCCTTGGCTTGGGGAGTGCGATCTATTTAAGTGAGTTTGCATCATCCAAAGCACGAAAATTGATCAAGCCGATTTTGGAACTTTTGGCAGGTGTGCCATCCATTGTTTATGGTTACTTTGCGTTAACCTTTATCACACCTTTGTTAAGAACATTCCTACCTGAAACCGAAATATTTAATGCATTGAGTGCCAGTATTGCCGTTGGGATCATGACCTTACCGATGGTCGCATCCTTAAGTGAAGATGCGATGATGGCTGTTCCAAACAGCATTCGTCAAGGTGCTTATGCTTTAGGTTCGACTCAGTTGGAAGTTTCCACACATGTCATCGTACCAGCTGCGTTCTCAGGCATTGCTTCATCATTCGTTTTAGCGATTTCAAGAGCTATTGGTGAAACCATGATTGTAGCAATCGCTGCGGGACAGACGCCTTCAATGTCATTGAACCCTCTAGGAAGCATACAAACGATGACGGGCTTTATGGTGAATATGGCCTTAGGTGATATTCAACAAGGGTCGATTGAATTCAAGACTGTTTTCGTTGTAGGTATGGTGCTCTTCATTATTACCTTGATCATGAACCTGATTGCCAAAAAGATAATAACTAAGAATCGTGAGGTGTACGTATGAGTCGCTATCAGAAGAAATTGAAGCTTCGTCATTTTAATAACCAAGCCTTCAAAGTTTTGCTTTTTTTGGTCATCGCGTTTTCATTATTGGTTCTTGTGACGCTTTTATTCGATATCTTTAGAAAGGGTTATCAAACCTTAACATGGGATTTCTTGACATCTATGCCCTCAGGTCGTGCAGCACGAGCCGGTATCTTACCTTCACTGGTTGGGAGTTTGGTTCTTATTGGATTGACTGCTCTGATTTCTATACCTTTAGGTGTGGGCACTGCCATTTATCTCGAATTGTATGCGAATAAACGTTCACGTTTCTTCAAGCTGTTACAATTGAATATTGCGAATTTGGCAGGTGTTCCTTCAATAGTTTACGGTATTTTGGGCTTGGCCATTTTCAGCCAACTATTACGATTGGGTCCCAGTTTGATTGTGGGTTCGATTACCTTAAGTTTATTGATTTTACCAGTCATCATTGTTTCATCCAGTGAAGCCATAAAAGCTGTTCCAAGTTCAATCATTGACGGGTCCTACGCACTTGGTGTCACTCGTTGGAAAACCATCACAGGCGTCATTCTTCCAATGGCACTGCCAGGCATCATGACCGGTTCAATTCTCGCTTTGTCACGTGCAATGGGTGAAGCAGCTCCATTGATCATGGTAGGAGCCGTTGGCTTTGTGACCTTCTTGCCTGACAATCTTCTATCCAGATATTCAGCATTACCACTAATTGTATTCAATTGGACATCACGTCCTCAAGAAGCGTTCGCACAGATTGCAGCATCCGGTATCATGGTTATGATGATCATCTTATTGATTACAAATCTGACTGCGATTATCATTCGTAATAAAACACAATCAAGGATTGACTAGGAGCAAATATGACGATAAAAATCAAAGTAGAGAATTTGAATTTCTATTATGGAAGCTTTCAAGCTTTAAAAGATATCAATATCGATATTCATGAAAATCGCATCACTGCGTTGATTGGTCCAAGTGGCTGTGGTAAGTCCACCTTCATTAAGACCATTGATCGGATGTATGATTTGATTGAAGATACTAAGGCTGATGGTTCAATTGCGTTCGAAGGCATCAATGTCTTAGATGAAAGCACCGATGTTGTTGAATTAAGAAAACGGATTGGCATGGTGTTTCAGAAACCCAATCCATTTCCGAAGTCCATCAGTGAGAATGTACTTTATGCGGTTAAAAGGCATGGGGATCAAGACAAAAAAGAGTATTCCAACATCATTGAGAATTCACTGAAGAAAGCTTCGCTTTGGGATGAGGTGAAACACAAACTCAATCAATCCGCTTTCTCATTGTCAGGTGGACAACAACAACGACTATGCATTGCACGTACGCTCGCGACAAAACCAGATATCATCTTGATGGATGAACCCACTTCAGCGTTGGATCCAATTGCGACATCGAAAATTGAAGAACTTTTACAAGAATTGAAGAAAGAGTATACGGTTATCATTGTAACGCACAGTATGCAACAAGCTGCACGTATCTCTGACTACACTGCATTCTTTCTAAGCGGAGAATTGATTGAGTTTGGTGAAACCAAAGACATGTTTACAGCTCCACGTGACAAACGTACGGAAGATTACATCACAGGAAGGTACGGATAATGGTTAAAATTACAACAGAATTGGAAATGTTTGAAGAATTGGTTTTCTTGATGAGTGAAAAGGTACGTCGCATGCATACATGGACAACCGATATCTTACGGACTGGCGATAAGGAAAAAGCCTTATCCATCATTGAATTGGATGAATACGTCAATCATGACGAAGAATTGATCAATCGAAGAGCCTTGGAAGTATTGGCTTTGTTGGCTCCTCTTGCGTCGGACTTACGTAAAGTCATCGTAGGCATCAAAATCGCAACTGACTTGGAGCGTATCGGTGATTATGCCAAAAGCATCGCTCGCTATGTGATAAAAAATGAACCCATCAACGAAGCCTATCTACCCTATGTGGAAACAATCAACTCAAGTTTCTTGAAGTTCTATGACGCAACCATGGATGTTTATCGTGTAAAAGATGTTAAAAAAGCACTTGAACTTGCTAAGATGGATGAAGAAATCGACTCAACGATTGCGAAACTTTACAGTCATCTCGAGAAAGACAACCAAGATCATGAGGATCGAACAAATGTCGTAGCATTTGTAAGTATGTTACGAAACTTTGAAAGAGCAGGCGATCATACAAAGAATATCTTGGAACATCTCATCTATGAGGTAACCAATCAACGTTACGATTTTGGATAAAAATTAAGATAAAAAAAGAAAAACGGTCAGAAGTCTGTGATGAACTACTTGCACCGTTTTTTATTTAAAAATCTGTTTTACTTTAACTAGTTTTCCATTTCGATGGTTTCTGCATCGATGATTTTAGGTTCGTGTGTCGTATGAACATTGAAAGCTGAACGCGCGATGTTGTCTGCATGGTCGGCAATGCGCTCTAGTGTCCCTAAGATATCGATGAAGACTGAACTTCCAACAGCAGTCGTACATTCACTGGAACGCATCCGCTCAAAGTGTCTTTGACGTGCTTTTTGTTCTAAAAGGTCGACATAGCTTTCATCTTCTGAAATTGAATGCGTCAAGGCAAAATCATCTTCTGCATAGATCCGAATGGCGCGATTCAACATATGCATGGTGACTTCGTACATGTTATTGACATCTTCCAAAGCAGCAGGGGAGAAATCTTCCTTTGAATCATAAACCAAATCATAGAATTCTGCTAGATTCATCGATAAGTCTCCAATGCGTTCCAAATTTTTAACGATTTGAAGATTGATTGAATTGGCGTCTGTATCTTTTTCAGATAACCCTTCCTTAGAGATGATCAAGAGGTAATCAGTAATCTTTGAATCAAAATTATTAACGATGTCTTCAAGTTGTCTTACAGTATCAACGGAAGCTTTCTGCTCTTTATTGAATAATTTGCGCGTTTCAAGTAGACACTCCGAAGTGATCTCACCCATCTTAATCGTTGCACGTTTGGAAATCTCCAATGCTGCAGATGGAAGACTTTTTGCAAGTTGTAAGTCGAAATCGTTTGTATTGATTTCGATTCGTTCTTGTTCCTCACCACGAATGACTTTACGGATAATCCAAACGAGTTGTTTGATGAAAGGGTAGAACAAAAGGGTTCCACCGATATTGAAGATAATGTGTGATATCGCAATCTGCATCATCGGTTCAATGCTGAAACGCTCAGTAATGAACATTATAAAGTTATAATAGGGAACCAACAAAATCATTGCAATAATGGAAACCAAAAAGTTGAACAAGGTATGGACACCAGCCGCTCGTCTAGCAGCTAATGATCCACCAAGAGCGGCTAGGATTGCTGTGATGGTCGTACCAATGTTGGAGCCGAATAAGAAGGGAAGAACTGCATCGAATGCAATACCACCAGACTCATAGATTTTTTGTATGATAGCAATCATGGCACTGGAAGACTGAATTAAACCAGTCATGACGGCACCGCCGGTTAGGGCAAGAAGAGGATTATCTGACATTAACAAAGCCAATTCATGGAACGCATCAATATCCTTCAATAGTTTCAATGCTGTGCCCATGATATTCAAACCAAAAAAGAGGACACCGAATCCGAGAACAATCTCACCAAGATAAGCATTCTTTTTACGTTTTGAGAACAATAACATCATTGCCCCAATAAAGATGAAATAAAGAGCGTATTTTTCAACTTTCAAACCAACTAAGAAAGCTGTTGTGGTCGTCCCAATATTCGCACCAAGAATGATGCCAACCGCTTGATCTAGACGCATCAAACCAGCACGCACGAAACCGATGGTAATGGCTGTCGAGGCAGAACTGGATTGCACGAGAACGGTCGCTACGATACCGACCAAAACACCCATCCAAACCTTTGTTGTATATCGATCGATAAAATCTCTAAGTTTATCTCCTGCATAGGCTTTTAAACCATCGCCCATGAACTTTATACCAAATAAAAATAAGCCAAATCCGCCGAGAATGGATTGCCAATCCAAATCCGCAAATGTGTATGTTCCGCTTAGTAAGGTTATCATCATAATTCCTCCGCTTCTAATTTTAGCAGAAAATCGTGATTTCCTAACTCCAAATTTCAATTTCTGTTCATTTGTGTATGATAT
>DHGC01000048.1 GCA_002402585.1 Erysipelotrichaceae bacterium UBA4808 | reverse complement strand
CATGGCATTCCGTTTGATGCATAGTATTTAATTTGTTTGTGAAGAAGTTCTGGATCTGCTTTGTTATACTTAATACATGCGTTGATTTCATCATAGATACAAGACCGATGAGGATGTTTCATGGAGACGAATTGAAAGTCTATGTTAAATATAACATCGGATTTAAGGATTGCATTACTGTCAATCCATACTGCTTCATCGAATTCAAAATACAGATGAGGGCAAAGTTTAATATGGCGTGCTTGACGCTGCGGATCTGTGTCTAATTTTGATTCAGTAAACAACAAAAAATCCCATCCGTTTGGGACGAATGGGATTTCGGTTATGTCATAATTATTAATGTTTGCTGTGAAAATTATACGTTTCATTTAAATAACTAATTCATATGTTTTCTCGAAAATATCTGGCTTACATGGGTAAAACTCACCATTAACTCCTTTGATTATAAAATCATCGATTGATGCAATGTGTTCTCCTTCAAGCGTTTTAATTATAAGGCCACCCTCTACTTTGTTATGATCAATATAAAAATTCTTATCACTTGTTAAAATAACTTGATCTTGTGTATCAGTTAAGAAATCAAACATATCTCTATGATTTATACCAGTCCATTGAATTGCTTCAATAACAACTGGCTTTTTTCTGAATTTCATAATCATCCTTTCAAGTGTTTTGTGTTATTTGTATGACCACCACGGTACCAATGATAGAGATAGATTCCGTTCATGAGATAGACCGACTCGTGATTATTACGTGCTTTCAGATGAATATCGTTATCAATCCCAAGCATACCTGATTGAAATGGTCCAATCTTTTTCCAGGTAGATTTGCGGATCATAATCATGACCCCTGAAAAAAGCTGTTCGTTTGTGATGTCTGTGATCGAGAAATCTGATTTTAACGTCTGTGCAAACTCTCTATGATTGGCCATGTGTTCAGAATGCCAGTTATAAGCCAATTGATGCTGGCATTTAACCCGATTTGTCTTACAGGTAAACAGGCCGCATTCGGTGTAAAGATCTAAGTAAAGTTGCAGCCTATGACCATAATCGGATGTGGTGAAGATCGTATCGCCATCGGTGAAGCATGCCGTGGCGTTATTCGGAATCAGGTTCATGAATTTGTTGTAATATGAACCGATATCCTTATTGGTGTCATAGGGTTGTGAGTAGAAGATCATTAACTTTCAACCATGAATGGTTTAATGATCTCAACTACACTATTGTTCCACTTAATTTGCTGTACCAATGTTCCATTTAAATGTTTTTTGCCAGTATCTAAAATACGATATAAGCCTTGTGCTTTTTCAGTTGGAACCCATTGTTTATCATTTTTTGTTTGTAATCCAGCAGCAGCAAGTAATAAGTTAAATTGTTGTCCAGATATAGAAATTTGTTTACCAAGCTCGGTTGGTGTAAAGATTAAATCTTTTTGGTTTTCTGCTATTAAATTAGTCTGATCGAGTAGTTCAAGAAAATTGATTCCAGTAATCTTTTTTGTTGCATTGTTTGCACTAATTACTGATGCGTTGTGATCCAAGCCAATTAGTTTGGCAACATACAACAATGCATCAAATTCTTGTTTTGGTATTTCTATTATGTTTGTTGTAGATTTATATTGGCCTGTTTTGCGAATCGATGGAAGTACTTCGGTATGAATAAAAAGATTTAGCCGTTTACCTTCTTCAGTATTTGAACGAGCTAAAAGATATGTTACTGCTGGTTCAGAAATTATTAGAGTATCTTGAATTCCACCCGCTGTCTGAAGGGGGAGGGTATCGACCTCCCCCTTACCAAGACTGTCTTCTATTGACTCAACAGCTTCTTGTCTTTTTGTCTTAGAATTCATTGCAGATAAAACATCTCTAAGAACAAACCAATTTTTACCATTCCGATCTGTAATACGAACTTCTTTGTTTTCAAAGGCGAATTCAACAATGTTACTCATTTTGACACCTCTAATTTTATGCGGTTAGCCTCTAAAGAATTAAGAAAGTGGGAAGGTAGAGGCGACCTTTTCAATCAGGTGTACGGCCTGATCTATCCCACTTAATTTTAACTTTATCACTATTTGTTAAATTAAGTCAACCGACTATCATAGAAAAACTCAATATTAATCAGTGTCCTATACCATTCATCTTTGACACCTGCCTTACCCACCATGGCGTTGCGACAAGTGATGCCACTAAAGGTTTGACCTACAAAGATGGATCTGATTGAATCCAAGATTGTTCGTGAAGCACTTGATCCGGCATTTACCGATGTGTACACGATACACACGATTGAGCCATCAGTGCGGTAAGTCGGATTGGATGTGATTTCAATCTGTTCAGTGTTATCCGTATCAATGATCAATTCAACAAACGATGTACCGGGTGTTGGATTGTAATCAACATTTTCCCATTTGATTGGGGTCAATGTGTAAAGACTGTTAAAGCGTGATTCAATGATGGTGCGTTCAGATGAATAAGTTGTCATCTTACCTCAATTTATTATGAAATTTAATTAATGCAGGAAGTTTTGATTTAGCATGAACATAGGCAAGACTGAATGGTTTATAAGCGGGTCGATTTGCATATGGCCAAACTGTTATTGGTCCAACTGGACCTGGACCTTCTATAATATCTGGCACAATATCGACTGGTGTGAAATTCCAACCTAAATGTTCAACTAAAATATTATGAGCCATTGTGTTAAAGATATAAACGGTATCCATAGGACGACTTTTTAAATCATTTATAGCATTATTTCTAATGGTTTGATAATTATACCAAGCTGCTTGATCTGTTACCTCTTTTGCTTGTATATCATTATAGTTATATGGTAAATAAGATACAACTAAATTACGCTTACCAACTTCAATATATGTATTAATTGCAAAGTTACCTATAGAATATGGTGCAGTAGATGGAAGTGGAGAGTATCGCTCTAAATCTTTAACAATCATGTTAATTAAATCTCTTTTAATCTTAAAAATTTCTTCTTCACATTCCTGTTCAAGTTGGATAAAAGCACGTCTTATATTCTGGCTTGTATTACCCACATGGCCTCCGCAGGATCAACGCGCTTGGATATGACATGATAGGTGATCGAGTTGATGGTGATCGTATCGGTCATCTTTGGTTCAACTGTTAATGTAACCGATGGAATTAAGAATTTTTTATCGGTTATTTTAACTGCCTGATGATCCACTTCATCCTGATTGTAATCAGACATAACCCCAGCAACGGTTATATTTGACCCACCCGTTTCGGTCTTTGTGCCAGTCGATGGATTATAAACCAATGTGCCTGTCGAGTGATAGGTTCCAGTAAATGCCAAGTCACCCAAGACGGTGACGATCTTTGGCATGATATTTTGAAGAACGGTTTTTAAGCCCATGAATTATGCCCTGCTTAAACCACGAAAGGATGTAGAATTCTTTCTAACGCCATAATCCTTGATCATCTCCCAAACACTGGGGGGGATGAATGCCGGATTATCGTACTTATCGGGTGTGATCCGAATCGATGCGACCTTTATAGATTCATACCCCTTGAGATCCGTTTCTTTCACACGATCTCCAATGATCAAATGCATGGCGTATTCGGCTGTGGCGTTTTTCAAGAATTGCGGAATGGTCGATGAATCCAGTATTTGACCATCTGTATCCACAAGATTGTAACGCGGAAATCTTAGCGGTTGATAGACATCGGTTTTAGATCCGAACCATTCAATGAGATCATCCAATAAACGTGTTGCCCAAGCCAGTGATTTATTCTTATCACCAGATGCTGCCGAATTCCAGTCATCATTATGAAGTCTGGTTTCATGATACGCTTCAGCTTCAGCTAATGTGGAATACGTATTGGCATTATCCGCACCAGGAGTTGCAACTAATGTGATTGCCATGTGTTATACTCCCTGGAGTTTTTCAAGACCCTGAATGACTTTTAGTAGATTGGTGAATGTCTTACGCTTGTCCAATGTTACACCAAACTTGCTTTGAGCATAGTTTATGAGTTCAAACTTGTTCTGAAAGTTCTGACTATGGGGTGGGATATACTCTTTGGTGTCTTTTGTCA
>DHGC01000016.1:3252-4372 GCA_002402585.1 Erysipelotrichaceae bacterium UBA4808 | reverse complement strand
GTCGCCATCAACCCTGCATACAACACACCGGTGTATGGGATCCCTTCCAATCTCAAGGCATTGAGGATGGGTTTGACGATGTTTGTCATGGCCTCATCCACCAATTCAGCTGTGATCAAAGGATGGGGACAGAAAGCGCCCATACCACCGGTATTGGGTCCGAGATCATGATCGTAGGCTCGTTTATGATCGCGTGCGATGGGGAGTGGAATGATCTGATCTTCATGAACCAGACACATCAAGCTAAATTCTTCGCCTTCAAGATACTCTTCAATGACACAAGGTGATTCTATTGTTTCATCGGGAAAGATGTTTAATATCGCAGTATGGGCTTGCGTATCATCCATCGCCACAACGACCCCTTTGCCTGCCATCAAACCATCGGCTTTGATGACGATGGGTGCTGGATGTGCATGGAGATAGTGCATTGCTTCACGTTGATTGAATACGGTTTTATAGCGAGCAGTGGGAATGTTGTAGTCGGCCATCAGATCTTTAGCGAACGACTTACTGGCTTCCAGTTGCGCAGCCTTTTGGGATGGTCCAAACACTAGAATATTGTTTTGTTTAAGGACATCCGCAATCCCTTTGGATAAGGGAAGTTCTGGCCCAACAAAAACCAGATCGATGTTTTGATCATGACAGAATTCAAGGATTGCTTCAAAATCCATTGGATCGATGGCAACACATCGTGCCACATCTTCCATTCCTGGATTCCCAGGAAGGACATAGACCTGTTGGACATGGGGACTCTTAAAGAAGGCATGCGCGATGGCGTGTTCACGCCCACCACTGCCGATGACGAGAATGTTCCGTTTCATCAATGTTTAAAATGCCTTTCACCTGTGAAGACCATGCATATCCCCAATTCATCACACGCCGCAATGGAATCTTTGTCTTTGATGGATCCTCCCGGTTGTAGGATGCATGCGATGCCATATTCGGCCGCTAAGCGAACGGTATCGTCCATTGGGAAGAAGGCATCACTTGCCAGGATGGCTCCTTTCGCTTTTTCACCCGCTTGTTTGAGTGCGATCTCTGCGGCACCGATGCGATTCATCTGACCCGCTCCGATCCCAAGTGTTTGACCCCCTTTGATGATCACGATCGCATTCGACTT
>DHGC01000016.1:0-3199 GCA_002402585.1 Erysipelotrichaceae bacterium UBA4808 | reverse complement strand
ACCCCCACTGATACGCACCGTCGCTCTTTGATAGGGCTTTTCGATATAGCGTGGGAAATGAAGTACCCGTAGATTCTTTTTTGTGGCAAAGATTGCCAAGGCTTCTTCGGTGAACTTAGGAGCCAAAATGATTTCCAAGAAGATATCGACACATTGACGCGCGATCTGCGCATCCACGGTTCGATTGAACGCGACGATGCCACCAAAGATACTGATGGGATCCGCTTCATAAGCCTTTTGCCAAGCCTCCAACAATGTGTCTGCCGTCCCAACCCCACAAGGATTCATATGTTTAAGCACGACACAGGTTGGCGCATCAAATTCCTTGATCAGATTGAGTGCAGCTGCCCCATCTTGGATATTATTGTAGGAGAGCTCCTTACCCTGAACTTGGATGCCTGAGGCCATTGAATAGGATTCTTCGAAGGGTGTTTGATAGAAAGCCGCACTTTGGTGGGGATTTTCTCCATAACGTAACTTCTGCTTCAAAATGAAGGTTTCTGTGAAACGTTCGGGATATGCAATGCCTTGTTTATGGGTGAGGTATTCCGCAATCATACTGTCATAACTTGCCGTCAAACGAAAGACCTTCGCAGCACACCATGCACGAAAATCCAAGTCTGTTTCACCCTTGGTTTCAAGTTGTTCGATCAAAGTCGGATAATCCTCAGTGTCACAGATGACCGTGGCGAATTGATGATTCTTTGCGGCACTTCTAAGCATCGAAGGTCCACCGATATCGATGTTTTCAATGGCTTCTTCATGGGTGAAATCTACTTTAGAAATCGTTTGCTGGAAGGGATAGAGATTCACAATGACGTAGTCGACCGCATGAATCGCATGTTCATCGACCTGTGCTTGATGTTCAGGCAGATCCCGTCGATAGAGCAGTCCTCCATGGATCTTAGGGTGGAGTGTTTTGACACGTCCATCCAACATCTCAGGAAACTCCGTGACCTCCTCGATACCTAAGACAGCCAAGCCTGCTTTCTCCAAGGCCGTCTTGGTTCCACCGGTCGAGATCAATTCAATGTCATGTTTGATGAGAACTTGGGCCAATTCAATCAATCCTTGTTTATCACTGACACTTAATAAAGCACGTTTCTTCATGGCTTTTCCTCCCAGAGTTGTTTAAGCACCTTTGGATAAAAGATATGTTCCAAAGAATGAAGTTTCTCCTCGATTTCAATGCGTGGTTCATCCCCCGTAATTTGAAAGGAGATCTGATCGATGATCTCACCGGTATCCAATCCCGTATCCACACGATGAACCGTAATGCCCAATGTCTTATCCTTTGCGGCAAGGGCTTGTCCCAAGGCATCCTTACCTCGATATTTCGGTAATAAGGAGGGATGGATATTGATGATTCTGTATGGGAATGCATCAAGCAAGGTTTTGGAGATGATGCGCATATAGCCTGCACAGATGATCCACTCCGCATCCCAAGCCTGAATCTGTTTAAGCATCGAAGCTTCCATTGCTTCTTTATCCACATACCAGGATTGAAGATACAACGATACCGGCACATTCAATTGATGGGCACGCTTGATCGCATAGGCATCCGCACGATCCACGATCAAGCCCACACATTGGGCATCTAACGTTTTAGTTTGTGTCGCTTTGACCAGGGCTTCAAAGTTGGATCCACTTCCGGATGCGAACACGACGAATCTTACACCCATTGGATACCTACTTCGTTTGTCACCTCACCGAGGATGAACACTTCATCATTTATGGTTTGGAAATGTTCCAAGACTTGATTGAGATGTTCTGGTTTGACTGTAAGCATCATGCCGATACCCATATTGAAGACATGATAAAGTTCATCTTCCGCAATCGAACCCAGTTCTTGCAAGAAAGTAAAGATGGCAGGAACTGTCCAGCTCCCTTTCTTCAATCTTAAACCTTGCATTGCTTGAAGACAACGAGGCATGTTTTCATAGAAGCCACCCCCCGTGATATGCGCAATGCCTGTGACCCAATCTTTTTGAATCAAAGGATAGACGCTTTTGACATAAATCTTGGTCGGTTCGATCAAACATTCCGCGAGTGTTTGATGACCCACTTTGGTTTGAAGATCGATTTGTCGGTCTTTGAACACCAACTTACGCACAAGGCTGTAGCCATTGGAATGAAGACCCGTGCTGGGCAGACCTAGGACGATATCACCCGTGTTCACATTTTGGGGATTCAAGAGTTTGGATCGTTCCGCAACACCCACCGCAAACCCTGCGATGTCATATTCCCCTTCACTGTACATATCCGGCATCTCAGCGGTTTCTCCACCGATGAGGGCACAACCTGCTTGGACGCAACCATCGGCAACGCCTTTGACGATCTGTTCCACCTTGATGGGTTCATTCTTGCCTAAGGCGAGATAGTCTAGGAAAAACAAAGGCATGGCACCTTGAGCCAAGATGTCATTCACACACATGGCCACCGCATCGATACCGATCGTATCGTGTTTATCCAGCAGGAACGCGATCTTGAGCTTCGTTCCAACCCCATCGGTTCCACTGACCAAGACGGGTTCTTGGATGCCATATTTATGCAAATCAAAAAGTGCGCCAAAGGATCCGATGTCACTCATCGTCCCAAGATTATGGGTGCGTTGGGTGTGGTGCTTGATACGTCGAACGGCTTCATATCCGGCTTCTAAACTCACACCGGCTTGTTGGTAATGTTCACTCATAGGGCTCCTAGAATTTGCCATCTTTATTGGCGTTTTTTATCTCTTGATAGAGATGCGTTGGATAATCTTTATTGAAACAAGCACGACACAGACCACGATCCCCTGCAGCTTCCTGAAGACCTTCCATCGATAGGAAAGCCAAGGAGTCCGCCCCGATCAGCTTACGAACGGCTTCAGGATCATTGAATGCACTGATCAACTCCTCGTAGGTTGAGGTATCGACACCATAAAAACAGGGTGCGATGATTGGAGGCGACGCGATGCGCATATGGACTTCGGTTGCGCCCATCTCCTTGAGCATTTGAACGATTTGCTTGGAGGTTGTGCCCCGAACAATGGAATCATCGATTAAAAGAACGCGTTTGCCTTTGACGATTGAACGTACCGGCGACAATTTCATTTTGACCCCCTTTTCACGTAGACTCTGTGAGGGCTCTATGAAGGTACGACCCGAATACTTGTTTTTGATCAAACCCATTTCGTAGGGAATGCCACTGGCTTCCGCAT
>DHGC01000077.1 GCA_002402585.1 Erysipelotrichaceae bacterium UBA4808 | reverse complement strand
TGAATTTACTTTAATAATTCGCGATTTTGAGCCAAAATAATTCACTTTAAAAGTTGGTAGATTTCGAACAAGCCTTCATTCAACAAATACGGTTCATAGGCATAGTCTTTCGTATCCTTATGAATCAAGACCGACAGACCACCCGTCAGTACTTTTGAGCACTTTGCATTGAAACTTGATTCGATGCGCCGCGCAATGCCTTCGATGGAATCGATTGTAGAATACATCAATCCTGCCTGCATGGCCGTGATCGTATCGCTCCCCAAAACAGATTGCGGCACAACAAGTGGAATCTGCGGGAGATGTGGTATGAAACGGTTGAGTGCGTCTTGTGCGATACGCAAACCAGGCATGATGATGCCTCCAGCGAAATTTCCTTCAAGATTCAATGCGCTGACTTTTGTCGCAGATCCTAAATCCGCGACAATGATGGGTAAGGGATACTTAGCCATCGCTCCATAACTGGTAGCGATGAAATCCGCTCCAAGTTCGCGTGGATCATCCAACATCACTTCAAAATCAGGTACAGTACTCAAGTCACAGCGATATACATTCACCTTTAAGCCTTCTTTCAAAGCATTGAAGACGACTCGATCGATTGCAGGTACAACATTGCTTAGCATAATGGCTTCACACTTAAAGCGTTCTTTTAGAAACAAGAGCTCCTCTTTGACAAACTGAGGATAAGCTTCCTCAATATTCTCTTTAATGGTTTCAAAACGTTTGTCATACAAACGTTCTTTTGAATTGGAATAAACTACACAGACAATATTGGAATTGCCGATATCGATGGTGATTAACATAGCTTAATTTTAGCTTAAAATCACATGCAAAGAAAGTGCAGATTGCTGCACTAACTTAATGGCCGACTCAAGAGTTCAAGTTTAGCCATGGTGTGATAGTTGATATGCTTCAATTCAATGGGATAATTCACGATGACACGATACCGTCCAAGATAGACAGAATGGGGTTCGATCATCAAAATGCAAGATACACAATAGCCTTTGTTTTGATCAATCAAAACTTGAACCGAATCATCGTACCGATTTTGGTGTTCTATGATGGCTAGACTGTTTTCAGCCAACAATCGAGCTTGATTGTTCATCACAACCACTTTCAAGTAATCCATACCCATGACCATGAACATCATGCCAAACATCATGACCAATGCCGTTTCAAACGCACCTTTCATCAGCTACCCGTTGTCATTTCTGACCATTGAGTTTCTAGAGTTGTTTGCATCGTTGTTTTAAAAGTCTCCGAGAACGTAATCATGCCTGTTGCAATGACAGTTACGACCAATACCAAACCATATTCTTCAAAAAACGCCTTCATGTGTTCACCCCCTTTCAAAGAGTGTCAGTGCGACACTTAACATGGCTGAGATGAAGACCATGGTGACACCCACCAACGGCAACATACCCATCCACTGATATATTCCAACGGCATTCTGTTTTTGATGGATACGTGCTTGACGCAACCATTTCGATGTCGATAGAATCATGCGATTAAACTGACGATACGCATCCTGACTCCCAATGCTTTGGTAACGATACAACCATTTGAAAGCACGCGTGATTTCAGGAAGTTGATAAGCCTGCATCTGTAAGATGTACGTGTTGAGTGAGCGAGAGTCCTCCAAGAGTGCCGTATGAAAGACATGGATATCTTCTTTGAGCACATCCGGAACATAAGCCAAGGACTGTTCGACTGCATTCACGACGGTATTGTTTTGTAGGAGGATTTGGAGTTGTCTGAGGTAGATTGGAAATTGGTAACGCACCAATTGGATATGTTGCTTGGCTTGGTGTTTCAAGCGAAGATAAGTTGATTTATAGACAAAAATTAAAACGAATAAGACGATGTAGATGAAGCGAATGTCAAATGCGATTAGAAGAATGATGAGTCGTAGATATCTTAAGCGTTGGATACGACTCAACATCCATGCTTGATCCAGCTTGATCTTGAGAACTGCTTCAATATGATCACACGCCTTCTCACGCAAGTACATACAATGCTCACTCAACCAAGGATCTCCCAACTTCCACAAAAGCAATACCATAACACTTAGCATCAGTCGTTCCATATCAACTCCTTCTTCTCAATCCATGGCACTGCGATCATCTTTTGAGCAAAGAACAAGGTTAGAAGAATCAAGCCAAAGAACAACAACAGACTCGTATGATAAAAACCCAATTCACTTACCATATCAGATTTAAACAACATGTTATGACTCATATAGGCGATGCCCATTGAGAATAAGGATAGGATTTGAATCTTTCTTTGTGTTTGGATCTGTTCCTGTTTGAAGGCATAGGTATCTTCGATCCATTCTTCAATATCATCTTGGATGATTTCAAAACCCTCAGCATAATGAAAGCTTCCATAGTTTTCCACAGCCAACATGAGGTGAACCATATTCCCAATGGTAAAATGTCCATATTTACGCATGAAAGCTTTGGCATGTTCCTGAGGATACCCACCCTTTTCAAGTCCTTCTATCCAGTGTCTGATATCCTTACGCAACTGACCTTGTGTGATATCCTCACATTCCAAAAGTGCTGCGTAAATTTTGGGGTGCGACTTGAAACTCGCAATAAACTGTTGAAGAAAATCCGTTAGATTGAAGAAAGCTTGTTCCTGCTTGATCCACTGCAATTGATAACGAAAGAAGATCGGTGTCAGAACAATCGTCGTGATGAATAGAATCAGAATGGATTGTTGAGGAAGTCCAAAACGTGTGGCAATCCATATCGTCAAGGCTAGTTCACTAAAGATCCAAAGGAGTTCTTGAAACCTTAGTTTTCTTAGATGGGAATAAACTTGGGTAGCGAATGGCTTTGTTTTTATCATCGCATTGATAGATTGTTTTCTTTTCTTGTTCATAGTTCTCATTGATTTTAAATTGGACCAATTCACGAATCGATCGCACGACTTTCTGTCCATCATGATTGACTTCCAAGTGAATCCCAAAGTCGATACAGTCGTGAATCATGGTCAGCAAGCTTTGATTGTTTAAGTCAAAACCCGGCATCAGCATCAACATGCGCGCTGGAATTGCGAAGGCACTTTCCGCATGAATGGTACTGATCAGACTTGTACCCGTTGAAATGCTTTGTAATAGATACATGATTTCAGATCCGCGCACTTCAGATACACAAATCCAATCGGGTCTTTGGCGCAAACTTGTCTTAATGGCCTGTTCATATCCAAAGCGTTCTTGAACCTTGAGCATCACATGATCTTTGGTTGGATGAATATCACCATAACGAAGTTCAAGACTATCCTCGATTGTGATGACACGTTCATGCGCAGGAATACTCTCCATAAGATATTTCACAAATTCAGTCTTCCCTGATCCTGGAAGTCCACTCACAAGAATGTTCTTTCGATGCTTGACCGCTTCCTGCAATAAGACAATCACCCATTCCGGTGCATATGCTTTAATACCCGTCTCAGCGTCGTGCAAACGACACATAGCAGGTGTTTTACGAAGCGATAGGCTAAGACCACCCTTAGCGATACTTGGGTGTAAAAGACTGATACGCAAGCTCTCGGTTTCCGCTTCCAATACAGGACTTGTCGCATTGAAAGGAAGATTAACATAGTTCGCAATCTTATAGACCAGAATCTGCATGGCCTCATGCGCATCGAATGGCGCTAAAGGGTAACGCCCCTTATGTAAGTGATCGATCCAACATTGACGACCATTGTAATTAATATCCGTAATCATCGGATCATCCACATAAGACTGAATCACCCCAAAATCAAAATTTTCAAGCATACAAGATATCCAACAAAATGGATTGTTCATTGAGGACACATTCATCTTCACTAAAGAACTCAGCGGTTGGTGTGATGGTGATTTCACCCATCGCAATCAATTTAGTGATTAATGGTATCTCAACTTGATCAAAAGCTACCAACAAGAGCTTCGGCATTTGATTGTTTTTGCGATCCACTTCATTCCCGTTCTTATCTTTGACACTGATGACACGCACCTGTTTGAAGAGCAGATCAACTTTTGTCTCACGTCCTACTTTCAAAGTCCCATAAATATCGACTTTAGATCCAATCTGTAACGTATTCCCTGAAGTACTGGTCAAACTTACATCGATTGCATAAACGGCTTGATTGCTTTTTAGTAGAAGGCTCGGTTGATCAATCGATTCATCCAAAGACTCAATTGTGGATTGATAAACAAGACTTCCCTTTGGAATCGAAGCATTGATTTTGACATACATCCCAAGCATCTGCTCTTTATCCAATATCGCATTCGGACTTAGATACGCCTTAGGTACTTTAATTTTATTCAGATCATCATCATTGATCAGTGTTCGCGCAGACAAGTCCTCTTTTGCAACATAGACCTCTACGAGTTCTAGTTGGTTGTGAATGTAAAGTAAGCTTCCACCAATCGCAAGCAAACACAAAGCTAAAGCAATACCGAAATGTACAAAAGAATATTTTTGTTTCATGGGGATACCTCTATCATGGTTTTATCGAAATGAATGCTATAAGGAATAATACTTTCATATGCGGATACATCAAGGCTTACCCTAAATGCCAAGGGCTGTGCGTGGAAACCCATCAAGCTGACTTCAGCTTTATTGAGTGGATCCATACGCATTCTCAAAAGTTCCACAAGACGATTGAAGGTAAACACATCGCGCTCTTGATAAGGAATATCCAAACTCTCCAACATGCTCTCTTGCATGCTTTGCTTAAGAATGAATTGATGCTTATAAAACATCACATCGTATTGAACTGCAATCATCATCCCAAGAGAAATGCCTAAACATACAACCAACAATGCATACGCTTGAATCACACCTTTCATACAAACACCTCACTACTAGATACGCATTGCTAAGAAATATCCCTAAAAAAAAGATCGTTTTCACGATCTTAATGGATTAAGCTTGTATGGCTTCCTTAGGCGCTTGAGGATCAATCCCCGTCTCCATGAAAGCTGTGATACGTGTACGATGCGCTTCAGTCGAAGGTTTACATTGAGTTGGACTCTTTGCCTCACCACTGACCAATGCTTCCGCTAAACCTGCACATCCTGGATAGCCACATGCGCCACAGTTATAACCAGGCAACATATTCGTGATCTGCTCAACACGTGTATCCACTTCAACATAGAAGAATTTACCAGCAATGGCCAGCAATAAACCTAGACTCGCTCCCAATACGAGCATCAACACACTTGCATCAAGCATTGTTTTTCTCCTTCAAAGTTAACTTTACTTCAGTGAATTGTTGCGAAGGATGGTTGCCACAATGACCTAAACTACACGTACCACACGTCGCATCGATTTCTTCACACCCTTCAGGGCGTGGTGTGCGATGATTTAGATAATACACCAACGCATAGAAAGCACCTAAAGCCGCGAGATAAATGATTGCATTCAACATACTAGAACAACCCTACGAAACTTGTAAAGACAGCCGCCATCAATGCTGCAACGATCAAGGCAATCGGGTTGCCCTTGAAAGCAGCAGGCACATCCGCCAAATCCAAACGTTCACGAATGGTTGAGAAGATGTAAAGCACCAACATAAACCCAATTGGAGCAGCCAATGAATAGACGATCATTTCAACAAAGGAGAACCCTTCCGTAATGTTAAACAATGTGACATACAAAACAACACAGTTCGTTGTGATCAAAGGCAGATAGATTCCCAACGCTTTATAAAGAACAGGTGAATACTTCTTTAAAATCAATTCAACGAATTGAACAAAAGCCGCAATAACCAAGATAAATGTTATGAGATCCATGTATTGTAAATCCAATGGAACCAAAACTTGATAGTAAAGTGTATATGTAAAGACAGATGAACCAAAGATAACAAATACAACAGCAGCACCCATTCCGATTGCAGAGCTCGTTTTACGTGAGACACCCAACAAAGGACACATTCCTAAGAACTTTGTTAATACAACATTATTGATGACAACAGCTCCAAAAAAGAGTGAAAAAAGTTCCATGTTATTTAGCTCCCTTCAATTTCTTTTCTTCTGCATTCTTGATAGCAGAAACACCCGCCGCCAACAAAGCAAAGGTCAAGAAGGCACCAATCGCGCTACTGAAGATTGGAATCGTATACTGACTCGGAATCAAAGTGATGCTGAATATCTCCGTGTTGGTAAACGGATTGGATAAATCCACAATACCCGTCGCCAAGATTTGACGAACCAAGGACATCGCAACCAAACTCAAGGTATACGCAACACCCATATTCAAACCATCCAAAGCCGAGGCCACAACACCATTCTTACTCGCAAAGGCTTCAGCGCGACCCAAGATGATGCAGTTTACGACGATCAATGGAATGAAGATTCCCAAAGCTTGATCAATAGCCGGAGCATACGCTTTGATCAACAGCTCAATCGCTTTAACCAAAGTAGCAATGACGACAATATACACTGGAATACGAATTTCATCCGGCGTGATTTTGCGAATCGCAGAGATGACGACATTTGAAATCGTTAAGATGATAATGACCGACAAGCCCATCCCCAACGCATTATTCAAATTGATCGTAATGGCCAAAGTGGAACAAATCCCAAGATATAAACCAAAGACGGGGTTTTCTTTTAACAGATTCATGCCGTAGTTTAATACTGATTTCATCTGACCCTCCTATTTCAATGTACCGAAGACAGCTGCTGCTGAATCGATACCTTTCAAGACTGCATTCGACGAAATCGTAGCACCTGAGATGACATCCAAAGATGCATCCACTTGCTTGCCAACGATGCTGTTGATGAACTCAGGCTCAGCTACTTTTGAGCCTAAACCAGGTGTATCATTCACATAGTTCACTTCAAGACCAACGATTTTGCCTGTATTGTCGATTCCGACAATGAAACGAATCACATCTTTATATCCTTGAACTTCAACATTGAAGGCATATCCAGCCCCCACCGCTTCATATGCATTGACAACATTTCCACTGGCATCTTCAAAATTGATTTCTTTGAAGTCGTTGGTTCCAGTAAAGATCGACTGAAGACTTGCTTTAACGGCTGCAATTTTCTGTTCTTCAATAATCGGACTGGTCAAGGCATTGACATAACCAAGAATTCCACCTGCCAAAGCACTAACAAGCGCTAAGAACACTGTTAAGTGAATTATTTTTTTCATCCTAACCTCCTAATCCAAGGCCGCAGCAATTGCGGCACGTACAGCACGAATGACGGAAGTTGACGTTACAGTCGCACCCGACACAACATCCACGCTTGCAGCTTCATCCACAACGGATAAACCAACAAACTGAGACAAGAAGACATCGGAATTCGTCTTATCACCAATATTCGGTGAATCCGAGAATGTCACATACGCTACACTTTCAATGGTTTGCGTTGCAGTATTGACTTTTACTTCCAAAGTATTCGGTTGAGGATCATCATCATGATCGCTTTGGAACGCATAACCATTGATATTTACAACAATGGTCACGACATCGCCTTCCGCAGTCTCAGAAACAATGAACGCTGTTGGGGACACTGCTTCAGCCAACACAACCAGTGGTTCACCCTTTAAATTGATGACAACTTCAGGTTCTGTTTCAACAACAGGTGCGATGTAATTGGCTTGAACACCAAATGCGGTCGCTCCAGCAAAACCTAAAACAACGACAGTTGCCAATGTCATGGCATATTTTTTAATCTTCTCAAACGTCCAACCATCCAAAGCCGTATCTATCAAAGGCGTCATCATGTTCATGAACAAAATCGAGCGAATGACACCTTCTGGTAAGCTACCCTTAACACGAATGATGAACGTCAAGAACGCAACCCCAAACGCAAAAATGATACGTCCAGGAATCGAAGTAGGACTTGTGACAGGATCTGTCATCATGAAGACCGCCCCAAACATAGCACCACCTGTCAAAAGGTGGAACATTGGATACCAGATGCCCATGCCTTTGATCAAAGCTAAAATTGAAGCAAAAGCAAACAAAGAACCTAAGAAGACAACTGGAACACGCCAATCAATGATCTTACGGAAACCTAAATAGAGACCCACAGCCAAGATCAACAAGGTATTGGTTTCACCCAAGCCCCCTGCATACCAACCCGTAGCCATGCTCCATAAACCACCAAATTGATCCAAGAATTCAGTCGCTAGCTTTGGATCTGTGATGACCCAACCGACTTTTTCCATCATTTGATTAGGTGTTGCCCCTGTGATCACATCGGCAAATTTATTTGTGATGAAACCACCAAACGACAAGACCGAAACCGCACGCCCAACACCCGCTGGGTTGAAGATGTTGTGGCCAAAACCACCAAACACCAACTTACCAATAAAGATGGCAATGAAACTACCAATGAAAATGACATACAGCGGTTTATTGACACCCATCATCCCAACATAAAGCAACGCAGTCACCCATGGGAATGAGGTATTTAAATGACGCCAGATATTTTTCTTATAAAACAAAGCCCACAATACTTCGACACCGATAGCTGTTCCTAATGCGGTCGAAATCATCAATAACGCATGCAGACCATAATCTGTTCCGAATTTTGTGAAATAGAAGTAAACAGAATACGCAAGAACCAAAGCGATCCCAATGGTCAATTCCGTCATGATCCGTTGTGTACTTAACGGACTACGGTAGTTCGGAGACACTCTAAAATTGAATTTCATGTTTTCGACCTAACCCTTTCTCAACGCCAAAGCGCGTTTCGCACGACGAACACCTTCCGTCACATCAATCTTCGAAGGACAGACATAGGTACAAAGACCACATTCGATACATTGATCAGCACGCAATTTCTGCATCCAATCACTGTCTTTCATCTTTTCTGCATTGTTGATGCGAACTGGCAACAAACCTGCAGGACAGGTATCATTACAACGTCCACAACGCATGCACTCCATTGGCTCAACTTTGATATTCTTCAAAATCGTAATCGCATTGGAATAATTGGTGATGACGAATTCATCCGTAGGAATGGTTTTACCCATCATCGGACCACCCGCAATGACCAAGACATCTTCACTGGTGTAACCACCAATTTGCGCAACGATTTCCGATACTTTCGTACCAAAAGGAACTCGCACATTGGTTGGACTCTTCAAGCCATCACCTGAGAACGTAACAACTTTTTCGACAATGCCTTCACCGTATTGCAAAGCACGTGCAAAGGCGATTGCCGTTGTGACATTATTAACAATGATGCCAATTTCAGAAGGTAAACGATTGTAGCGTTTCTTGGCATACTCATAAACCAAAGTACGTTCCCATCCCATCGGATAGACATCTGGTGTCTTGAAGACCGAAATCGAAGGATCATCCTTCAATACTGCTTCAAGCTGTTCACACATTTCTTTCTTCGTTTTCTTGATCGCAATGATGGCCTTCGGTGCTGTGCTCATCTTAAGTAAAGCACGAACCCCAACCAACATGTCTTCCAAACTTTCTTTGGTAAAACGGTAATCGGACGTGATATAAGGCTCACATTCAACCGCATTGATAATCAAGGTGTTGATGTCAACTGGATTTTTATACTTCAAATACGACGGGAAGCCTGCGCCACCACAACCAACGATACCAGCTTCCATCATGAAATTTACCAATTCTTCACGGGATGCGACAGTATAGTCAAGCGGTTTGAACGACACTGCCTTTTCATACTTGCCATCATCTTCGATGATGAGATGTTCCTGTGGTTTCAACACAGAATGCATCATGTTTTTCTTAGCTCCAACGACACCGGATACCGGTGAATAGATCGGCACATTGAAATGGTCATTGCGACGCGCTAAAAGCGTACCGACAAGAACCCTGTCTCCTTCATTAACATAGACATCAACTTTCGTTGCTGACCCATTATTTAAAGGCACAAAAACTTCTTTTTTTGGTTTAACCCGCACGATCTCATTATGCAGGGTTTCCTCTTTGTGACCATTAAGATGTTCTCTACCTGGTCCAGTCAAAAAAGACATACCTTCACCCAACCTTTCCTAATTCGTGAATAGTTTATCGAATCAATGATAATTATAGCATACTCAAGCACACACAAAAACACATTTTTGTAAAGCATTATGCATATGGTATAATAACCCAGGAGACAAACATGAAACGAAAACTGCTCTTAATTCTTACCCTCAGTCTACTCATAAGCGCATGTGCAAAAACACCCGATCGCTACAGTAATGTGGCCATGAATCTCGGCTTCAACGACGCACCCTTAACCTTCGTGGCCTATACCACCAGTCAATCTGAGTTTGATAAATACTTTGAACAAATCAAATCAGATTTGAGTTATCTTGGTCAGTTATTCGATCGATATAACGATTATCCAAATCTAAACAACTTAAAAACCATCAACGACAATGCTGGCATAAAGGCCATTGAAGTCGATCAAAACTTGATTGATCTCCTTGTTTTCGCAAGAGATTGGACAAATTTGAGCCAAAACACCTTCAACGTGACCCTCGGGGCTGTCCTCGATATCTGGTCCGACTATCGCAATGAAGGTAAACTCTTAAATACAGCCGATCCAACCGCACTTGGACGCATCCCAAGCCTTGGTCTTCTCCAAGAAGCAGATACCTGCACCGGTTGGGGCTTCGTAGAAATCGATGATCAAGCAAATACCGTCTTCATTACCAATCCATGCACACGCTTGGATGTTGGTGGAATTGCCAAAGGTTTTGCGATCGACATCGCTGTAAAGAAACTCCTGGATGTTGGGCTTGAAACGGCCATCATAAACATCGGTGATAGTTCAATCATCACGATTGGAACCAAACCAAATGGCGATGAATGGGGGGTTGGAATCGCTCAACCGAAGCGCAATGTCATCTTCGCGGATGGCAGCGTGGATACCTTGTATTTCAAGGACAGTATTCACATCTCCACATCGGGTGATAATCAAAACTACTACTTGGCAGAAGATGGTGAGTATTACCATCATCTGATTGATCCGTTTACCTTATTTCCAGTTAAAACACCTTTACATTCCGTAACCGTAGCCACAAGCTTAAGTGCGGGTGCAGCAGAGGCTCTATCAAAAGCTATGTTTATCCTCCCTTATGAAGATGCATTAAGCTTGTTGGAAGAATTAAGGAGCACATTCCCAAACGATTCCATTGAAGCCACGTGGGTTTATGAACTCCATCAAGCCCCTGTTGAAAGCATTGAGAGCCAAGGCTTCTCCGTCGTCCATTCCGCTGGGATCGACGCACGTTTGTTACGTTAAAAAAAGGGCGTCCACAGAAGATATAACTTCACATGGACGCCCTTTTGATTTACTTCTTACCTAATAAACGGAACATGTTCTTCTTATAGACTTCAACCCCTGGTTGATTGAAAGGATTGACCCCCAAGAGATAGACCGACATGCCACAAGCAATGAACATAAACTGAGCCAAATAACCAAAGCTATAGGCACTCATTTCAGGCAATGTGATCAAGATGTTTGGTATACCACCTTCATCGTGGTGCGCTTGCAGCGTTCCTAGAGCCGCATTCTTATTCACTTCATCTAAAGTCTTACCTGCAAGATAATTCATATTGTCATAATCATCCGCATCACTCGGGAAAGTACGATCTAAATTTGGTTTTTCTACAAGAATCAAAGTTTCAAAGAGATCCTTGGATCCTTCTTGAACGAATTGGCCCATGGAATGAAGATCCGTCGAGAAGTTTACGGACGCCGGAAACAAGCCCTTGTCTTCCTTCCCTTCCGATTCTCCAAAGAGTTGTTTCCACCACTCCGCGAGCATGCTAAGCTGGGTTTCATAAGCCACAAAGAGTTCGATGTTCTTTCCCTTCGCTTCAAGAATCCTACGACTTACAGCGTATTGATACGCAGGATTTTCTTCAATCAATTCTGCTTTGTGTGCATCCGCCGCATCACGCGCACCTTGCATCATCGCATCAATGTCCAAGCCAGCAACCGCAATCGGCAATAAACCCACAGACGTCAATACGGAATAACGACCACCCACATCATCGGGAATGGTTAAGGTTTGATAACCCTTTTGTGTCGCTAGATTTTTAAGTGTTCCCTTTACTTTATCCGTCGTCGCAATGATCCGCTCACGACTGCCTTCAACACCATATTTCTCAACCAAGAACTGTTCAAATAATCTAAAAGCAATCGCAGTCTCTGTTGTCGTACCCGACTTGGAGATGACATTGACATAAACACTCTTGTCTTTTACTTTATCCATCAACTGTAAAATATAGGTGCTTGAGAAGGTATTGCCAACGAAGTACACTTCCACATCACGTTTCGGGAAAATACCTTGAACCATCTCAATGGCTGCACGTGAACCTAAATATGATCCACCAATGCCACAAACAATGAAAACTTCTGCTTTTTCACGAATATCTTTGGCTAATTGCTTAACCAATTCGAATTCTGCTTTATCGTAATCAAAAGGTAAGGTATACCAACCTAAGAAATCATTGCCCAAACCCGTTTTATCAATCATTTGGTGGTGATACTTGGAAACCTCTGCTTGATACCCTGCAAATGCATCGCTCACATGAGCATACTGTAAATCCATTTTAATCATGCTTGTTCTCCTTTTGAGCCTCATTAACCCAATCATTCAGTTGTGCTTTCAATGACGCAAAACCAATCTTTTCTTTCAATTTAATCATTGGTTTCATGCGTGGACGTGACTTACGCGAATTCATTTGTACCGCCTTTAGGGATAAACGTAATTGATGGCTCTGTTCATCGACTTCCAACACCTTCAATTTGACCTTCTCCCCCATTTTGACGAAACTTTCGACATCACGGACAAAACCATCGGATAATTCTGAAATATGGATCAAACCACTGATGTTTTCATCCACACTCACAAAAGCCCCATAAGGCTTGATGCCAGTGATTTGTGCTTCGATGATTTGACCGACCCGATAGTTCATACAGACTCCTTTAGCGTAATAATTATAGCACAGGACTTTTTGTTCTGTGCTATAATATCGAACGAGGAAACTATGCTCGGTAATCTATATCCATTTTGGGCTGCTATCTCAGCCAACCTTATCGCACAAGCCATAAAGCCTGTTTTTCGCTATTATCGAACCGGTAAATGGGAATCCCGTTTACTCTGGGACAGTGGTGGGTTTCCATCTTCCCATACATCGACCGTCTCCGCATTGAGCTTGGCAGTTGGCTTTCAAGAACGCTTTTCATCGACCTTATTTGCGGTCGTACTGATCTTTAGTTTGATCGTTTTGTATGATGCGGCTAATGTGCGCTATTATGCAGGTAGAAACATTCAGTTGACCCAACAGTTGGTCAAGGACATCCAAACACTGTCATCCATCAAGTTGGATGATCCCATTTATTTGATGAAAATCAAAGAAGTCTTGGGACATCAATGGTTTGAAGTCATTGGTGGTGTGGCTTTGGGCTTAATGGTTGCAGGTTTGATGTTATTTGTGAGATGATACGAACATGAATATTGAAAAAGAAGTCATAGACGTTTTAGATAAAATCCGTCCTTATCTCCAAAGAGATGGTGGGGATGTGGAATTTATAAGCATCGATGAAGAAGGTCGTGTATATGTTCGTGTCTTTGGAGCCTGTGTCGGTTGCAGCGCCATTGACGTGACCATTAAGATGGGAGTCGAAACCTTACTCATCGAAGAAGTTCTCGGCGTAACCGAAGTCATCGTAGTAGACTAGAACAATCTAGTCTTTTTTTATGTTTAGTCGAAATACTCTAAATATTTATTGATTTTTATTAATAATTTTCATCATCTAAGCGTTTTCATAAAATATTTTAGTTATTTTCTAGAATATTTTTTGTTTTATGTTTACTTTTTAAATTTTAAGCATAAAATTGTGTACATATTTAAGGAGCAAATTATGGCACATCCCTTCGACGAATTTGGTATCCACCTCTTTGGTGAAAAAATCATGCGTGAGCGTTTACCCTATCCAATCTATACAGGATGGAAAACCGCTCTCGCAAAAGAAAGCGCATTGGATCGCAACACAGCCGATGCGATCGCACATGCGATGAAAGCGTGGGCAATGGAATTTGGCGTCACGCATTATACCCATTGGTTCCAACCCTTAACCGGTCAAACCGCAGAAAAACACGATAGTTTCTTAGAGAAAGACAAGGATGGCAATGCCATTGCACGCTTCTCTGGCAAGACTTTAATCAAAGGTGAAACCGATGGTTCAAGTTTCCCAAGTGGTGGCTTACGTGCAACCTTTGAAGCCCGTGGTTATACCTACTGGGATATCAGTTCTCCTGCATTCATCCGTGATAGAGTGCTCTGTATTCCATCCATTTTCGTATCTTATAATGGAGAAGCGCTCGATCAAAAGTCACCTTTGCTCAAAGCATTGGATCGCTTGAGTCAAGAAAGTAGCCGTGTCGTTCAAGCTTTGGGCGATAAACAAGTTAAACATGTCAATCTCTCTGTCGGTCTTGAACAAGAATATTTCTTGGTGGATCGTAAGATGTTTGCGGAACGTAAAGATCTTGTTTTAACAGGTCGAACATTGTTAGGTGCGAGTGCTCCTCGTGGCCAAGAATTTGAAGATCATTATTTTGGATCGATTCCAAATCGCGTCAAAGCCTACATGGATGAAGTCAATGTCGAACTCTGGCGCATGGGCATTTATTCTAAAGTCGAACACAACGAAGTGGCACCGGGTCAATTTGAATTCTCGGTCATCTTTGCCGAAGCGAACATTGCCGTCGATCAAAACCAACTCTTGATGGACGTTCTTAAGAAAGTTGCACACAAACATGATTTGGCCTGCCTCTTGCACGAAAAGCCATTCAAAGGCATCAATGGATCAGGTAAACATAATAACTGGTCTTTAATCACCGATGATGGACAAAATCTATTGGAGCCAGGTGACAAACCGCATGAGAACATTCGCTTTTTGGTCTTTGTGGCAGCCATCCTTAAAGCCATCGATGAAAATCCTGAACTCTTGCGCTTAGCCTCCTCTGGACCTGGTAACGATCATCGTTTAGGGGCCAATGAAGCGCCTCCTGCCATCATCTCCGTCTTTATGGGCGATGTGATCGAGCGTATCCTACTCGAAATGGCCGATAAGAAAGTCACTAAAAACAGTAAAGAAGCCAATCGTTTCTCCCCTTTAAATAACTTATCCTACCTTCCAAAAGACAACAGCGATCGCAACCGTACTTCACCTTTCGCTTTCACAGGCAATAAGTTTGAATTGCGTATGTTGGGTTCATCCTTATCCGCATCTTTCGCAAACACCGTCATCGCAACAATCATAGCCGAGAGCCTTTCTGACATCGCAATACGCTTGGAACAGTTTAAATATCTCCAAGATGTGCGTGAAGAAGCCTTGAAGATCATTCAAGAATTGATGCGCAAACACCACCGTATTCTCTTCAGTGGAGATGGCTATGCCTCGGCATGGCTTGACGAAGCGAAGGAACGTGGATTACCTAACATCACCTCTTTTGTGGAAGCCATTGAGTATCTGAACTGTGAGAAAACCAAGGGTCTTTTTGCCAAACATGGCATCTATGGTGAATATGAGTTGGATGCACGTTCTGACATCTTGTATGAGCAATACATCAAAACCATTCAGGTTGAAGCAAAGACTTTGATCCGTATGGTTGAGCGTGAAGTCATTCCAGCCATCGATCCGTATCTGGCACGTTTGATTCCCCTCAAAGAGTTCCCCTATTATGCTAAACAGATCACTTCGATCATGAAACACGTGGATGCGGCATCGGATAAAATCGTTCTTCTAAAAACGAAGCTACATGAAGCAGATCGCATCGAAGATTTAAAAGCCGAAGGACTATTCCTTCGCAAAGAAGTCTTCCCTCTCTTGGATATCATCCGCGAAGAAGTGGATGCGTTGGAATTGATTCTACCTCGAGATGTGTATCCGCTTCCTGCTTACTTGGAATTGTTATTCTTATTGGATTGAAAAAGGGAATCGCTTCCCTTTTTTTATTTGATGATAATTTCCTTCATACGTATTCGATTATTGACCAGACGTTTGAACACAAGGTAGATGACGGCAAAGATGGGGACACCCATAAACATACCCACTAAACCAAAGTATCCACCCCCGACAATAATCGCAAACATGATCCATAGACTTGGTAGACCCATGGAGTCACCTAAGATACGTGGTCCCAAGTAATTGCCATCAAATTGTTGTAAGACGATGATGAACAGAATGAACCATAAAGCTTGGATCGGAGAGACGATGAGGAGAATCAAAGCACCGGGTACGGCCCCGATGAAAGGACCAAACACAGGAATCATATTCGTCATACCAATGACGACACTGATGAGCACAGGATATTCCAATTTTAGTAGCAACATCCCGATGTAGCAAATCACCCCAATAATCAAGGAATCCAAGGCCTTGCCTAAGATGAAGCGATGCATCATGTTCAAGGATAAACGACTGAGATCAATCAAATCATCGGTGATTTTCTGACCAAAAATGAAGTAATTGAATTTTTTGACTTGTAGGACAAAGCGCTCCTTATCTAAAATGATGTATACGGAAATCGCTACACCTACGATCAGATTGAATACGGTCTTCGTGAATTGCCATGAATAATCCAAAAGTTTTGGGACGAATTCTTGCAAGGTGCCCACAAAACTTTGCAATAGGTTTTCCGATGAATCTAAAATCAAAGACGACCAATCTTGATTTAGATTGATGATTGCCATCCACTCATTTAATAGTTTTTCAAGAATGATGACATATTCAGGAAGTTTGACGGATATCGATCCTAAACTCAAAACGATTTGCGGAATGATAAAGGAAAAAAACAAAATGGTTATTTCAAGTGTGATCAACAAGGTCAAGATGACTCCAAGCAGACGCTTTAGGTTTACTTTCCAACGAAACATGCCAAAGATGTTCAGTTCAAAGAAGCGCACAAAGGGTCCCATCAAAAACGCTAGAACAACGCCATAGACAAAAGGCGTCAAAACACTGAGTAAACGCAACAGATTCGCTTCCAAGATATTAATGTTTAAAATCAAGAAATATACACCAATAAGCAGTAAACCCGCTAAGGTAAAAGAAATGACAGTTGTGATCTGTTCAGGATTGAACCATTTCTTCATGATTGTCCCCCTTTTTCTAAAATGCGCTTAAGCAGTGCTTCCATGACTGAATCATTGACATACGGCAATTGACTTTCACGATAGTCGTAACCGAAACTTCCGCGGCTTACCGTCACAATAGGTGGGAATTGGATGCGTTTGAAGACCGCAAAGTGCCAGGCCTTGATGAACCATTGGATGTCTTCCACAAAGTTCATAGGTTCATCCAAATGGTAGTACCGGATCCATGGGGCAATCTCAAGTGCTTGCCATTGATCGTTCGCATAGATCTCCAACCATTCCAAAAGATGGTGACTTGGATATTGGGTGAAGTATTGGACCAACCAATCGTGATAGACCCATTTCATGGGATCCAATTGATTGGTTCTAAGTTCTGCACTGGGTGCCAAACCAAAGTGAATCGTATTGGCTTCAATCGTAGGAATCAAATCACTTGAGATGATTTCAGAATCAAACAATTCATTTAAGCGCTTTGCTAAATGGAAGAGATCCATTTTTGTGCAATCCCCTAAAGGACTCAAGGCACCAATCGTATCACCATACAAGGTCGCATAACCCAAAGCACATTCAACCTTATTGCCATTATTGCAGATGACACCGCCTTTGTAAGAGGCAAAGGAAGATAAGAGATGACCCCGAATGCGGGCTTGGATGTTTTCAAAGGCCAAACCTTCGACCGCATCAATCGCATATTCATGCAAGGTTTGCACAGTGGACTGAACCAAGGCTTCGATGCTGCCTTCATGATATTCGATCCCCAAGCGCTCTGCGGATGTGGCTGCGATTGATATCGTTTTATCTTGGTTGTAGCGAGAGGCCATATTGTAACCAATGACACGGTCTTTACCCAAAGCCAGAACCAATAAAGCCGCATTGACACTGCTGTCCAAACCACCGGATAGTCCTATGATCCAAGGTGCTTTGCCTTTTAAGAGTTGTTTGTCAAACTCACGGATCGCATGTACCAAGGCATTGAGCAACTTATCACTTTGAATTGGAAGAGGATAACGTTCATGGTGATCAAAAATCCCTAAGTATTGTTCAAAATTATCAGGACATTCGGCTTGTACATTGCCATCTTTGCCATAGATTGTACTGTCCCCATCAAAGACCAAGACATTTTTACCATTGTTTTGCATACCCGCCGCATTCACATAGATGATGGGAACCATCTTCTCTTGATGTGCAGAGACATGTTCCTGGATGCGTTTGACACGACTCTGTTCTTTGTTTAAGGTCCAAGGGGAAGAAGAGATGTTGATGATGAAATCCACACCCTTTTGAATATAGAGGGCTGTCGGATCAATCGTGTAATCCTTACTCCAGAGATCCTCACAGACTTCGAGTCCAATGCGTACGGTTTCATCTTGATGTTTAAAAATGAAGGGTTCGATGCCATGATCAATGCTTTGATCGTTTTCTAGACTGATATCGACACCACTCTTGAAGATCCTTGAATCATCGAAGAAACGATAATCGGGGAAACAATGTTTATGATAAAGCCCTGGATTCAATCCATTTACTTTATCAACCCATTCATTTTCATAAGCAAAATATGCACTGTTCATGCGATTGAAGCGACCATCACGGTTGGCTTTAGCCCCTTCCATATGACTGATATTGCCCCAGATGATACCAATATCTTTTGACCATGATTTGATCGTCTCATTGGCTTCCAACAATCGATCCACAAAGCCTCTCTGTAAGAGTTTGTCACCTAAAAGATAACCACTGACAGCCATTTCAGGAAAGATGATCAAAGCAGCGCCTTGCGCTTTGGCATCCATGACCATTTGCTTCATCGACGCAAGATTCGCATCGATATTGCCTGCTTGTATATTTAATTGTCCAAGTGCGATTTTCATCGTTTCGTCCCCATCATCCAGGTGTCAAATGTCACATAACCTAAGCGATGATAAATGCTACCCGCTTTGGGATTATCATAGAAAAGACACGGTATCTTTCCATCTTCTAAACAATGCTTCGTCAAAGTACTGACCACCTGTGTTGCCAAGCCTTGATTGCGATATGTGGGTAAGGTCAGTACTGACCCCACCATGACCGCATGATCTGTCTCAACCGCGGTATTCGCATGGGCGATGACCTTGTCCCCTTCGAGAATGATGGCAGCACAGCCCTTCCCACTGGAAAGACGTTCTGTAATGCGCTCGACGCGTTCTTCTAGACTTGTCATTTCCGCAAATTCACTGATTTGAATGATGGCCTCCGCAATCGCTTTTGCATGTTTCGGTTCAGCCATGATCACCTGTGTGTTCGTAATTGGATTGTCAATTTCTTTACATTCACAGAAATACATTGCACGAAAATCAAATGTCTGTAACGTGTTCAATCCCAACAGCTCTAGATGTTTCTTACATCCACTGAGGAATTGAATCGATAATCCATGAATAAATGTCTTGAGTGCCTCAGCATCCGCAATCGCATGGATCGCATAGACGACAAGATTCTTATGATAACGCAAATAGATGGCATCGATGCCCGTGTTGGAACGATCGATCCAAACCTCTTGATAATTTGTTTCCCAACCATTCTGGTGGATATCACCATCGATGAACATGCTACGTGAAGGATCTTGGCGTAAGATTTCCAAGACTGCTTCCTGTTCATGTTTTTGTACTTTATTGATCATATCTTTATTATAGAAGATTATTCACATGAACAAAAGAAAAGGTTAGTCAAACTAACCTCGAGATCTAAAGAAACCTGGAATATCACTCTCATCATCAAGCTGTGCCGTCGGCTCCTTACGGATTTCCTCCGAAACACGTTTCGCATCTTGAACGGGATTCTTGACTTGATTGATCTTTGGTAAATCAAAACCTGTCGCAATGACCGTAACGATGATATTGTCGCCAAGATTATCGTTGATCGCAACTCCAAAGATGATATCGATATCTGAGCCTGCAGAATCACGAATGAATTCAACCGCATCATTAGCATCAAAGATGGTAATACTTTCACCACCCGTCACATTGACGATGGCATTGCGTGCACCGCGAATCTGAGCTTCCAACAATGGTGATGTAATGGCTTTCGCAGCTGCTTCTTGGGCCTTGTTTTCACCTTGCGCCATTCCGATACCAATCAAAGCAGAGCCTTGACCTTCCATGACCGCACGAACATCCGCAAAATCCAAGTTGATCATCGCAGGCACCGCAATCAGATCGGTGATGGTCTGCACACCTTGACGCAAGACATTATCTGCTTCTCTAAACGCTTCCACAAACGGAATGCGTCCAATGACTTCCAACAATTGATTGTTTGAAACAATGATCAAGGAATCTACATATTTACGCAATTCTTCCAAACCACGAATGGATTGTTCCGTACGCTTCTTGCCTTCAAAGGTAAACGGTTTGGTTACGATCCCAACCGTGAGGATATCGAACTCTTTCGCAATCTTCGCAAATAAAGGTGCGGCACCGGTACCGGTTCCTCCCCCTAAACCCGCTGTGATGAAGACCATATCGGCCCCTTCCATTGCAGCACGGATATCATCTTCCGACTCCACCGCTGCTTTATACCCAATATCAGGATTCGCACCTGCACCCAATCCCTTGGTCGTCGTCTTACCCAAAATGATCTTGTTTTTTGCAGGGGATATGTTCAAGACTTGAAGGTCGGTATTCGCCACATAAAACTCAACGCCACGGACATCTTCTTCAACCATCCGATTGATGGCATTACAGCCAGCGCCACCGACGCCAAATACTTTAATTTTTGCTACTTGATTGTAATTTAGTTCACTCATGATGTTCCTCTGTTATCTTCTTTCAAATAAGCCTTTGAATTTACCGGAAATCGTATCTTCATTGACGTTTTCTTTATCTTTGTTGATCAAATCATTAAATGCCTGCATATCTACGGCAGGTTCAAAATCACGGATGATCGATTGGTCCTTAATCACATAAAACAAACCACTGACCGATGCTAAGGAAGGACTACGGATGCCTAATGTTTCAGGTACATATAATTCACATTCACATCCACACGCTTTTGCCAAGAGTTGATCAAAACCATTGATGGCTCCAGATTCTCCAAACAAGATTATTTTAGCATTACTGGTCGCTAAAATGGGCTGAACCATCGTTTTTATTTCATTTAACCATGTTTCAAGCTGCGGTTGGATAACATTCATCACTTCTTGCTCACTTAAGGTGTGCGTCTTCCCCTCACTCGACCACAAATAGATGGGTGTGTTGGGATAATGATCCAAACCAAAGCGACAGTTCATATGCAACAAGCGATCTGCCACATCAATTGGCAGCTTAAAGCGATTGGATAAAGCCCCAATTAAATCCTTCGTACCTGTATCGATATTTTCACAACTGACCAATTTACCCTTAGCAAAAAGGCTCAAGCTGGTATTTTGACGCTCTGCTTTAATTGCAATTAGATAGTGTTCCAAGGACTTTTCAAATAAAGAAGCTTCTTTACCTAGAGCAAAGCTATCCAAGCTGATTTCAATGACCTGTAAACCTGCCTTCTCAACGGTTTGAACATAACGATAAACCATCTCTTTATCCGCACATAAAAGATCCACATCCACACTGAGTGAATCACAAATCTCATTGATGGGTAAGCGACGCATCGTGATGCCATTGACCACGGATTTTGAAATGGATAAGTTAACCAAAGCCTGATGCTCAGGCACTTCGGTTCGTAAGGCTTCTCTGTAAATCTTCTTGATATCGTTTAATTGAACACTCAATTCAATGGGTTGGACAATGCGACGAACATAACGACTTAACCCAACACTGGGTAGTGATAACACAACGCGTTCAATTGGACAGCCTAACGTGGCTTCCACATGCTCAACAGCAATTTTGATCCGTTGCACCACTGCGTTTTGATCGATGATCTGTGTATTTTGTATACCGGAAGATGGGACTCTTTCTACTTTTAAAATATTCAAACGCGTATTAAAAAATTGACCCACAACGAGTCTAATTTCATGATCTGCTATCTCGAGTCCAACGTGGACATCTTTTTCGCGCATGCTTCCCCTCCTCGACTAATTACCATTATAGCATAGTCAATTTTTGATGAAAAAGTTTTTTATGAATGACTTGCATAAACAGTTCTTTCGTGATATTCTTTATAAGCAATTCAAACGAAAGGGGGTCTACGGTATGTCAAGAGTTTGTGCCGTATCCGGTAAAAGAGCATTGTCAGGAAATAAGCGTTCCCATTCACTTCAAGCAAGTCGTCGTAAATGGAATGTTAACCTTCAAAAAGTTAAAGTTGTTGTGGATGGCAAACCACAACGAATCCGTATTTCCGCCCGCGCTTTAAAAACCTTAAAAGCTCAACAAGCTTAATAAAATGGAGTCTGACTCCTTTTTTATTTACTTAAGTACACCAGTACTTTACCACGATGCACCACCAGTTGGGCATCTTTTTTTTGCCACTGATTAGAAACGGTAAAACGGGTGTCTAAATGGATTGAAACATGGTTGAGAGGATAACTGAAATCAATGAGACTGATCACTGCTTCGTCATAGCTAAAGACGGAGAAATAACGATAGTCTTCTTGTTTGATCAGATGTGTACCCTCTATGTACGCTTGGATTTTATTGGTTTCATTATAAAGAATGACCTCTGGATGAGCATAAGCCAAACCAACATTCACATGGTGATGATCCAAACGTTCATTTAAAGCACCATACACGTGAATACGTCTAACACCTTGATCCAAACACCAAGCAATCGCCAACTCGCTATCGCTCTCATTCTTACGGCTTGGATACCGTTTAAGCGCTGATGTACGAGCCTCAATCAATGTGAACTCATCAGGTGTAACAGAATCAAAATCACCCAAGGCTAAATTAAGCTTGTCGCCTTGGGCAAGGATTGCCAAAGCACCGCGTTCAACCCCAACGCAGCTTCCACGTTTTATATACGAAACATCCCGTAAAATCAGACTTACTTCAGTTTCCATAAGGATTCGACCGCACTTACGATGTCGTTCTTGAACACATAACTGCCTGCTACCAAAACATCCGCACCGGCTTGTGCTACTTTATGCCCAGTCTCGGCATTGATGCCACCATCTACTTCAATCAAAACTGAATATTTATTTGCGTCAATTTCTTTTCGCAGACTTCGAATACGCTCAATGGATTCCTCCATAAAGGATTGACCCCCATAGCCAGGGTTAACACTCATGATCAACACAAGATCAATCACGTTCAAATAAGGAAACACTGCTTCAACGGGTGTTTGAGGACGAATTGAAAGCCCCACCTGACACCCCTGGTGATGAATTTTGCTGATGATACGATGAACCGTTTCCGCATCCTTGCACGCCTCTAAATGAAAGGTTAAAAGATTGGCACCTGCCTCAACGAACACATCACTATAATGTTCCGCATCTTCCACCATGATGTGCACATCCATAAATAATTTAGAGTGTCTACGGATCTGTTTCGTGATATCCGGACCAAAGCTTAAATTCGGTACGAAATGGCCATCCATGATATCCACATGAAGCCATTTGGCATGCGAGCTTTCAATCTCTTTTAATTGTTTCAAAGTTTGCGTGAAATCCATGCTCAATATTGAAGGTGCTACAATCATTTGTATGTTTTCCTTTCATCTTGAATCAGTTGACGTACTTCAAGATAATGCGTATATCGATCCGCATCGATCTTACCCGCTTTAACCGCATCTTTAACGGCGCATTTCGGTTCATTACTGTGGGAACAATTCCTAAACTGACACTGCTCGCGATAAGGATCGAATTCTCGAACCAAACCTTCTAATTCATTGAGAGGAATCGATCCAAACTCAAGCGAAGAGAAACCAGGAGTATCCGCTACCCAACCGCCTGCGATCTCATAGAGTTGAACATGGCGTGTCGTATGTTTACCACGACCCAAAGCTTTTGATATTTCCTGAGTCTTAAGAACGAAATCAGGATTCAAACGATTTAAAAGTGAGGATTTGCCCACGCCACTCTGACCGGTCAAAACCGATATCTTATTCCCAATACAGCTTTCTAAACCAATGATTGCTTGTCCACGAGCGACACGAATGACCGTCATGCCACTTTGTTCATAGACATCCAAAGCTTTAAACATGGGGTCTTCTTTATCCACAAGGTCCAACTTCGTCACAATCAAGACGGGTTCGATTTGCGCATGTCGTACCAACCAAACAAAACGATCCACCAGTTGGGTCGAGAAATCTGGTTTTACAGCACTCATGACAATCAAGGCTTGATCGACATTGGCGATGGATGGACGAATCAAGGTGTTATGTCGCTCATAAATGGACGTCATCACAATGACATCTTCACGCGGTTCATAGTCGATTATATCCCCAACCAATGGTGTCTTACCGAGTTTCAACTTACCACTACCCTGTGCAATCAAATGTTCATTGGCTTCAGTTAAAATGGTATAACGATTCGAAATGATTTTAATGATACGTGCTTTTCCCATTAATAGTAGCTTAAGACAATAAAGTTATTGCCCCCTTGCGTGTAATATGTCAAAGGTTCTGGCGTGATGGAAACCACCACATCGCGAACCAAAGTGTTCAGTTCTTCTTCACTCAAGTTTTCAGTGGATAATTGATTCAAATAGACCACAGCACCTAAGGCTTCAAGTTGTGCTTGAGCTTGTGCGACACTGAGTCCAACGATTTGAGGAATCAAGAATTCAACGGGTGCGGAGACAATGAATTTGATTTCATAGCTTCGACTTGGATTGAGTTTTGTTCCAGGTAAAAGAAGACTTTGGTCTAAAATAATACCTTGTGCGACATCTTGACTCGCAAGATATTCAACCCGAATGGTGATCTTGGTATCCTTGAGGTCCAACTTTACTTCTTCAAAGGGTAGGTTTTTATAATCCTTGACCACATAGTACATCCCTTCACTCAAGGTGATATTGATCGCAGAACCTTTTTCAACCAAGGTCCCAACATTTGGTGTGATCTTAACGATCTTACCCGCTGGCACATCATCGGTTAATTCATAATTGATGTTCGGAGCGATTTCGATTCCAGAATCAAACAAAGCCTCACGTGCTTCACTAAGCGTCTTGTTCATAAGATCCGGAACTTCCACCATGTTGTATTCAGGATTGAAGATGCCACTCAATGCCAATACCAAGGTCAACGTCAACATCGCCAAAACAACCAAACCAATGCCCCAATACAGGCGTCTGACATCCGCTTTGCGATCAGGCTTAACCGTATTGACCTTTTGCAAGACAATCGTCTCATCCCCATCTTTACCTTGGACAAATTCTACACGCTTCGCCTGTTTATTTTTATCCATCAAGCTTTCTTTAAGATCACGTAGTAAGTCATCCGTTGTTTTATAGCGATGGATACGATTCTTCGCAGTCGCTTTAAGAACGATGTTCTCAATCGACATGGGTAGACTTGGGTTGAAATCCAAGACACTGGGCATCTCCTCTTTGAGATGCTTCATGGCAACTTGAACCGGTGACTCCCCTCTAAAAGGAACCTCACCCGTCAAGAGTTCATAAAAACAGACGCCAAGCGAATAGATGTCGCTCTGCGTTGAGGCCGTTTCCCCACGAGCCAGTTCTGGGGCAAGGTAGTGTACCGAACCCAAGACCGTATCGGTTTGCGTCAACTGTAAAGCATCCGCAACCGTCGCTATCCCAAAATCCGCAATCTTTACGGTCCCATCATCTTTAATCAAAACGTTTTGGGGCTTGATATCACGATGAATGATGTTGTTTTTATGCGCAATGTTTACAGCTGAAACCAATTGGTCCATGATAGCCAAAGCTTCTACCTTATCCAAAGCACCCCGTTGTTGGATGAGTTGTTTCAAGGTCTTGCCTCGAACGTATTCCATGACGATGTAATGATGACCTTCTTCTTCACCCACATCATAGACCTCTACGATGTTGGGATGACTTAAGCCACTGGCCGCGTTGGCTTCACGTTGAAAACGCAAAAGCGCTACGGGATCCAAGGCTAAATTTCCTCTTAAGACTTTGATCGCGACTTCACGATTCAGGAGATCGTCATGGGCAAGATAGACATCTGCCATGCCTCCCTCACCCAATCGCTTCAATATCTTATATCGATTCGCTAAACGTTCGATCATAGGCGACCTCGCTCAGCTAATGTTAGCGTGATATTATCCAATCCACCCCGTAAATTGGCATGGAGTAGGATGTGTTGAACCTTTGAGGCTGTTGTCTCTTTTGAATTTAATAAACTAAAAATTTCACGGTCTTCCAACATTGAATGGACACCATCGCTACAACACAAAACCATCTTATAATCATGGACCTCAAAGATATCCACTTCGATATTCGGAATGACACCACAAACATTAGTCAAGACCGAGCGTTGGGGATGCGTCTTCGCTTGTTCAAGCGTAATCCGTTTTAAACGGATCATTTCATTGACCAAGGAATGGTCGATGCTGATTTGAATAAGCTCATTGGCTGTATTGATAACGTAACACCGGCTGTCACCGACATTTGCCACAAGACAAGCATCCTCAAAAAACAAGGATGCCACAACTGTCGTTCCCATGCCACTGTAATCAGGGTTGTTCACAGATGCTTGGTAGACTTCTTTATTCATCGTTAAAATGGCTTTCTTAAGCCATTGTTTTGCTTCAGTGATCGTAAGTTCATTAAAATCCATTTCATTAAACTGACGTTCAATCGATTGGCAGGCTAAAAGTGATGCGACCTCACCTGCTTTCGCACCGCCCATACCGTCGGCTACCAACATCAATTGAACTTCTTTATTTTGAAGGATTAGAAAATTATCTTGATTGATGCGTCTGATTTTACCAATATCCGTAATCCCTTGAATGATCATAGCTTACCTTCAGCTTTAGCACGAAGTTGCCCACATGCCGCATCGATGTCGCCACCGTTTTCTTTGCGCAAGGTGCTTTTGACACCCAATTTCATAAGTTTATCGTAGAATTTCAAGGCTGAAGCCACATCGACGGCTCTAAAACCATGTTCATCCACCACATTGTAAGGAATCAAATTCACATAAGCATTCATGCCTTTGACTAATTTTGAGAGCTGGGTCGCATGTTCTGGCTGATCATTCACATCTTTCAATAAGATGTATTCCAAGGTGATACGACGATTGTTCAAGGTCGAATATTCCTTTAGCGCATCCATTAATTCACTTAAGGGATACGCTTGATTGATGGGCATCAACTTACTGCGAAGTGTATCATTTGGCGCATGCAAACTGATGGCCAAGTTGTATTGAACATGTTCACGTGCAAATTGCTTGATACGAGGAACGATCCCACAAGTGGAAACCGATAAATGACGTGCCCCAATGGCTAAGCCTAAATCATGATTAACCGTTTTCAAAAAATCCATGACGTTGTCATAGTTATCAAAGGGTTCACCTGTGCCCATGATGACGATATGCGAAACACGTTCTGCACGTGCATCCAGTTCTTTTTGAACGTACATGACTTGAGCCATCATCTCACCGGCACTCAAATCACGGTTCTTCTTCAATAAGCCACTCGCACAGAAGGTACAGCCCATGTTACAACCGACTTGTGAGCTCACACAGACTGATTTGCCGTAATCAAACTGCATTAAAACAGTTTCCACAAGAAAACCATCTTGGAGTTCAAAAAGATATTTGACGGTCCCATCTTTACTGGCTTGCCGCTGTTTGAGTTTGATCGGATCAATCACAAAGTTCTCATTGAATGTTTCAATCAAACTTTGCTTGATATCACTCATCATCGCAAAATCCGTGATGCGTCGGCGATATAACCATTGGAAAATTTGCTTCGTTCGATAGCTCTTTTCCCCTTTATCCATCAACCATGTGTTGAGTTGTTCATATGTAAAATCATAGATCGTTTTTTTCATACTCGTATCTTACCATATTTATGCATTTCGTTTAAGTTTTGCCATGTAGAAACCATCACTTCCATATTGATCGGGGAAGATGGTTTTCTCTTCTAGAAGGATATAATTGTCATGTTTCTTGAGAAACTGTTTGATCTGGCCTTCATTTTCCTTACGATTCAAGGTACAGGTCGAATACACCAAGAATCCATCTACCTTCAAACAGCTTTGTGCTGATTCCAAAATCTCCGCTTGAAGTATCTGTAATTCATCCAAGACCTCAGGTTTAAGCCTCAATTTGATATCCGCCTTACGACGCAAGACCCCCAAGCCACTGCATGGCACATCACAAAGCACACGATCATAGTCTTGTTTGAATTCAACTTTAATATTCCGTGCATCCATTGTTTTCACATGCACGATGTCAATTTCAAGTTGACGCATTTTCTGTTCAATCAAGCGATTACGTGCTTCATGAAGCTCTACCGCATCGATCCAACCTTCATTGTTCATATGACATGCAATCCCGGCTGCTTTCGTCCCAGGTGCACTACATGCATCCAAGACTTTCATGCCGGGCTTTGCTTCCACAAAATCACTGACCATTTGACTGGCCTCATCTTGAATCCACACGTCACCTTCTTTGAACCAATCCGACTGCAAGAGATTGTCCTCCATATAAAACGCCGTTGGACTCAAAGTTCCCTTTTCGACACCATCGGTATCGAATACTTCTTCTGGATCGATTTTAAGTGTATTGATGCGTCCACATAAACGCGCAGGCTCCATCAACGCTTCTGCGATCTTACGCATCTGCTCTTCACCATAATGGTTGATCCACAATTTGATCACAAAGGTTGGTAAGGATTTCTCAATCGCAAAGATTTCAAGTGGATCTAAGCTTGGATCCACTTGAAAGGGATTCTGAATGACTTTATGCAAAACCGCATTGACCATCTTCACACTGTGCTTTTCAATCTCTTTGCACAGTTCGACACTCTCATTCAAAATCGCATAATCGGGCACACGATCCATCTTCACCAATTGTGCGCATGCACTGTCCAAAAGAACCGCAACCCTTCGATCGGGTTTACTCACGGTATGTTTACGCCATAAATGACGTAAGAAACGATGGTGTTGGAGTGTTGTATAGACAATCGAAGTGACCAAGCTTTGATCGATGGGATCTACTTCTTGGAGTCGTTGTTTTAATGCCAGATTGGCGTATTGTTTCTCATTGATCACATCATTCAAGATGGCATAGGCTAAGCGTCGTGCTTTCATTCAAGTCCTTTCAAGGGATTGACATCGATTTGACAGTCCCACTTGTGATATTTGACTTCTCGATTCAAGACATCCATTAAATGTTTCCGCATGGTGTTGAGGTCTTTACCTTTTATGAGGATACGTTGATAGTAGACATGGATGCGTTTGCCCAAATCACTGGGACCCAATACTTTGAATTGGTCATCTTGCAAAGCTTGCATGATATGCAAAGCATTCGCATGGAGTTTTTGTTCATCTTTACCATATAAACTCAGATTGATGAGGTAGGTATAAGGGGGATTTTGTGCGATCTTACGATATTTCATTTCTTGAACATAGAAACGTTTGAAATCATGATTAAGCAATGCAGGATACACCATATGCTTTTGAAGATCCGTTTGAATGATGACTTTGGCTTCCCCATCTCCACGACCACTGCGACCTGCGGTTTGAAGCATCAAGGCAAAGGCATCCTCGACACTGCGATAATCGGTTCTCATCAAGGCCACATCCACATTCAAAATAATGGACGCCCCAACCAATGGATTATCCAAGCCTTTGGCAATCATCTGTGTTCCTAAAAGAATATCCACTTCATGCTTATTGAATTGATCCAAGATCTTTTGATGACCATTCTTTACTTGGGTCGCATCACGGTCCATACGTACGATCCGAGCAGTTGGAAACGCTTCTTGAAGCTCCTCTTCAACGCGTTGCGTTCCCAAGCCCATCATTCTGAGATTCGTACTTCCGCAATGGGGACATTGTCTCGGCATCGCTTCACTGTGTCCACAGAGATGACATTTCATGCTGGAATCATTTTTATGGTAAACCAAAGGACGGTCACAGGCTTCACAATCCACCGTTTTTTGACATTCGGTACATTGCAAGATGGGCGCATAGCCTCTGCGATTCAATAAAATGACGACTTGTTTACCCTCGTCGATGACGTCTTGAATCAAAGCTTTGGTTTCTTTAGCCAAACGTTGTCTCGATGAGACAGGATTGTTTACCAATTGGATGTGAGGCAATCTCCCTTTGACACGATCTTCAAGTTCCACAAGGGCATAAACCCCTTTTTGTGCACGCGCAAACGTCTCAAAGCTGGGTGAAGCACTGCCTAAGATGACCTTCGCATTGAAGTGCTCAGCACGTTTGATGGCGATATCACGGGTATGATAAAAAGGCATATTATCTTGTTTATAGGAACTGTCGTGTTCTTCATCGAGAACGATCATGGCGAGCTTATTAAATGGTAAGAAAACAGCAGAACGTGTTCCGACCACCAATTTAGCTTCATTGTTTTGAATCCGTTTGTATTGGAGATAACGTTCATGGTCACTTAAATGAGAATGGTACACCACCACATCCGTTCCAAAGCGTTCCGTTACCCGATCCACCATCTGTTGTGTCAAGGCAATTTCAGGAACCATGATCAAACTTTGTAAATCATCCAGCATGGCTTCTTCAGCCAAGGTGAGATAGAGTTCTGTCTTACCGGAACCGGTCTTACCAAACAGACACACGACACTCTGCTCAGCTTTTTTGATTTGCTCAAGTGCACTCACTTGTGCATCACTCAATGCATAAGGTCTGGCGTGAGCTTGGTAGTCTTTAACCAAGTAATTCTTCTCTTGAACATACACGCGAATGACATTGTTCTTGATCAAAGTGTTGATGATTCCAACATTATCTTTAAAATCACGCGCTGGAAGATCTTGATTATGTAAGGTCTCAATGATCGGTGCTTGTTTGCTAGTGACTTTATCAGGAATCATCTCTAAATGAAGCCATTTCTCCATTTGCGGCTTGATGCTGGTCTTGGACATGCGTAGAGCCTTGGGTACCATCACTTGGAAACAACTAATCAAAGGCGTACAGGTCATTTCAGACATCCACAGCCCCAAATCCATGAGTTCTTGATTTAAGATGGGTTCATCATCGATGCGATCCTCGATCCATTTGAGTTCATATGGAAATACTTCTTTAGGATCAAATGCAAGTGTATCGACGACAAAAGCCACACACTTTTGATTATTAAAATTGACATGGACTCGCATGCCAATACGAACGAATTCATCGCTTAAATAACTGTATTTTTGATTGACTTGATAGTGTTTATGTTCGATATAAACATCGATGCGTTGTGTCATGAGACAATTATACCATATAAAAAAATATGGAAGGCTAGGCCATTTCCATATGTCTTTTGATGATGAGTGCGATGATTTCAGCGGCTAATTTAGGATCGTCGTTGCATACGACAAACTTGTATTGCCCGACCAATTCCATCTCTTTACTTGCTTTTTCCAAACGCTTAGCGACCACTTCAGGTGCTTCACTCTTACGTCCAGTAATACGTTTTGCCAACTCTTCCATGCTCGGCGGAACGATGAAGATCGTCAAGGCATCGGGAACTTTGGCTTTGACTTGGATTGCGCCTTGGACTTCAATCTCCAAGAGCACATTTTTACCTTGTAGTCGTAATTCTTCAACCTTATCCATTGGTGTTCCATAATAATTACCAACAAATTCGGCATATTCCAAAAGCTCATCGTTATCAATGGCTTCTTTAAACCGCTCCTGTGTGACGAAGTGATAATCCACTCCACCCACTTCCCCATTACGTTGCTTACGTGTCGTCATTGAGATCGAGAACGCGATATTCAACGCTGGATCATTCACAAATAAACTTCGGACGGTACCTTTGCCCACACCACTGGGTCCGCTTAATATAATCAACAATCCTTTTTTCATCTTGTACCCTCTTTATCGAATATCATACGCAAGCAAGTCCATGGTGTCAATCCAAAATCCCATTTGTCCATGGTATAATGGACAACACGAGGAACCTATGGCACTAGACGGACTCTTCTTAAATCGTATCCTTCAAAAACTCAGCACTCAGACACCGATGAAAATCCAACGGATCTATCATGTCTCCGAAAATGAGTTGGTTTTTATTGTACGCAATCACGATGCTAAATTGCAACTCTTATTATCTGCGCATTCCGTACACAATCGTTTACAGTTCTCAAATCAGAACTTTGTGTACCCTCAGGAGCCCAGTAATTTCGTGATGCTTCTTAGAAAACATTTGGAAGATGGTTTGATCTTAAGCATCCAACAAATCGGCTTGGATCGCGTTGTGGAATTCAAGATTCAAAAGCGTAACGAACTGGGTGATCTTCACCAGTATCGTTTGATGATTGAACTCATGGGCAAATATGCCAATGTGGTGTTTGTGGATGATGAAAGTCGTGTCATCGATGCCTTGAAGCGTATTCCACCCTTTGAGAACACCAAACGCACCATCCATCCAGGCGCCGCCTACAACTACCCTGAACAAAGCGATCGTAGAAATCCATTCTCAAGTATTTATGATCCAACATTGTCGCTTATGGATCAATTCCATGGTTTCTCACCCCTCTTAGCACGCGAAGTCGAATATCGTTTGAAACAAGGTGAAACGTTTAAATCCGTTATGGATCAGATTGCACATTCAGATTTTTGCTTTGTATCAGATGAGAAAGCCAGTGATTATCACTGCATCGAACTCAGTCATCTAAATCAAAGCTTTACCCAATATTCTTTGATGGATGGCTTAGACCATGTCTATCAAGCTTTGGAAGAGAAAGAACGCATCAAGCAGCACAGTGGTGATTTGATCAAGTTCATCAATCGTGAACTTAAGAAAGCCAAGCAAAAACGCCCTAAACTCTTGGAAGCGATGGATGAGGCTTTGGATTGTGAGAAGTGGCGTAGTTATGGTGATTATCTCTATGCTTATGGCATGCAAGTTCCAAAAGGATTGAAGATATTCGAAACCAAAGACTTTGAGACGGATGCGATCATTCATATTCCGCTAGATGATAAGTACGATGGTAAACAGAATGCTCAACGTTATTATCAAAAATATAACAAAGGGAAAAAAGGTCAAGTCCACATCACCCATCAATTGGAGTTGAATCAAAATGAAATCGACTATTTCACAAGTTTAAGTGAACAGATTGAATTGGCCAGTGTCAATGATGCGATTGAGATGCGCGAAGAATTGGTTCGTGAAGGCTATCTCAAACAGAAACATGCGCCGAAACGGAAAAAAGAAGTGAAGTTGAACATTATCCTGCTTCACTTTGGGGATGCACGGATTTATGTTGGTAAAAACAATCTTCAGAATGAACTGATCACCTTTAAGATCGGTCAAAAGAAAGATCTTTGGTTCCATGCCTCTGCTTATCATGGTTCTCATGTCTTGCTTCAAAACAGTGAGGATAAGGATTTGATTGAACTTGCGGCGAGCTTCGCAGCGTATTACTCGAAAGCACGTGGTCGTGCCAAAGTAGAAGTCCAAATGGTTCAAATCAAGGACCTTAAAAAAATCCCGGATGCGAAACCCGGAACGGTAAACATTAGTAATTATTCGACACTTATGATCGAGCCCAATGAAGCGGAACTCATCCAAATCATTAAAGATCATCAAGTCAGATAAGCATATTGATAAGGCGTCATACGACGTCTTTTTTGATAGTCTGGCAACACATTTTCAATTGAAACATAGAACTGCTTTGAATGATTCATATGCTTGAGATGCATCAATTCATGCACACAGACATATTCAATGAAACGTATATCACATTCAATCAAACGTTCATTCAAACGAATGTGTTGTTTGGAATCACAACGTCCCCAACTGCGCTTCATGGACTTGATTGAAATGCTTTTGGCTTGAAGTCCTGTGTTTTCAACCATTGAATGATAGATGGGTAAAATGATTTTCTCAGCCATATCCAAGCGCATCCTTAGATAAGCATTTTCCCGACGCATCCGCTTCGAGTGATAAACATGGAGGATGCCATCGCTAATCATATAAGCGAATTGAGCAGCCTCATGATACTCAAGTTTGATCTTCTTGTTCAAGAACCACATCTCATCTTCATTGAGATTCAAAGTTTGTTGAACGCGGTATTGTCTAAGGATCCATTCCTTTTTGGATTCGATCCAATCATCCAATACCTTAAGGGGCATATTCAAAGGAGCCTTGACGACCAGTTGCTCATCACGAAAACGCATGGATAGACTTCTTCGCGCTTCAAAATGGATCGTGTATGCCAATACAAGATCGTTGATTTTAAGATACTTGATGACCACTAATCACCACTCTGTAAGATGATGGCTGAACTGTGTCCTAAGAATGAACGTCCATCTTCACAACGAACCTGTATCATATCGCTCTCTGTATAATCTTTCCATGAGCTGACTTCACAGCGAATCGTCTCATCGCCCACATTGATGTATGCCCAATCGTATTTCCAAGTCGTATCGATGACCTGTAGATTACAGCCTGTTAACGTTAAGAGAAACAAACTAATAATAAGTACTTTCTTCATCCTGAATCTCCTTATCCGACTGATGTCGGACCTTAAAAAATAGTATACCACCAATCAAGAGGATTTGATAAAAACTAAAGAAGCGCCAAAGGATCATGATGCTGGCAGCACTAGCCTTTCCGATGACCGTTGAGAAGGTTAAAACAAAGAGACTCTCCGTAGCGCCCGCTGCCCCTGGGAGTGGGACAAAAGTATTCGCAATGGATACGAAGGATGCCAAGGCAATCAAATGAACAACCTGATTCCAATGAATATCAAGTTGTAAGAAAAGTCCAATGACCAATGGGGTCGCAAAGTAGACCAAGAGTCGAGCTAAATTCAAACCAAAAAGTTTGCCCAACAATGATCTGTTTTCCGTGATCACACTTTGTGCTTCATAAAAGTGGTCCAAGATCTTGTGCCAACCTTCCACGATTTTCCCTTTTTGTTTGACCAATTTGATCTTCTCTGAAAAGGCAATCAATGTGGTCATCAGCTTGCGGTAGATTTTTGGATAAAAGACCATCAAACCCAAAAATACGATGATGAAGATATTGATGGCAAGACCTAAACCAAAGACAAAGGTGATTGAACTGTGGGCAAACTCCGATACATTCGTTAGAAATAAGAGCGATGCGAGCACGACCAAACTGATGGTATAAAGAAAATAGTCCAGCCAGATTAGCCCAGCACCTTGTGAGCTTTTTAAGCCCTGTTTCTTAAACGTATAGGTTTGCGCCACTTGACCACCGGTACTTGATGGGGTGACACCAGACATGAAACCACCAACCAAGGCATTGATGAAGCCCTCATGAAAACGATACGACGGGTAAAGATGCTTAGCCATTATGCTTAAGATAAACCCTTGTAACATAAAAGGAATCAAGCCCCAAATAGCAAAGATGATAAATATGAATGGATTGATGTTGGTCAGTGTTTCAATAACGGTGTCAAAGCTGTCATATAAAGCCAAGCCAAGGGCTAATGCACTCAAGGCCAAGATAAGCAGCACCGTGAACCAGGTCTGACTAAAGAGTTTCTTCATTGAATTCAGTGTATCACAAAAAAGGCAATCAGTTTATGTCTGCCTTTAAGAATGTTTTTAGTACTCGAAGCCAAAAGACTGACCAGGCTTAATGGTATCAATCAGGAAGACTTCATCATCCTTGATATGTCCCACCACATTGGTTCTTCCACTGTTGTGCATGTCTTTCAATGCGATTTGAACTTCACCTTTGTATTGACCATAGAGATTGTTTTCAATTAGGATGTCTCCACGTTTGATATCAACGCTATTGAAAGGCTGAATATCTTCTTTACGTAAGAAGAGACGACCTTCAATCGTTCGGATGAAGTAATCATTCGTATCCGGTCTTCTTGATAGAGGCATCTTTAGAATCTTCTTATAAGCATCACTCAAGCCATCCACGAGTTCAACTTCCAAGTTAATGATTTGTTTATTTACTTTGCTCAACGCTTCTAATTCTTCTACGGTCGCAAACGCATCCCCAATCAAGATGTCATCGATGGTATCCATGCCAACGTAATGTTTCAATTGCGTTGTAATGGGAAGATGACGATGCATCTCAAGGGTTGGTAAACCATCACAGATTGGCCAAGGTCCATCCTTCTCAGTCGATTGGGTCGAGATGAAAGCAGCGGTTCGAAGATGATGTTTATTCCAGATGGCTGTGCAACGGTTAAAGTATTCGAGTGACAAACCTGTGTATTCATGAGGATAGTAATTATGGCAACCCATGACACTGTGCTTTGGCGCACCCATCGCAAGCACACCCGCCACGTGATCAATTTCCATCGACATGTTCAGTTCAACTTTAATACCAAATGGATTACGAATGAAGAAGGCTTCTTCCATCTCACTCATGCCCATATCAAAGCGAATGATATCGACACCCATTTCTTTGAAAAAGCTCAAATCGAAGTTACCGAAATATCCTTCACCACAAACTGCCTTCATAACTTCTCCATTCACATCACAGGAAATTTCATAACCCAATTCCTTCGCCCTTTTTAAGATTGGACCATAATCACGACGTATGCCTTCTTGTGAAGGTTCTGCACCTAAGAGTGCGACAAAGAGTCGTTTAAATCCAAAACGAGCGGCATCTTCTAGATAAGCGATGTTTCTTTCAAGTGATGCCTTTTGTGGATAAATCGAGATTCCTAAATTTTTCATGGTTTTCCTTTTATTGCTTTAAAAACAGCTTTTTAAATCCCGCAAAGAGTAGCAATGTGATCCCTGTACCAAATAACGTATCCGTTACAAAATGGTCACCCATTACAACACGCGACAACATAACAAGTACAATCCAGACTGAGCAGAAAAACATGATCTGTCTTTCCTTACCTTTAAGTTTATCAAATAATTGAGGCAAAAAGGTATAAAGTAAAATACTAGTGGATAATGCTGAGTGACCGGATGGAAAAGACTTCCAATCATCATTATTTGTGATTCCAGATCTATCATACCAAGCTCTGAATAAGCTGTCATCCCCATTAAAAATTCGATAGCGAGGACGAGCCCAGAGAATCTTGATGATATTTGGAATAAGAATTGACAAGAATACCGTTAAAACTACAATAATGGCATAGATTCTTAAATGTTTTTTCTTCTCAATACTCATTCGACTTGAAACATATAGTAGCAAAAGTGAGATCAAAGATCCCATTAGAGCAAAGGGCATAACTTCAAACTCAAGATAGTGTAAGACTTGAAATCCCATTAAAAGACCAAGAAGAATCGACAAGAGACCGAATATCAAAATGTTTAGAATCAGTATAATATTATTGTTCTTCGTGTAGCTCATAGCGAGAAATGCAAAACCAGCTGTTCCAATAAATGTAGATGGTAATTCTCCGAAAACCCAAAAGAACCGACCAAAGAGGCTATCTCGATCAAAAACAAGTTTAGTAAAAGGTAAATCTAGAAACGTAAAGACAGCGATCAAAACAACAAATAATGAAATCAATGCGTATTTTTCTTTTTTTGTAAGTAACATGTTTCTTCCTCTTAGGTTTGCTTAAGCAAGCTCAGCTTCTTGATCCGCTTCTCGCGTAACAAGTTGCTTTTCGTAAGCCTTAAAGAATGGATAGTACGTTAGAATAGAAACAGGAATCAATAGAAATGGTAGAAGCGCATTTGTAAAGTTGAGCGTAGAAAGAAACTCACCCACACCAATCGGCATCAAACTCATGATAAGAATGAACGGAGGCTTAATGAAATTCACCTGATATGCGAAATATAGAATCACCATGTTTATCACAGGTGATAAGATAAATGGAATTGCCAAAATTGGATTATACATGATCGGAGCACCAAATGTAACGGGTTCATTGATACCAAAGAAACCAGGAACAATAGCAATTTGCCCGATAGCTTTTAACTGTTTCGATTTACTCTTCAACATCAAGATAACCAAACCAAGCGTGTTCCCTGCTCCGCCCACAGCCATCGAGCCCATAAACAAGAAGATGGGTTGGAAAATCGGCGCTTGACCGTTTGCTACAAGTTCAGCATTCTGTGTAACGGCACCAATGAGCACAGGCATCAAGGCCATAAAGACAACCATCGTTCCATGAATCCCCATGACCCACAACAAACTTGCAAAAATACCAATGATAACCATTCCTGGTATTGAATTGAGTGCAGCGAGTGGCAAAGATAGAATGCCCATAATCATAAGTGGCAATCCATAACCTGTAGCTGCTACAATAACCTGATTGAAGCCAAAGATCACAATTAGGTTGATTGCAAGTGGAATGATTGATGAAAAAGACTCGGCCATAGCAGTTGGAACAGCTTCTGGCATCTTAATTACAAGATTCTTCCGTTCGCAGAAGCGTGTAATCTCAACTGAAACGATCGCAATGACAATAGCTGTAAATAAACCTGTTCCACCAAGCAAGAATGTGTCGATCGCTGTAACAGTTGTCGTACCATCTGCTAATGTTAGCAAGGTTGCAGGACCAGCGATCATTAAAAACATGATCATTGAGATGAATCCCGCTTGAAGTTGCTTCATTTTATAGCTTTTCGCTAAGTGATAAGCAATTGCAAATGCCGCAATGACACCGATGATTCCCATTGTCATGTTATAGGGAATACTGAGCATCACCTTATTGGCTTGAGCAAAATTGTACCAAGGCCCTAATATGGATGCGAATAATCCCCCTTTAGCGATGGCGTCTGCTGTTATCGGTGGATTCGTAATGATTTGACTGATTGCTCCGATCAAAGTAACGGGCAATATTGACATGAATCCAGCTGAAATGGCTGAAATATGTCTTTGCATCGACAGGAATGTTCCTATCGGCATTAAGAATGCTGAAAGCTTATCCATAAATTTATCGTTTTCCATACACCTCTCCTTTAGTTGTTTACTTTGTCTGCTTTTAACTGATGCAATTCAATAATTTCTGAAATCAATTCTTTCGCTAATAAACTCGCCATCAAATGATCTTGTGCATGAATAAGCAAGATACTAAGGTCATTCTTCACACCATTCGCTTCATTGACCAAAAGCTCAGTTTGAGCCTTGTGTGCCAAAAGGCTCAATGACTCCGAGCGTTGCATATGGCTATATGCTTCTTCAAAGTTGCCCTTTTTTGCTTCTTGGAGTGCAATAAATGCCTCTGATCGTGCTTCTCCTGAATTCGCTATGAGATGCATTGCGATATCTTCTAAACTCATAGAACACCTACCTCTTTCGTCATCAATCAATCTAATGTTGATCTCATCTTAAACGATGTCATTTAGACTTTCAAATCATTGAAAATCCTTAGTGTATGGACAACTTATACAGTATGGGTAGAGAATTAATAATTGAATGCTATTCATATTGATAAGTCAATAATCTGTATCATTTAAAAGCTCTATCTACATGTGTTCGAACCCTTAATTTATGAATAAAAAAACCACAAATTCGTGGTTATTCTAAAGACGCTCCATTGGACTCAATAACTTTCTTATACCAATAAAAGGAGTCTTTTCTAATACGATTGCCTGTCCCTTCTCCGATGTCATCAATATCGACATAAATCATTCCATATCGTTTTTTCATCTCTCCAGTGCCTGCTGACACAAGATCAATACAACCCCAAGGCGTAAAACCAAATAGATCCACACCATCCTTAATGGCTTCAGCCATCTGTTGAATATGAAGACGCATATAGTCAATACGATAATCATCATGGACATGTCCATCTTCACTAACTTCATCAACTGCACCGAGTCCATTTTCAACAATCATTAATGGAATCTGATAACGATCATACACCCTATTCAAATAGACACGCAAGCCTGTAGGATCAACAACCCAACCCCAATCCGAAGCTTTTAAATGAGGATTTTGTATTCCCATACTGAAGTTTCCATTCATCTTATTTATGGATGGATCTATTGATATACAGTTTGATGCATAATAACTAAAAGCATAGAAGTCAACTGTTCCATTCTTTAAAATCTGCTCATCCTTTTCACTTTGTTCAATTTTGATATCATTTTCTAAAAAATATCGCTTAGCATAGCCTGGGTAAGAACCACGAACTTGAACATCACCACATAAGAAATTGCCAATGTTCGTTCTCTTCTGTGTTTCTAAAACATCATCTGGATGACTCGAGTATGGGTAATACATCATTCCATTCATCATACATCCAAACTGAAACCCATCATGAATCCTACGACCCAAATGAGCTGCTCGAGCACTTGCGATGAATTGATGATGCAACGCTTGAAAACGTAATGTTTTTTTCGTCAGTTGTTTCTTTTTTCATAGAAATAAAGGAAACACCCTCTTCAAGTTTCTTTCCAGCCAATAAACTTCCAAATGGCAGTGTCATCATGTTAATCTCATTAAAGGTCAACCAATATTTGACAAGATCTTTATACGCATCAAACACCACACGAACATAATTTATAAAAAACTCAACTACAATTGGATTTGACCATCCTTGATATTGTTCCACTAAATATAATGGCATTTCAAAATGGTTCAACGTGACAATAGGCTCAATCCCCAACTCTTTGCAGAGCACAAAGACTTTTCGATAATGCTCAATACCAAGCGGATTTGCTTCAACTTCATCTCCTTTTGGAAAAAAACGTGTCCAAGAAAGTGACATGCGATAGGACTTGAATCCCATTTCGGCAAATAGTCGGATATCCTCCTCATAACGTTCGTAATGATGAATTGCTTGACGATTTGGATAGTGCACACCCGGCTCTTGCTTCCGTGTAAATATCCTTGGTTTTGTATGTGAACCACTTGTGATGTAATCAAATACCGTTGGTCCTCGACCGTCGACATTCCATGCCCCTTCACATTGATTTGCTGCTGTCGCTCCACCCCACAAAAATCCTTCAGGAAAACTATGTTTCATTTTTGACCTCTTGCTTTGCTTATAAGTTCTTCTGCTAATTTAAAAATAGCCTTCGCATTTCCAATGGCAAAATCATACCCTGGTATTACACCAATTGGGATCTGTATATTTTCTTCGATCACTTTAAGCTTATACGAAAGTTGTGGTCCAAGTAGAATGACATCAAAATCATTCCCGTAAAATTCATAATCTTGGAATGAACAAGCCTTGATTTCAAAATCAGAAGTGCATTTACTTGCTTCTTGAACCATTTTCCTCATTAGTATCCCTGTTGACATACCGGAAGCACATATAAGTAGAATTCTCATTTCACCCTCACAATTGTTTGATAATCGATACGATATTTGCGATTTCATCATCACTGAATATCAAATCAAAACTTCTTTCAAGTGGTTTAAGCATACGAATCACCGCTTTAAACGTATGTTCATATTTAGTTAAGATGATTTCCTTTTGCAGATTAATAGGACAGCGTTCATGGCTGAGGATTCGATTGATTGAACACGCAATATGAATGAACAACCCTAACTCTTGGTCTCGGCTTAGCTTATTCTGAGCTTCCCTACGAATATCCCTAATCACATTCGGTAGAAAACGCTTTAACTTCCGAATATCTACATGTTTTAATTGCTCACTTAAGTACTCATAGATAACAGTATATTCGCCATCTACTTCATTCGTTTCATAGTTGAAGAGTTTATCCAAATGATCCACTTCTGTTTCAAACACCTTAGAAATTGGAATGAATGGAATGGATAGATTTGGATCATATGTACCCACCAACCAACGAATTGTCTTAAGTTCTTGAATTTGACGGATATCGACTTCAAGTTTTAGTCGATCATTTTGAGCTAATGGGATGATTTCAATCGCATCGAGACTTGGATTTTTTCTTAAATAATGCATTAGTTGATTTGCTCCACCCATCCCAGTGTTGCACAATGTCACAATGACTTCACCCTCTTTTAGATTCGTATTTTTCAATGTCTGAGCATCAATATAAACACTTGTCGATCGTCTTACACTTTCAACAATTGCGTCCATCGAATTACCCATGGAAATCTTTCGGGATGTATCAAGCGCTATTAAGGTGATTGGAACATTGATCATACGAATTTCAATACCAGTTTCAACAGCGATGTTTTCGCACATCGTTTTTATTGAACCCATGTCATAAATAACAATGATTCCTTTCCCTCGGTGAATCAATTCAATTTTATCTTTTATATCTTCATAAGCTTCTTGCATGGGCTTATCGAGAGACATGTCATAAGCGTAGGCATTATCACATTTCACTAAACTATTCACAGTTTCAGCGATTGAATTTGCGGCTGAATTTCCATGCATGATAATCAGAACAACGCTTGAAGCTTCGCTTTTTCTTTCCTCTAAATGCCCTGTAAGAAACATTGTGATGAAGACAACTTCATCGATGGGGAGTTTTATGTTTAGTTTGTTCTCAAGCATTCTAGTAAAGCGTAAGCAAAATGCATACGCATCTTTATTAACCTCAACAATCTCCATAATCTGCTCATTAGATAAAAGCGGCATACGGTCCAATTTATTAAGGGTAGAATTTAAATGTAAACATAAACCATAGAAGATTGAAGAAGGATAGATGACATCATATCGAATCGAAGCCTCGTTAAGGAAATTCTCGACATAACTAATAAGTTTCGGACTGACAAGTTTAGACAGTTGCTCTTTGTTAACAGCTTGCTTAATCAATGCTGTTCGATACTTGCTAAATGAACTCTCCATTTCATCACTGATGATTTGATGGATATCCGATTGTTCGATTCCTCTTGACTGGAGTTCGACGATGCGCGTGTTTATTTCGTCATAGAATGATTGTTTTTGGTGTTCTTGTTCACTCAATTTTGAGCGTTCCATACTATTTGAACTAAAAGCGTAATGATATGACTGAGGAATGATGTGCTCAATTTCATCGCGATACTTTTTATAATACAGGAAACCTTTTCGAACATAGCTTTCAAAATCTGATATAAAGACTTTGAAATGCCCTTCTTCTCTCATATAACGAACATAAGCGTTCGCGCATCCAATTTTGACATCATTTTGAAGTTGCTTAACATTATGTGGGCATTCATACAAAAGCAAAGAGCGCAAAAGTTCTGAATTGATTTCTATTGTTCTTCCTATTTGTGCTGCTTCAATCTTGAAAAAATGTTGGATAAGTTGAAAACGTTCTTCGAGTGTACGACGATTGAGTGAAGGTAAAATGACTCGAATCGGAATTTTTTGTGCAAAACTATCAAGGATAGTCTGTGGCGCATTATCATCGCAGGCAAGAATAAGAATGCACGAACATGTAATTCGGGTCGAAGTCCCAATCACTTGATAAGTTTTCGTTTCTAGGAAATCGATCAATTGTGTACGGGTTAAAGGTGGTAAAAGATCAAAATGATCAATAAATAGCACGCCATTGTTAGCACGATCAAAAAGATTTGTAAAATCATAAGTGCTCTCTGAAAAAAGCTCTTTGTGAAGAAGATCGAATGTATCAATATAATGGCGACAATTCAATTTTACAAAAGGTGCCTTATTCTCCAAAACCTCATTTTCGACTGCAAACTCATACATAAGTTTAGCAAAGTAACTTTTCCCCGTTCCAGGTGCCCCAGTAATTAAACTTGTTAGACTTTTTTGTGGGTAGAGTATGGCTGCTTTCGCTAATTGCACCGCATTCTTTAAACTTGCGTCTAGCCCAATTAGATACTTAAAACAAGATGTTTCATTACTTGTATTCAATCCACCGATAATCGGTTTATAGAGAACTGGCCTGCCAATGCTTTTTTCGATTTTACCTTCTTCTACGAGTTTGTTCAAGATAGCAGATAAATTAGATCTTTGAATGCCCAATTGTTCGGCGATGAAAATCGTACTCAATCCGAATTCTTCTCGATTGACACGTAGTTTGAAATAGTTTTGGATGAACTCATATACCGTATCTTTATTCGATTTCATACAATCTCTATTATTTTTCTCTTAATCTTTCAAGACCACTATAAATTGAAAGATATAGCTTGTCAAAGGACGACTGTATATAGAAACCTTAAGATTTTATACACTATGATCTAAAGTATGAGTCGATGGTGCATCTTGTCTTTTAAAAAAAGATTCATAGTTTAAAAAAGCCATTTTTAGTAGATGGCTTTATGTATTAATTCATTTGATTCTTAATCCTTACGACATAATCAAAGTCTTCATAGTCCACTAAAAGTAAACTATCTTGCGGCGGATTGTGTTCTAAGATGAAGTACGCCAACTTGCTTTCAATTTGACGTTGCATGTGTCGTTTCATGGGTCGTGCACCATACTGAAGATCGGATCCCTCACGAATGATGTTTTGCTTAGCGGGGAGACTGACTTCTAAACGATAATTTTGTTCTGCTAAACGTTGTTTGAGTTCAAAGATGAACTTCTCTGCAATCTGACCCAAGACTTCTGTATTCAATGGATTGAAGATGACGATTTCATCGATTCGATTGATGAACTCCGGTTTAAAGGTTCGACGGACTTCATTCATGACCAATTGCTCACGACGATCCAGATCATTGTCGAGGATGTATTGTGAAGCGAGGTTGGATGTCATGATCACGAGGGTATTCCTGAAGTTTACCGTTACACCTTGATTGTCGGTGATCCTTCCATCTTCTAAGATTTGTAGAAGAATATTGAAGACATCGGGATGTGCTTTCTCGATTTCATCCAACAAAACAATCGAATAAGGTTTTCTCCGAACCGCTTCCGTCAATTGGCCCCCTTCTTCATAACCAACGTAGCCTGGAGGCGCTCCAATCAAGCGGGACACGGAATGTTTCTCCATGTATTCACTCATGTCGATGCGCACAATCTTGGATTCATCATCAAAGAGTTGCTCAGCGAGTGCACGTGCAACTTCTGTTTTACCAACACCGGTAGGTCCTAAGAAGAGGAATGACCCAATGGGACGATGTTCATCCTGAATATGAGCTTTGGACCGCATGATGGCTGAGCTGACCAATTGGATGGCTTCATCCTGTCCCATAACACGTTGTGCTAAGAACTTAGGCAATTGTAAAAGCTTCTGTCGATCGGTCGAAAGTAAACGATGAACATCAATATGTGTCCAACGTGAGACAATCTTTGCGATGAGTTCCTCATCGACGATTTCTTGAATCAGTGGATTATCTTTATCTTTTTCTTGGTGGGATGCGATACGTTTTTCAAGATTAGGGATGGTTTCATACTGCAAACGTGCAGCTTCTTCATAGCGTGCATCATTCGTCGCATTCTCCAAGTCCATGCGTGCTTTTTCCAAGGCTTCTTTATCCAACTTGATTTGGTCTAAGTATTTCTTCTCTTCTTGCCATTTCAAATTGAGAATCTTATGTTCTTCTTTGAGGTTGGAAAGTTCTTTCTGGATTTCTTCCAATCGATCCAAAGCACGCTCATCGGTTTCTTTACGTAGTGAGATTTCTTCAATCTCCAACTGCATGATCTTTCGATTCAAGACATCCAGTTCTTGAGGCATGGAGTCCATCTCAACACGGATGGTCGCACAAGCTTCATCAATCAAGTCGATGGCTTTATCCGGTAGAAAACGATCATTGATATAGCGATTGGACAGCTTCGCAGCTGCCAAGATCGCTTCGTCTTTGATGTTTACCCCATGATGAGATTCATAACGATCCTTGAGTCCACGTAAGATGGAGATGGTTTCTTCCACGCTTGGCTCATCCACCGTGATTTTCTGGAAACGACGCTCTAAGGCCGCATCCTTTTCAATATGCTTTTTGTATTCATCAAAGGTTGTGGCACCGATACAGCGTAGTTCACCACGTGCCAACATTGGCTTCAATAGGTTTGCCGCATCCATCGATCCTTCAGTCTTTCCTGCCCCAACGAGATTATGGAGTTCATCTATGAAAAGAATGATAGATCCTTCAGCTTGTTTGATTTCATCCAAGACCGCTTTTAGGCGTTCTTCAAATTCACCACGATACTTCGCACCCGCAATCAAAGCACCCATATCGAGTTCAATGAGCTGCTTATCTTTGAGTCCAAAGGGTACGTCACCCTTCATGATGCGCCAAGCGAGACCTTCTGCGATGGCTGTTTTACCAACCCCAGGAAAGCCGATTAAAACTGGATTATTCTTGGTTTTGCGCGATAGGATTTCGATTACTCTTCGGATCTCATCATCTCTTCCAATGATGGGATCGATCTTCCCACTACGTACTTCTTCGACCAAGTCCTTACCATATTTCTTAAGGGCTTCGAGTTGATTCTCCGCATCTTCAGCTTGAACTTTCTTACCTTGAAGGGATGTTTGAATGGCTTGGTTCAGTTGACTCGCATTGATTCTAAAGGTATCCACCAACTTCTGAGAAAGTGGACTCTTGTTCAAAACCATGACCTTGAAGAGTAATAGCGCTCCTAAATGCGACTCTTGGTTCTTTTTCATCTCATTCAATGCATTGAGGATGCTTTGATTTAGATCCTTGGATAAATTGGGTTGATTGGCCTCACTTTGAACAGGAAGCTGTTCAACGGCTTGGTTCACAAGCGTTTTAAACTGGTTTTTCTGGATATTCAACCGGGATAAGATGCCATCTAAAATGCCATCTTCCAACATCGCCAAATACACATGCGCACAGGTCACCTCAGGGTGATTCTGACTGAAAGCATGTTCAGCGGCGGTACTTAAAATAAACTGTAGTTTTTGGGTAAATTGATTGGTACTCATAGGACTCCTTTCGAGAGACAAAAAAGTAACGGTGACCCGTTACTTGAAAGCTTTTTTGAAACGATCGTAAATCGAGTCTTTTCCTTGGATTTTGCGTAATTTCTCGTAAAGTTCTTTTTCTTCACGACTGAGTTTATCATCTACCTGTAGCTTGACCTCAACAAATTGATCGCCCATGTTGGTAGAGTTTAGATCTTTGACACCCTTCCCTTTTAAGCGGAATTGCGTGCCATGTTGGGTACCGGAAGGAATCGTGAGTTCCACATCCCCATGTACCGTTGGGACATCGATTTTACACCCTAAAGTCGCATCGATGGCAGAAACAGGAACCGTGATATAGATATGATTACCTTCTCGTTGGAAGAACTTGTGTTTCGCAACGACGATTTCAATATAGAGATCCCCATTTGGACCCCCTTGTGCACCACGTTCACCTTTGCCAGGAACACGGAGTTGTTGGCCGGAATGAATGCCTGCAGGAATCTTGATGTCTACGGTGACGCGCTTCTTTTCGTATCCACGACCATGACATTTCGCACACTTATTGAGGATTTTCTTACCAGTACCCTGACATTCCGGACATACACTCGAGGATTGGAAGACACCAAACGGTGTTCTTTGTTGGGTGGTTACCGAACCTTTCCCATTACAGGTTGGACACACTTGGACATCGGATTTGCTGTGGGCACCATTGCCCATACAAACCGAACATTGTTCCTCAACATCCAAAGAAATACTTTCCGTCTTACCAAAGATCGCATCCATGAAGTCAACCCGCATCTGCATCAATCGATCTTCACCTTTACGTGGACCCGATTGACGGCGCTGGGATTGATTGAAGCCTCCACCAAAGAAGGATCCAAAGATATCATTGATGTCTTCAAAACCACCGGATTGGAAACCACCGAAACCACCAAAACCATTATTATCCATGCCCGCATGACCGAATTGGTCATAGTTGGCACGTTTTTGTTGGTCACTTAAAACTTCGTACGCTTCTTGTACTTCTTTAAACTTTACATCCGCCCCTTTTTCTTTATTGATATCGGGGTGATACTTTTTCGCAAGGCTTCGATAGGCTTTTTTGATGTCCGCTTCAGTCGCGGTTTTACTAATTCCTAACACCTCATAATAGTCTCGTTTATCTGCCATATTTAGCCCTCCAGGATAAAACCTAGGGAAATCCCTAGGTTAAGTTTTATTCTTTTTCTTTGAAATCCGCATCAACGACATTGTCATCTTGTGGCCCAGCTGCTTGACCTTGTTGGTCTTGCGTTTGATACATTGCTTCAGCCATTTGATGTGCAGCTTGTTCCAACTGATCGATCTTCTCTTTCAAGAGATCGATGTTGTTGTCATTCAACGCTTGTTGAAGTTCATCACGTAATTTCGTGACTTCCGCTTTTTGTTCAGCTGTGACATTCGCATTCTCAGTTTCTAGGGATTTGTTGATCTGATGAATAAATTGTTCAGCTTTGTTCTTCAATTCAGCGGCCTCTTTCAAACGTTCATCTTCTGCTTTATGTTCTTCCGCATCGCGGACCATGCGTTGGATTTCTTCATCACTTAAACCTGAAGATCCAGAGATCGTAATCGATTGTTTCTTATTCGAGCCTTTATCCAAGGCCGATACGTGAACGATGCCATTAACGTCGATGTCAAAGGTGACTTCAATCTGAGGCACACCACGTGGAGCAGCTGCGATGCCATCCAACTTGAAGAGACCTAAGGATTTGTTGTCTTTGGACATCGGACGCTCACCCTGCAGGACATTGATATCAACCGCGGGTTGGTTATCCGCTGCTGTTGAGAAGACTTGCGACTTGCTTGTTGGAATGGTTGTATTGCGTGGAATCAAGGTTGTCATGACACCACCCATGGTTTCAATACCCAAGGATAATGGTGTGACATCGAGTAATAAGACATCTTTGACATCACCACTGATGACGCCCCCTTGGATGGCTGCACCGATGGCAACGACTTCATCCGGATTGACGGATCGGTTTGGTTCTTTACCCAATTCTTGACGAACAAGTTCTTGAACGGCTGGAGTACGTGTGGATCCACCGACCAATAGAACTTGGTGGATATCATTCTTGGTCAAGCCCGAATCTTTAAGCGCTTGACGAACGGGTCCAACACAACGCTCAACCAAATGACGTGTCATGTCTTCGAATTTAGCACGACTCAAGCTGGTCTCAATGTGTAAAGGTCCTGCTGCTCCTGCGGAAATGAAGGGTAAGGAGATTTGGGTGCTGACCATGGAAGAAAGATCTTTCTTCGCTTTTTCAGCACTTTCCTTTAGACGTTGCATCGCCATTTTATCTTGACGCAAATCAACACCATTGTCTTTCTTGAATTGATCGACCAACCAGTCTACGACGACATTATCAAAGTCATCGCCACCCAACATGTTATCGCCTGCGGTAGCCAAGACTTCAAAGGTCCCGTCCGCTAATTCAAGGATGGATACGTCAAACGTACCGCCCCCAAGATCGAAGACCAAGACTTTTTGTTCTTTTTCGGTTTTATCAATACCAAATGCCAAAGCTGCAGCCGTAGGTTCATTGATGATCCGTTCGACTTCCAAACCAGCGATCTTACCGGCATCTTTGGTAGCTTGACGTTGCGCATCGTTGAAATACGCTGGAACGGTAATGACAGCTTTAGTGATCTTTTCACCCAAGTAATCTTCTGCATATGCCTTGATGTATTGCAAGATCATCGCAGAGATTTCTTGTGGTGTATACGATTTACCTTCTAATGTTACCGTCTTGTTTGAACCCATCAAACGTTTGATGGACAAAACCGATTCTTTGTTGGTTACGACTTGGCGTTTTGCCGCATCCCCAACGATACGTTCACCGTTTTTATATGCAACCACGGATGGGGTTGTACGATTGCCTTCTGGATTGACGATGACTTTGGTTTCGCCACCTTCCATGACAGCGACACAGGAATTCGTTGTTCCTAAGTCAATTCCGATAATTTTATTGCTCATAGTTGTGCTCCTTTTATTCACTTACCTTGACCAAGCTAGGTCTTAGTAATCGATCTTTCAATTTGTATCCCTTTTGTAAAACCTGTAGAACTTGATTGCTTTCAACCCCTTCTACTTTTTCCGTCATCAAGGGTTGATGGAAGTTTGGATCAAAGACTTGACCCTCTGCTAAGATCTCTTCGACGCCTTCCTTTTTCAAGGATTCAATAAGCTGATTGTAGGTCATCAAGACACCCTTCGCAATCGCACTCTCCGGATCTTCAAGCGTACTGAGTGCCCGTTCGAAGTTATCAATGATTGGAAGCAGATCCGAAGCGAAGCTCTGGATGCGATACTTCTTGGCTGTCTCCAAATCCTGTTGATTGCGTCGCTTGATGTTTTCCGCATCGGCGTAAGCTTTGTAGTAATCGTTCTGAAGCTTCTTGTTCAGCTCTTCGAGCTCTTCAATCTTCGCTTCCAATTTTTTGATTTTCTCTGTATGTTTGTCTTTTTTATGCTCGCTGTGTTTCTTCTCGTGATGTTCCTCAACGATTTCCGTTTCTAATATCTCTTTTTCTTCACTCATGATGAATCTCCTTTTCCATATACCTTTTCGATCGCACTGCTTAAGAATTCCATCAGAGCGACAACACGGTCATATTCCATACGGCTGGGCCCAACCACCATGAGTTGTCCTGATTCTTGATCGTCCAACTGGAAGGTACTGGTCACGACGGCCATATCATCCAACCAAGAAATGCTTGAATGTTTGCCGTGTTCCAAACGTAGGTTGTTTTGATTCGATCCAATCTCTTTCCAAATCTGACTGTTTTCAAACATATTCATCAATTGTTTAAGTTTATTGATGTCCGTGAATTCAGGTTGGTTGAAGACATTGTTCGTACCACTTAAATAAAAATTTGTGTTCGCAAATTTAATGAACGCATTGAAGAAAGCTTGGAAGATGGCTTCATACTTTGCAATGGATTGAGCCAGTATCGGCTTGATCAACTGCAATTTAGCCACAACTTGATCCAAAGTCGTCCCCGATAAGCGTTCATTGAGAATAGCACAGAAGTGTGCCAATTCTTCAACACTGATCTTCTCATCAAACTGAAACACACGATTCTCGGTATGTCCGGTATTGGTGATGAAGACAGCTACGGCTTTGTTTTGGTCGACTGGGAAGAGATTGATGTGCTCCAAGGTTTGTGTGCTCGCATCGGGTCCTAAGACCATCGACGTCAGATTGGTCATTTGAGCCAAAATGTCACAACTCCGCTTGATGACTTCTTCAATATTCAACTGACGATCAAAGAAGACTTCTTGTAAAGCATATTCCAATGAAGGTTCCATGCGATCCACCATCAAGTGCTCGACATAGTAGCGATACCCTAAGGTTGAAGGAACACGTCCACTAGAGGTATGGGTCTTTTCTAGGTATCCCAAGTTCTCTAACTCCAACATCTCATTGCGAATGGTTGCGGATGAATACGGAAGATTAAAGGATTCCATCAAGGTCTTTGAACCAACAGGTTCAGCACTGGCGATAAACGATTCGACAATGGCTTTTAAGATCTCGATCTTACGACTGCTTAACATTCCGTCACCTCCTTAGCACTCAATAAAGATGTCTGCTAATAGTATAGCACAGCTTTTAGCACTGTCAACATTTAAGTGCTAAAATATCCCTAAACAACAAAAATAGTCAAGCTGTCTCGACTATTTATAAACATATTTAGGTAAGGCTTTATTTGTATTTCGCCTCGATCATCGCTTTGATGCTTTCCGGCACAAAGGGACTCAAATCACCTTTGTTTACAGCAATCTGCTTAACAACCGATGACGATAAGAAGGAATATTTTGGACGTGTCAATAAGAAGACCGTTTCGATATCCTCTGCTAACACCATGTTGGCAGTTGCTTGCTGGAGTTCATATTCATAATCCATAACCGCTCGAATACCGCGGAAAAGGATCTTCGCTCCTGATTTTTTAGCATAATCCACGGTCAGACCTCTTTGGGCACTGACACTGACATTATCAAATTCTTTAATGATGGCATTAATCATTTCGAGTCGTTCTTCAACACTGAAATCAGAAGATGACTTTGTAGGATTATGCATAATCACCACTTCGAGATGGTCAACCAACGAACTGGCACGACGAATGATATCCAGATGACCTCGTGTAATTGGATCGAATGTCCCTGGATAGATGGCTTTTTTCATGTTGTCCTCCGCATGAAGTATAAGGCAATTCTACCATAGATGCTTGTTTTATCAAGCGCATAGCCTTCGGGTAGCTGCACGGACTCATCCTTTAAACATTCATATATAATCTTTGAATCAAGGTTTGTGATGGGATCCAATGCTCTAAGCACTTTTGTCAAATCAAGTTTTGCATACGGTGGATCTAAATATACTAAGTCAAACATAAGCTGTTTATTTTTTAAATAGCGACAGGCTTGAAATGCATCCATCCTTAATAAGGTCGATTCAGACTTAAAATCCAAGGTGTTGATGTTTTCTTGGATGATCTGACAGGCTTCCCTCGACCCATCCACAAATACTAGTTGTTTTGCACCTCTGGATAAGGCTTCCAAACCGATATTGCCACTGCCTGCAAATAAGTCCAAAATCAATTTATCCTCGATCCATGGCCCAATGCTTGCGAATAAAGCTTCCTTGACCACATCCAAGGTTGGACGCGTATTCTGACCAGGTAGCGCTTTGATGCTTCGGGATTTACGTGAACCCGCGATGATTCTCATGTTTCAAGTTCCTGCCGATTCTGTTTAACAATCAATGCTTGCGCAATGCCCAAGCCAAACATGATGGATAAGGTACTCGAGCCACCAGATGATAGAAGCAATAAAGGAACCCCTGTCAAAGGAATCAAAGCGGTGACACCTCCCACATTCAAGACGAAATGACTGAAGATATACATCGCAATCCCAACGAGAACCATTCGGGTCTTCTCATTGTTCGCATTCAAGGCATGTTTCAATAAACGATAGATCAAGGTGAAGTACAAAACCACCACAAGTGTTACGCCTAAGAACCCAAATTCTTCTGCCAAAACAGCCAAAATGAAGTCTGTCTTAGCAGCAGGTAGATAACCGTATTTTTGAAGACTCTTACCATAGCCAACACCGGACCAACCGCCTTTGACAAAGGCGACCAAACCATTGACCAATTGATACCCACTTCCATATTTATTAATAAAGGGATTGATGGTGTTCTCAAAACGTGAAACCATATACGTCGGTAGATTTAAAACATTCTTAACAAAATAGATTCCCGCTGGTGATAAGACCAGAAATGACAACAACACCGTGATTAGAATTAAAACCACAATTGTGATCTGTAAAGGAACCAACTTCTTATGCCCTGCCATCAAGAACTCAAAGACCACCATCACAAAGAGCACCACTCCCGTTCCTGTATCTTTTTGAATCAAAATTATCAAGAGAATGGTTGCCCCAATGTAATAAAAAGGAACTTGAATCAAATCAGACAAACGAATATTCTTACCCCTAGCATCCCCGATATAGACCGCCAAAAGAATGACAGCTCCTAATTTTGCAAATTCACTGGGTTGGATGGTCATTCCAGCTGGAAGTTGAATCCAAGCTTGAGCCCCATTAACAGCAGGGAAAAAAAGTGGAATAAGCAAACTTACAAATAAGATGACCCCTAAAGGGATGATGTGGCGTTTGAACCACATGATATCAAACAAGTGTGCAAAAATGATGTATCCAATGTATCCGACGAATAAAAAGGCAAATTGTTTTGCCGCAACCAAACCTAATGCTTGCGCAGAGGTATTGGTGGTCATCGATGCGGATATGATCATAAAGAAACCGATGATGCCTAACAGGATCATGGCGATTTGTATGGAAAGGTCTCTTCCTTTTGGGAGGCGTAAGCTGAGTCGCGGTTTTTTCATCACGCTTATTGTACCAAAAAACCCAGTACCTGGTAGCTTAAAATATGAACACGTTTGATATTAAGGCGATGGGTTTGTATAATGAATTCATTGAGGGTAAAACCATGGATAATTTAAAAAGAGATCTTAGTGAATTGGATGTTTGGTCGTTGGCATTAGGTGCGATAATCGGTTGGGGTTGTTTCGTCCTTCCGGGGAATAAATTCTTAAACGATGCAGGACCATTGGGTACTGCCATCGCGTTAAGCATTGGTGCGATCATAATGATTTTTATTGCGCGCAGCTATGGTGTCTTGATTCATCGTTTTCCAGTTGCGGGTGGTGAATTCACCTATGCCTATGTCGGTTTTAAACGTAAACACGCGTTTTTTGCGGCATGGATGTTGGGTTTATCCTATTTAAGTATCGTTCCGCTCAACGCAACAGCCTTGGGTCTGATCAGTCGCTACATGTTTCCAGGTGTCATTCAAGTAGGTTATCTTTATACCGTCGCTGGTTGGGATGTCTATCTGGGTGAAATCTTTGTATCGAGTTTAACGCTGATCTTATTAACCTTAGCGAACATTCGTGGAGTCAAACTATTTGGTAATCTTGCAAAGTTCTTAGCCTTTGGGTTAAGTGGAGGCATTGTAGTCCTCTTCATTCTTACTTTATTCAGTCCAAATGTCGATTTCAATAATCTTCAACCACTCTTTTCTCCACATAAGTCGATGTGGGCTGGTATTTTGTCCATTGTGGCCATTGCCCCATGGGCTTTTGTAGGCTTTGATACGATTCCACAGGCATCTGAGGAGTTCAAGTTCAATCCTAAGAAATCCTATCGTTTGATGCTTATTTCCATTATCATTGGTGCTTTGATGTACATCTTGGTCAATACGATGACCGCCATGGTTTTCCCTTGGGTCGAATATTTACAAACACAACCCCATTGGGCAACGGGTGAGGCTGTTGAAATGGTCGCAGGTAAATTTGGTTTATTCATTCTCGGCATCGCGATTCTGAGTGCGATCTTGAGTGGTATCAATGGCTTCCTTTTGGCAACCAGTCGTTTATTTCTAGGGATGGCACGTACGTATGCCCTTCCTAAGCCCTTTGGTACGATTCATCCCGTTCATAAAACACCTTCCTTTGCGCTGCTATTCGTACTTGCGATTTCATTGATCGCACCTTGGGTGGGTCGAGCTGCATTATTATGGATCGTAGACATGGCAAGCATCGGGGCTGCTATAGGATACTTCTATACTTCCGCAACCGCATTCGTCTTGTATCTTCGCGATAAAAATAATGTCGAATTAAGAAAGAATGCGCCTTTTGCCTTCTTGGGTAGTCTATTCTCCATTGGCTTTGCCGTCTTGTTATTGATGCCAGGAAGTCCAGCTGTACTGTCCACCCCTTCATTGATCGCATTGTTGGTTTGGGTCTTGATGGGTTTGGGCTTCTACCTTAGTTCTAAAGATTATCGTAAGGTATCGGATACTGAACTCGCCAAAAACTTCGGTTTAGAGGATATTCATGGCGACGCGTAAATCAAAATTCGACCGCATTCTCAATGATCCCTTACGTAAGAATCTTATTCAAATCGCCTTTGAATTAGGTTTCTATTCAATAAAAGAAAGACGTTTCGCAAAAGAATACTTGAGTCGTCTATTGTATCGAAAGAACAGCCTTCCTTTCAATAATTACTTAAGAGACGCGGAAATCGGTAAGCTACAACTCTCACGGATCTTGCATAGTGATGAGAGTGCTGAAACCTTGATCAATAAGGTCAAGTTCTATCAATTCTGTATCCAAAACAATATTCCGACACCCAAAATCATTGTTTACAATGATAAACGACGTTTTAATGACTTTAAAACGTCGTTTGAAATCAAGGATGTGGAGACTTTTAAAACTTTGGCTAAGGAATGGATGCTTGCATCCAAATACCAAAGCATCTTCATCAAACCTGTCGATGGCAAAGGTGGAACCAATGCCTATCGTTTGGACCACAACACCAGCGAAACTGAATACGATACCGTTTTCAATGCCATTACAGCAGCTCATTACATCATTCAAGAAACCATCATCCAACATCTGGATGTTCAAATGGTCTCACCGTATTCCATCAACACCTTACGTGTTGATACATACAAGCCTTTGCATGAACCCAGTCGTGTCATGAGTGCTTTGATGCGTTTTGGACGTAAAGGTTTTGTCGTGGATAATCCGGGCTCATCCGGAGGTTTCTTTGTGCCAGTGGACATGCAGAACATGTGTTTGAAAGCACCTGGTCTTCAAATGATGGCGGTTGGCAATCATACCTATCTCGAACATCCAGACACCCATATCCTTTTGGATAAACATCCTGTACCTTACTTGGATGAAGCCTTTGCTCTGGTCAACCAAGCGTGTGAGCTTTTAGGGGATCGTTTGATTGGTTGGGATGTCTGCATTGGTCCTGAGGGTCCCATCATCATCGAAGGCAACCACAATTATCACATGGTCATGCAGGAAGTTGCTTATGGTGGCTATCGTAAACACCCGGACTTCATCCGTGTCCTTGCGGAAGAGCAAATTAAGGCCTAATTCATTTCACTATACAAAAACTATAGTTTCCTTTATAATGTGACTGTACTTTAGAATGTGACATATCATCCAAAGTTTGAAACCTTTTTTGATATGGGATATAGAGGTTATATGAATCGTTTAACTTATTCACTCATCGTGAAAGACGATAATCCAAGTCTTCGCGAAAAATCTGAACCTTTAAGATTGCCACTGAGCCAGAAATATCAGGCTTTGGCAAAAAGGATGTTGCGGTATGTCAAAGACTCCCGTGATGATGAGAAGGCAGAGAAATATGATTTGAAACCAGCCGTTGGCTTGGCAGCTCCACAAGTGGGTGTCAATGTTCAGATGCTGGTTGTTGTGGTTGATAATGAGGATGATGACTTTGACGAATATGTCTTAGCGAATCCGAAGATTATTTCCCATTCCGTTCAAAAAACAGTGTTGGCAAGTGGCGAAGGTTGTTTATCGGTTGAAGATGAACACCAAGGACTGGTTCCTCGTCATGCGCGCATCACGGTTAAAGCCTATGATATTCTAAAACAAGAAGTTGTTGAGTTTCGTGCAAACGGTTATTTGGCTGTGGTTTTGCAACATGAGATCGACCATTTAAATGGCATTCTTTTCTATGATCGCATCAATCGTGAAGATCCGTGGAAACTCGAAGAAAATACACTCGTAATTGAAGCTTAAGGAGCATTATGAAACAAATAATAGAAGAACCAAAGACCTATGATCGGAATACCGATACGCTGGTCTACGCTTTAGGCGGTCTCGGTGAAGTCGGCAAAAACATGTACTGTTATGAGCATCAAGATGAAATCATCATCATTGACTCCGGTGTCCGCTTCCCAGAAGAAAGCCTTTTGGGCGTGGATTACGTCATTCCAGATTATGGATATTTACAACGGAACCAACACAAGGTTAAGGCATTAATCATCACGCATGGTCATGAAGACCATATCGGTGGCATTCCTTTCCTTTTAAAATCCGTTCGTGTCCCACGCATTTATGCACCCAACTTTGC